>JAOPUX010000184.1 GCA_025963285.1 Jatrophihabitans sp.
GGCCTCGGTGGGCTGTGCGCCCACGCCGAGCCAGTAGGCGGCACGGTCACCGTCGACGCGGATCACGGAGGGGTCGTTCTTGGGGTGGTACTCGCCGATCGTCTCGATCGCGCGACCGTCCCGCTTGTTGCGGGCGTCGGCGACGACGATTCGGTAGTGCGGCTCGCGCATCTTGCCGAGGCGCATGAGCTTGATCTTGGTTGCCACGAGGCTTGGTACTCCAGATTCAGGTAAGGGTGGACGGACCGTTCCGGGGTGGGGCACTCCAGGCAGGGCGTCCGGGTGGACTGACCGAATCTGGTGAGAGGGGCCAGAAGCGGTCGGTACTCAGCCCGCCATTCTGCCAGACGCGGCGACCCTCCCGCGACGCCCGTCTCCACGGCCCCCGTGCCGGACCGTGCCGACCCCCGCTCAACCACCGGCGCGCCTGCACGCTGCCTGCCGGATCGAGGCGTAGAAAAGGTGTGGGCCTCCTCGAAGTATGAGTTCGAGGAGGCCCACGGTCGGCCTACGCACGTGACGGCGCGAATGCCTGCACAGTTGCCTGACGGTCCCCCGCAGCGTCACTCGCGGGTGCTCCCGGGTCTCCCCGGGAACGTCGCCCTCTCGGGTCTCCCCGAGTGGCTCCTGCGCCTGGCTTCTACCGGGTCTCCCCGGCGGATCTCCCTGCGCTTCGGTCCGTCTTACCTCCGTGCCCGCCGCCCCTTGCGGAGTGGCGTGAGCAATTTCTACGCCCTCCACCAGGCGGATGCAAGAGGCAATATCCAGACCTCCACTGGAGGTCGAGACCAACCCGATCGCCCTACCAGATAAGGCGATTCAGCCGATCAGCGATTCCGCGTCGCCGTCGATCGCGCTCGGCACATCGCCCATCATCGAACCGTGCACGTCCCACCAGTAGACCCGCCCCACGGGCACGGGCACCGTCCGCCCGACAAGCTGTTCCCGACGGATCAGCGCCCGCACCCGCCGGTACCAGACCACCACCCGCATAAGGCCCACCCCCTGCACCCCGACGCAGACGAGCAGCGCCCAGCGCATCGCGTGCGGGGTGGAGCCGCCCAGCGCGTCGAGCACCCAGCCGAAGCCCATCGCGATGATGACGGCCGCCAGGAATCCCCCGACGTTGACCACGCCCGAGGCCGTCCCGAGGATCGCCGCGGGGTTGTAGTCGCGGGCCACGGCGAAGGCCACCATCGAGCCCGGCCCCCCGAGCAGCGTGAGCACGAAGAGCACCCCTACCAGTCCCCGCGGTGGGTGGTCCCCCAGCCCGAGCGAGACCACAGCCCACGCGACGACAGAGAAGCTCGTGATCACCAGCGCGATCGGGATCCGGACGACCGGGTGCCTGCCGATGGCCGTGCCGATCACCGGGCTCACGCCGGCGGCCAGGAGCACCCCGAGCAGCAGCAGTAGCGAGGCAGTCGTGGTCGAGTAGCCGACGCCCTTCACAAGGTAGGGCAGCCCCCAGAGCACGCTGAATGCGGTGCTGACCGAGCCCGAGGCGAAGTGCGCCCAGAACCCCAGCCGGGTGCCTGGCAGCCCCCACGCGGTCACCACGCGACGGCGCACCGCCCCGAGCCCCTCGCGCACCTGAGCCACCTCACGCAGCGGCGCGGGCGCCACGGCGTGGTCGTTGAGCAGCAACAGGACCAGCAGCGCCGCGAGCAGCGACAGCCCGGCGGCCACCGAGTACCCCGTGAACCAGCCGGCGTGGCGGAGCAGGGCCGCCAGCGGCAGCGTCGCCATGATGTTGCCCAGCGTCCCGACCATCGCCGTGACCGTCACCAGGACCGGGAAGCGACGGGCCGAGAAGTGCCCGGCGGTGTAGCGCAGCACGCTGATGAAGGTGAGCGCGTCGCCGCAGCCGAGCACCGCTCGGGCCAGCAGGGCCAGCGGATAGGACGAGACGAGCGAGAAGAGCAGCTGGGCCGAGCCCATCAGCAACGAGGCCACCACCAGCACCCGTCGCGGCCCGTACCGGTCCACGAGGACGCCGGTGGGCACCTGCATCGCCGCGTAGACGCCGACTTGGAGCAGCACGAAGACCGAGAGCTGGGACGGCGTGATGTGGAACCGGTGCTCGGCGATCAGGCCGGCCACACCGAGGGAGCTGCGATGGAAGACCGCCAGGAAGTAGACCGATACGGCCAGTCCCCAGCCGGCGAGCGCCCCGCGACCACCCTCCCGGCCGTCGGGGGCTGACACCTCACTCATGCCACGACGGCGCCCCGGAGCACCGTGCGCCGTGCGCTGTAGAGCGCCACGAGGTCGACCCGCGGGTCGGTGTCGTAGACGATCAGGTCGGCCTCGGCCCCCTCGACCAGGCCGGCGAGTCCGAGCCACTCCCGCCCGCGCCACGACGCCTGCGCGATCACCTCGGGCTGCGGGATACCGGCCCCGACGAGCGCGCGGATCTCCTCGCGGATGAGGCCGTGCGGCAGCGATCCCCCGGCATCCGTGCCGGTGTAGATGGGCACACCGGCATCGAAGGCGTTGCGGACGCGTTCGCGCGAGGTGCCGTAGAGGGCACGCATGTGCGCGGCGTAGCGGGGAAACTTTGCTGCCCCGCCGAGGGCGATCGACGGGAAGTTGTCGACGTTGACCAGCGTCGGCACTACGGCCGCGCCGCTGGCGGCGACCACCGCGATGAGGTCGTCGGTGAGGCCGCTGCCATGCTCGATCGAGTCGATGCCCGCCGCGATCAACCCGGTGAGGGCCTCCTCGCCGAAGACGTGGGCGGCCACCCGAGCGCCCAGTTCATGCGCCCGCGCCACCCCGGCGGCGAGTTCGGCATCGGGCCAGACGGGCGTCAGGTCGCCCACCTCGCGATCGATCCAGTCGGCGGCCAGCTTCACCCAGCCGTCGCCCGCCGCGACCTGGCGCTCGACCTCGGCCACCAGGTCGCTCGGCTCGATCTCCACGCCGAGACCGCGGATATAGCGCTTCGGGCGGGCGATGTGCCGCCCGGCCCGGATCAGTCGCGGCAGGTCGTCCCGGCTCTGGATGTAGGTGTTGTCCACCGGCGAGCCGGCGTCCCGGAGCAGTAGCGCGCCGGCCCCGCGGTCGAGGAGGGCCTGAGCCACCTGGCCGTCGATCTCCGGGACGTGGCCGGTGGGCGAGAGGCCCACGTGGCAGTGCGCGTCGACGAAGCCGGGCAGCACCCAGCCACCCGTCGAGATCGTGGTCGCCTCGGCCGCAGGCCGGGTGAAGGTGAGTCGGCCGTCGATGATCCAGCAGTCTCGTTCGGACTCCTCGGGCAGGAAGATGCCCCGCAGATGAAGCACGCTCATGCCTGCGTCCAAGCGGCAGAGAGCTTCTGCTGGGCGTCGGCGAGCAGTTCTGGCAGCACCCGGGTGTGACCGACGATCGGCATGAAGTTGGTGTCACCGCCCCACCGGGGCACCACGTGCTGGTGCAGGTGCGCGGCGATGCCCGCGCCGGCGACCGAGCCCTGGTTCATGCCGAGGTTGAAGCCGTGCGGCGCCATCACGCTACGGATGACGGTCATTGCCCGCTGGGTGAAGGCGCCCAGCTCGGCGACCTCGGCATCGGTGAGTTCCGCGTAGTCGGCGACGTGCCGGAACGGCACCGTCATCAGGTGACCGGAGTTGTACGGGTAGAGGTTGAGCACGGCGTAGACGAGCTCGCCCCGTGCCACGATCAGCCCGTCGGCGTCCGAGCGGCCCGGCGCTGCGCAGAACGGGCAGTCCTGGCCGGCTTCGGCGTGATCGGGCTTGTTCTCACCCTTGATGTAGACCATTCGGTGCGGGGTCCACAGGCGGCCGAAGCCGTCGGACTCCCCCGCGAACTCCTGTGACGATTCGACCGGCCCACCCGACTCCGTCACAGCGCTACTCCGGTGCCGCGGCGGACTCGACCGCCGGTCCAGCGCCGGGGTCGGCCGCAGGTCCAGCGCCGGGCTCGGCCGCAGGTTCAGCGGCTGGGAAGTGCTCGGCCGTCGGCGACTCGTTGCTGCGGCTCGCCGCTACCGCAGCGATCTCGGCGATCGCCTGCTCGATCGGGATCCCGTTGCGCTGGGTGCCGTCGCGGTAGCGGAACGACACCGCCCCGACCTCGGCGTCGGCCCCACCCGCGATGAGCATGAACGGGGTCTTCTGCTTCTGCGCGGTACGGATCTTCTTCTGCATGCGGTCGTCGGAGTCGTCGACCTCGGCGCGGATACCGGCCTTCTTGAGCTGGGCCACGACGTCGTAGAGGTAGTCGACCTGATCGTCGGTGACCGGGATGGCCACCGCCTGCACGGGCGAGAGCCAGACCGGGAACGCCCCGGCGTAGTGCTCGACGAGCACCCCGATGAAGCGCTCGTTCGAGCCGAACTTGGCCGAGTGGATCATCACCGGCTGCTTGCGGGTCCCGTCTGCTGCCTGGTACTCCAACCCGAAGCGGAAGGGCTGGTTGAAGTCGTACTGGATTGTCGACATCTGCCAGGTGCGCCCGATCGCGTCGCGCGCCTGCACCGATACCTTCGGACCGTAGAAGGCAGCGCCGCCCGGATCGGGGACCAACTCCAGCCCGGACTCGACGCAGACGCCCTCGAGCACGGCAGTGGCGATCGCCCAGTCCTCGTCGGAGCCGACGAACTTGTCTGGCTTCGAGTCGTCCCGGGTCGAGAGCTCGAGGTAGAAGTCGTCGAGGCCGAAGTCCTTGAGCAGGCCGAGGACGAAGTTGAGCAGGTGCTTGATCTCGTCGCCAGCCTGCTCGGCAGTGACGTAGGAGTGCGAGTCGTCCTGGGCGAAGCCACGCACCCGGGTCAGGCCGTGGATGACGCCGGACTTCTCGTAGCGGTAGACGTGCCCGAACTCGAACAGGCGCAGCGGCAGCTCGCGGTAGGAACGACCCCGCGATTGGTAGATCAGGTTGTGCATCGGGCAGTTCATCGCCTTGAGCTGGTAGTTCGAGCCCTCGAACTCCATCGGCGGGAACATGGTGTCGGCGTAGTACGGCAGGTGGCCGGAGGTGTGAAACAGCCCGTCCTTGCTGATGTGCGGGGTGCCGACGTAGTCGAAGCCCTCCGCGATATGGCGGGCGCGGACGTAGTCCTCCATCTCGCGCTTGATCACGCCACCCTTGGGGTGGAACACAGGCAGCCCGGACCCGAGCTCGTCGGGGAAGCTGAAGAGGTCGAGCTCGGCGCCGAGCTTGCGATGGTCACGCTTGGCCGCCTCTTCGAGGCGGTAGAGATAGGCCTTGAGGTCGTCCCGGCTCGCCCAGGCGGTGCCGTAGATCCGCTGCAGCTGCGGGTTCTTCTCGCTGCCGCGCCAGTAGGCCGCCGCGCTGCGCATCAGCTTGAAGGCCGGGATGCGCCTGGTGGTGGGCAGGTGCGGGCCGCGGCAGAGATCGGTCCAGACGCGGTCGCCGGTCTTGGCGTCGAGGTTGTCGTACATGGTGAGCCCCCCGGCCCCGACCTCGGTGGCCTCGTCACCGGTGGCGGTGGACTTCAGCCCGATCAGCTCGAGCTTGAACTTCTCGTGCGCCAGCTCCATGTGACCCTGTTGGTCGGAGATGTCGCGACGGGCGAACCGCTGGCCGGCCTTGACGATCTCGCCCATCTTCTTCTCGATGGCGACCAGATCCTCCGGAGTGAAGGGGCGCTCAGGCAGGAAGTCGTAGTAGAAGCCGTCCTCGATCGGCGGCCCGATGCCGAGCAGGGTGCCGGGGAAGATCTCCTGCACCGCTTGGGCCAGCACGTGCGCGGTGGAGTGCCGCAGCACCGCCAGACCGTCGGGTTCCTGGGCGGTGACGGTCTCGACCTCGGTGTCGACCTCCGGGGTCCACGACAGGTCTTTCAGCACCCCGTCCTTGGCGTGCGGAGGGACACGCACCACGAGCGCGCCTGCCGGACCGTTCAGGTCGATCCCGGCGTCGAGCAGCGCCTGCTGCGCCGTCGTCCCAGCCGCGACCAGGACGGTCCGGCGGGAGTTGGCGGCGGCGGTGCTGGTGGACACGAGGTCTCCTTCATGAGTGCTGCGCTGTTGGTGATCCTCTTGAATCGTAGTGCGGACACCGACCCCCATATCTCGTACGCTCTCGCCATGACGACACCCACGCCCGCCGGCTGGTTCGCCGACCCGCTCGGCCGGCACGAGATGCGCTACTACGACGGCCAGCAGTGGACCGAACACGTCTCCTCGCACGGCAAGCAGGCGATCGATCCGCCGATCGGCCAGAGCCACGTCCCGACGGTGCAGCGCGCGCCGGAGAAGGTGGTCGGCGACGTCGCCCGCGCCGGGCAGGCCGGCACGGCTGCCTTTCAGGGCGGCGGGAGCCTGTTCACCGAGCCGGTCCTGGTGGTGAACCAGAAGGCCAAGCTGATCGAGATCAGCAACGAGTACGCGATCTTCGACCAGAACGCCCGGCAGCTCGGCGCGGTGCGCGAGGTCGGGCAGGGCACTTTGAAGAAGGCGGTGCGGCTGCTCAGCTCCTACGACCAGTACCTCACCCACAAGCTGCAGGTCGTCGACATGACCGGCCAGCCGGTGCTGGCACTGACCCGGCCGGCCAAGCTCGTGAAGTCGCGGATCATCGTGCAGGACGCGGCGGGCAACGAGATCGGCCAGATCGTCCAGCAGAACGCCTTCGGCAAGATCCGCTTCTCGATGGAGTCCGGCGGGCAGGTCCACGGCTCGATCAACGCCGAGAACTGGCGGGCCTGGAACTTCAGCATCCGTGACCACGCCGACGTCGAGATCGCCCGGATCACCAAGACGTGGGAGGGGCTGGCGAAGACGATGTTCACCACCGCTGACAACTACGTGGTGCAGATCCACCGCCCGCTCGAGGAGCCGCTGCGGTCCCTCGTCGTCGCGGCGGCACTGAGCGTCGACACCGCGCTCAAGCAGGACTCGCGCGGCCTGGGCTAGCCCATCCCACCAGCCTGCCCGTCCTTCCAGCCTGCCCGTCCTTCCAGCCTGCCCGTCCTACCAGCCTGCCCATCCCGATCATCCAGCCTGCTCCTTGGGCCAGCTACGGAGTGAGATGTTCCTCTTCGAGTACGAGGGCAAGCGCCCGACCATCGCCGACGACGCCTTCGTCGCGGCGACAGCCACGGTCATTGGCGACGTGACGATCGAGCCCGGCGCGTCGGTCTGGTACGGCGCGGTGCTCCGCGGCGACGACGGACCGATCGTCATCCGGGCCAACGCCAACGTGCAGGACGGCTCGGTGCTGCACTCCTCCCCGGGCGCCACCACCGAGGTCGGGCGCGGGGCCACGGTGGCCCACCAGTGCGTCGTCCACGGTGCGGTGCTGGAGGAGGAGGCTCTCGTCGGCAACGGCTGCGTCATTCTCGACGGTGCCCGGATCGGCGCCGGCTCGATGGTGGCGGCCTTCTCGCTCGTCTCCCCCGGCACGGTCATCCCGCCGGGAGTCCTGGCCGCCGGCTCCCCTGCCGTGGTGAAGAAGCCGATCGCCGGCACTGCGGCGGAGTTCTGGGTGCAGGCCAACCCGGTCTACTACCCGGAGCTGGCCAAGCGGCACCTCGCGGGAATCCGCAGGATTGACTGAGCCACCGACCCCGCGCCGAGGGCTTTAGGAGGCAGCGGTCTCGAACCAGGCGGTGATCTCCTCGCCCGCCGCCATGCCGCTGGCGGTGGTGGTCTCCACCGTCGGCGCCGACCAGCCCTGCTCGTAGAGCTCGCCGTGGCGCGGGTGGATGCCGCGGTGCGCGCCCAGGAGCAGGTCGACGTCGAGCAGCGAGTCGCCGGCGGCCAGGACGAGGCCGGCGTCGACCCGGCGCGCCACCTCGGCCACGGCCGCCGACTTGGTGAGCGACTCCGGCACCCAGTACAGCTTGCGGCCCTGCAGCGACGTCCGCCAGCCACGCTCTGCGGCCCAGCCCGCGATGTCCTCGACGAAGCCTGAGGGCAGGTGCTTGGGGCGGATCACCGCATAGCAGAAGAGGTCGTCGGCGTTGCGCAGCTTGACGGTGAACTCCGGATGGCAGACGTGGCTGGCCTGCGCCCACACCGAGTCGAGCGGGAAGCCCGCACGCAGCCGCTCGGCCACCGCGCGCGCCCAGTCCCGGTCTGCGGCGCCGTCGACGAGCAGTTCGCCACCGTTGGTCGTGATCGCGAAGGGCGGCGGCGGGCCGGGAAGGTCGACCCGCCGGTACTGCTCGTTGATGCGCGTGGTGACCGGCACGACGAGGCCACGCGCGGCCAGCCTGACGAGTGTCGCGGCGGCACCCGCGGTCATCCACGACGCCTGCTTGCCATCGTGGATCTCCACGCAGACCTGCCGCGCATCGGCTGGGCCAAGGGTGGCGGCACCCTTGCTGTAGATCAGGGTGCGGTCGAGGTCCGAGGCGAAGAGGGTCGTCACTGCGGCGGCCGCCCAGCTGCTCGCAGCCCGTCGGAGCCGATGGCTGCGCGGGTGTAGCCCGGGTGGATGAGCCCCACACAGCTGTAGGCGAGGTCGGCCACCGGGGTGATCTCGACGCCACGCTGCTCGGCGAGCAGCAGGACGTGCGCCAGATCGGCCGTCGCGTCGGGGCGCACGAGCACCCGCCAGGGCACGCGCCGCAGCAGCACGCGGGTGGTCTCGCCGACGCCGGGTTTCACCAGGTTCACGTCGTGGATCCCCCAGGCCTCGCTGATCTCCTCGACCGCCCGCCAGCCTGCCCAGGTGGGGCTCCGGTCGGCGGCCTGCAGCTGCGGTAGAGCGGCCTCGACCTCAGCTGCGACCGTCTCGAACTCCGCGCTGATGGCGTCGAGGAAGGTCGTGGACACGTCTGAGTCGGCCAGCTCTCGGTAGAACTTCGCGCCGTGGAACTGGTCGGGCCGCAGGATCGCCGGGTTCAGCACCGTCCGCGAGACGAGCCCGGAGACCGTCGAGTTCAGGCAGGCAGACGGGATGAGGAAGTCCTCCCGGGTGCCGTAGAGCGACACGCACGAACCGGTGTCGGCGAGCACGGCCAGCTGCGGGTCGAAGGCTCCGCCGAGGGCCGACCTGGCCAGCCCGCTGACGGCCACGGCCAGCTCCCGGGCGATGGCGCCCTTGCCCGTCCAGCCGTCGACGAAGACCACTCGAGCCGGGTCGTAGCGCTCGGCCAGGTGGGCCAGGGCCACTGTGTCGATGCCGCGGCCACGCACGATGCTCAGCGCGTAGTGCGGCAACTCGAGGCCGCGTCGCCGGGCCCAGCGCCGCATGAGCACGCCGACCGGGGTGCCCGCACGGGCCAGGGAGGCGAGGACGACATCGCTGCCCCGCTCGGCCAGCACGAGTTCGGTGACGAGCCCGACGGCTCGCGCCACCCGTGTGGCCGATTCGGCAAGGGCTGCCGCGAAGAGCTCCTGGTACTCCGGGGTGGGCTGGTACTCGATCGGCAGCGACTCGGCGTAGTGCGCGCCGCCGGACTGGATGGCCTCCTCACGCTCCTCGACCGGAGCTTCGAGGGCGACGTCGGAGAGGTCGGTGAGCAGCCAGCTGACCTCGTCCGGGGCGTAGCTGCCGAACTCGGGACTGCGCAGCGGCAGCGGCACCGACGGCATCGAGGGCACGAGCCGCTGCGGATGAGCCTCGGTATGCAGCCGGTAGGACGGGATCGTCACCACGTGCACCCGCCCGGCCAGCGCGCGCAGCTGGGGCAGCAGCCCGGCGTCGAGCGCGGCGGTATCGCCGGGCTCGTCCACCACCAGGACGATGTCGGTGTAGCGGCCGGGCACGATGTTGTAGGCGAAGCGGTCGTCGCTGCCGCCGCCCGACGGGTGGTCGTGGGCGGCGAAGGTCAACCCGCGGCGGATGGGATAACCGGGCTCGTCCAGTACGACGATCGGCGAGCGGGTGGTGGTCGAGAACTCGACGTCGGCGTGCCAGCGCAGGCCGAGGGCCACCAGCAGCGGCAGGTACATCAGCTCCTCGAAGCCGAGCAGCAGGACGCGGTCGCCTGCCAGCGACCGAGCCAGCTCATCGGCGACCCGGTCCGCGGCGGCCTGCAGCGCAGCGGTGTCGGCGGCCGTGATGCCGTGGCGTCCGGACTCGCGTAGCCAGGCGGGCCAGCCGGCAGTCGTCCGCACCAGCTCGCCGAGCGGCGCGACTGCTTCGCCCGACGACGCGGGAGGACGTGCCGCGATCTCGGCAGCGCGCGCGGGGAACTCCTCCGGCCAGGAGATCGACCCACCGCCGAGGTAGACGACGTCGATCGCGGTGTCGAGCCGCTGCGCCTCGTCGTCGATGCGAGCCTGGTCCGCCGCCGAGCGCAGGTCGACGAGGGTCGCGAGCACGTAGCGGTCGCGGGGGCAGATGCGCTGCAGCTCGGCGATCGTGTTGAGGGCGGTGGAGCCGGTGGAGAACTCGTCGTCGACGAGCACCACCGGACCGCTCCGGGACAGCCACTCCGGCCACTCCGGCAGCAGCAGGTGCCCGGTGGCATGGCTGTGCGCCTCCTCGAAACCCCCGACCGGTTCAAGGCCGGCGACCGCCCGTCGCGTCGAGTGCAGATAGTCGGCGCCGAGGCACTCGGCCACGCAGTGCCCGAGTGCCGTCGCAGTCTCGGCGAACCCGATGACCAGCGCAGGGGGCTCTCCCAGCCGGGCTGACACCCGCCGGCCGAGTTCACGCCCGGCCTCATGGACCGTTCCCGGGTCGGTGGGGATGTGCTTGCCCAGCACGGTGGAGACGAGCAGGTGCGAGCGACGCGCGTTGCGCCGCAGGGCCACCTGCACCAGCTCGCCCAGGGGTTGCCCGTCCCGACCGTGCAGTTCCACGCCGAGCTCAGCCGGCACCCAACCGTCGGTCACTGCGACAGGCTCGCACCGAGGAGATCGACGAAGTCGACCTCCTCGTTCGCCACACCGAAGGCCCGGGCTCGGCGCGCGGTGCGTCGCGCCCAGGCGGTGTGGGGCTTGCTCTCGTTCATCTTGTTGCGATACGCCGACGACGCGACGCCGCCGCTGGCCGAGGTGCCGAGGATGTCGGTGGCGTCGAGGTACTCCTCGTGCGACACCACCGAGAGCGCGTTGACGGCAGCGACGTGGCTCGGGTGGATCACGCTCTTACCGGTGAGGCCGTTGGCGCGGTCGAGGGTGACCTCACGGATCAGGCCGTCGAGGTCGGCGGCGATGAGGCGGGCGCGCAGCTTGCGCTCGTCGTGGCGGATGAAGGGCGACTCACGCAGCTGCGGCTTGAAGAGCCGCTCACCCTCGGAGAAGTACTCCCATACCGGCCCGGTGATGACGTACCCGTTGTCGGCCCGGCCAAGCAGATTGACGACGTCGGTGATAACCGCCGCGATCGGGCCGATGTCGTAGACGGTGTGCTCGCGAGAGCGCCGCAGCCCGTAGACACCGGAGATGTCGGTGGCGCCCAGGCGCACGGCCAGCACGTGGCTGCGGTACTTCTCGAGAAGGTCACGCAGTCCGACCAGCGTGGGGACCCGGCTCTCGGCGAAGGCGATGTCAGGCGACTCCATCACCGGCATGGCCAGAACTCGGCGGCCGACCGTGTCACTGGCGGCGCTGATCGTGTCTAGGTAGATCGCCCCGTTGTCCTCGGTGAACTTCGGCAGCACGAACCCGCTCAGCACCGTGGCGTGCTCACCGAGGCCCTCCATGATCATCGGGATCTGGTACGGCGAGCGAACCCGGATGAAGATCAGCGGTCCATCCCCACCGTTCTGCTGATCGCCGGACAGTGATTGGCGGCCCTGCTGCTCGCCGTAGAGGCGAAGTTGCGCGATGACGTTGACCTCGCCGGCCGGGACGTCCTTGTCCGGGATCGAGTCTTCGAGGCAGAGCACCACGCTGGTGGCGCCGGTGGCCGAGCGTCGAGCAATGTCGCACGCGAGTTCCGGCCGGGTGGCTGGGCTGTAGAGGGTGGCGCCAAGGGCCATCGCCAGCAGTTCGGGCTCACTTTCGCGCGTGAACGACTCCGGCTCGCGGAAGAACAGCCGCGTCCGGTCTTCGTCGTCGAGGAAGTCAAAATGGCGCATCGGAGACCATGCTGTCACGCCGGAATTCGCCCGTCTCTGGCACGATCCAGACATGACACAGATGACCAAGGGCGGCAATGTTCCCGTAACCGCCACGATGGTGCGCGTCACACTGTTCTGGTCGGGCGGCCCCCTCGTTCCGGACGTCGACGGGTCGGCGCTAATGCTGCAGTCCAACGGCAAGGTCTCCAGTGACGACGACTTCGTCTTCTACAATCAGCCGCAGCACCCCTCCGGATCGGTCATGCACGCCGGGACCTCGACGGCCTCCCCGGGCTCGACGGCCTGCTACGACGTCATCGACATCCATCTAGCCCAGGTGCCGGCGACCGTCGATCGGATCGCCCTCGCAGCCTCGGCCGACGGTGGCACGTTCGGTGAGGTGCCGGATCTGCGCGTGGTGCTCACCGATCTGGCCAGCAATGCCGAGATCGCGACGTTCGTGATGAGCGCCGACACCGAGACCGCCTTCATCACCAGCGAGCTCTACCGCCGCGACGGTGCCTGGAAGTTCCGCGCGGTCGGGCAGGGCTACGACAGCGGGCTGGCTGGACTGGCCACCGACTTCGGCATCGACGTAGGCGGCGACATGGCCGACTCCTCGACCGCCCCGGCGGCGCCCTCCGCTCCGGCTGCGCCCGCGGTACCGGTCCTACCGCCACCCAGCTTCGGTGTCGCGGCCCCTCCACCCGCTGTACCCGCAGCACCCGCTACATCCGCTGCACCCGCTGCACCCGCTACACCCGCTGCACCCGCTGCACCCGCTACACCCGCTGCACCCGCTGCACCCGCTGCACCCGCAGCACCCGCTGCACCCGCAGCAGCGAGCCTGGACCTTGCGCCATGGGCGACACCGAGCCTCGATCTCACGCCCCCTGCGCCGCCGGCCGCACGAAGCGGCCTAGTTCTGTCCGCGCCCGGTGCGCCGGGCGCGGAGGTTGCGCCGCCACCCGTGCCGGCCGTGGACCTCGTGCCGCCAGCACCGCCAGCACCGCCCAGCCTGGACTTCGCACCGCCAGCACCGCCCGCTTCGCCCAGCCTGGACCTCGCACCGCCCGCTTCGCCCAGCGTGGACCTCGCACCGCACGACGCCCCTGCGGCAGGCGTCATGCCGCCACAGCCGGCGCCGGTGCTCGACCTGACCCCGCCGGCACCTCCGATGCCGCCTCCGCCGCCACCGTCCGCGCCGTTCGACTTCACCCCATCCGTAGCGGCGGCAGTGCCGTCGGACGCCGCGCCAGCACCGGCTTTCAGCCCGGCACCGGCCGCGCCCGCCAGCGCGAACCTCGACGGGGGCCCGGTGAGCCTCGCGAAGAACCAGCGGGTGGATCTCGCCCACACGCAGACCGGGCCGCTCAACCGAATCATGCTCGACCTCGGCTGGGAGTCCGCCGCGGGCAAGGGCGCAATCGATCTCGACGCGTCGGTGATCGCCTTCGACTCAGCGGGCGAGAAGCTCTGCATCGTCTGGTACCAGCATCAGTCGGAGTTCTTGAACGCGCTACAGCACACCGGCGACAACAAGGGCGACTCGGCAGGGCCCGAGGCCGAACGCATCCTCGTCGAGCTCGGCCGGCTGCCCGACAACGTCGATGCACTGGTCTTCACGATCAACTCGTTCAAGGGTCACACCTTCACCGATCTGACTCGGGCGTATTGCGTGCTCTCCGACGACCAGGGCAGCGAGTTCGTCCGGTTCGACCTCACCGACACCCAGCCGAGTACGGCAGTGCTGATGGCCGTGGTCCGGCGTAGCGGTCCCGGTCTGTGGAGTGCGCGCGCGGTGGGCGAGTATCACGACTGCCGCACGGTACGAAAGCTCGTCGGCCCGGCTGCGCGCCAGGCTGGGATGCGCTGAGTTAGCGACCAGAGCCGTCTTTGGGGCCGGCCGAGCGCGGGAATGGGATCAGACGACCGGAGAGCGATCGTCGAGCCAGGTGATGCGGTCATAGCCGTAGGCGCGTGCGGCCTCGCGGACATCGCCGTAGAGGGTCTGCATCTCTGCTCGGAGCACGAACTCGCCGTCGACCACATAGAGGGACTGCAGTACCGCCACCGTGCCGCCTTGGAGCGTCTCCAGCGGCAGCTCGACACGGGCACCGCCGAAGGTGGTCGTGATCAGCGTGCCGCCCCAGATCAGCGGCGAGCGTGCTTCGGAGAAGGCGTAGACGACGAGGCGCTTGAGCGCCCGGGCCTGCCGAAGGTCGATCGAGACCGTCTCGAACGTGTCCCGCCCGCCGACTAGCACGGGACGCCTGGAGTGCGCCGGGGCGAACCGCTCCCCCTGCGTCATCTGCACCGTCGATGAGGTGCCGTCAGCGAGCTCGTAGGCGCAGCCGAGGCGCAGATCGCCGACCTCGGCCGAGCAGGCGGCTTCGATCCGCAGCGTGCCGATGCCACTCTGCAGGCGGGTCAGGGTGACGGTGGGTTCAGTTGGCGTCAGGATCACGCGTCCACTGGCCGGGACCCGTACATCACTGCGGCGCCGCCGCACCGGCTTCGGAGCCGAACGCCTGGCCGGAGCGGCCGGTGCATCGAGGTCCAGCGACGCGGACGGACGCGGTGACGGGGCATCAAGATCCAAGGAGGCAGACCCGCGCGGCGGGCTCGCCGGCGGAGCGGCCGGTGGTGCGGCTGGCGGAGCGCCTGGCGGAGCGGCTGGGGCGCCAAGATCCAACGACGGCGACGGCGACGGCGCATCAAGATCTAGGGACGCTGACACCCGTGGCGGGCTCGCCGGCGGAGCAGTGGGCGGTACGGCGGGCGAAGCGGCTGGCGGAGGGGCTTGCGGTGCGTGCTGGTCGCGATGGCGCGGATGATCCGCGTGCCCGGTGATGAAGTCAGCCAGTGGCGGCGTGGCCACCGCACCGGCTCGCGGCGCCCCAGCTGCAGAAGCCCCGCCCGCTCCCCCGGCTCCCACTCCCCCGGCTGCCGCGGCCGCCACGGCCTTGGGACGGACGCGATGCCGCAGCCACGGCAGGTCGTTGCGGCGTGGGGCGAAGCGCGGATCGGTGATCATGCGACTCAGATCGTCAGGCCGTAGTCGGTGGCTACGCCGACGATGCCCTTGGCGTAGCCGTCCCCTACGACCTTGAACTTCCAGCCGCCGTCGTGCCGGTAGACCTCGCCGAGGATCAGGGCCGTCTCCGTGCTCAGCCCTGACGCGAGCTCCTCGGAGCGGATCAACTCGGCGTTGTCGGCCAGGTTCAGCACCCGCACCACACAGGAGCGGAGCTGCCCAAGGGTGCGGCGCTGCGCCGGTCCCTCATTGACGTAGAGCACGGTGACGATGCGCTCGACCTGAGCAGGCACCGCGGTGAGGTCGATCTCCACCTGCTCCTGGTCGTCGCCCATCGCCTGCTCGAGCTGCGACACGGACAGCTCCGGAGAGGTCAGCTGGTTGAAGAAGACGAAGTGCTGCTCGGAGAGCGCCCTTCCGGCGGAGTCGCAGAGGATGGTCGCGACGACGAGGTTGTCGGCCAGGACCGTCTCGGAGCCGACGTTCCAGTGCACGCCGACCACCAGGCCGGCGAGATTGGGGATCTCCCGGCTGAGGGCGACGTTCGCGCCGCGCTTCAACTGTGCCAGTGCCATCGGTTGTTCGTCCTACGGATCTCTAGAGGTCGAGGTCGGAGCGGCTGAACTTGGTGCGCAGGAAGCTTCCCTGCGAGAGCAACGCGTCGGCGTCGTGCGCCCGGGTGGCTTCGAGCAGGTCGCTGGCCGACTCCCAGAGCGTCTCCAGTTGCTCTACGACCGACTGTGCCGGGGTGCGGCCGGAGCCGCGTGGAGTGTTGACGCTGCCCGGGTCGAGCGCCAGGTACGCATGCAGCGTGGTGGGCAGGTAGTCCTCGAGGATGCCCCGCACCGACACCACCGCGTGGATGTCCAGCTCGCGATCGGTGGCGGTCTCGACTACCTCCCGCACCGCGTCGAGCACCCGCTTGGCTACGACCACCGCCTCTACGGGCAGCTTCCCGGCGTTCTGGTTGATCTCACCGACCCGCTCGAACATGGTGCGCAGCAGCGCATCCGGCGCGTCGGCCGGATCAGGGCCAGGGGGCGCGACCGCATCGTGGCCGCGACGGAACCACGTCACGAAGACCGCAGAGGCGCTACGTACCCGACCATGCCGCCCAGCCTAGTTGCCCAGCCGATCAGGCGCGTCAGGACCCGATCTGCGGCTGGTCGGCGTTGCCGTCGCCGCGGCGGGTGCGCTCGAGGTAGGGCTTGGCCCGCTCGATCTGCCCCTCGAGCGCGTTGACCGTGGCCGACATCGAGTCGACGGCCTGCGCGCGGAACGTGTCGATGGCATCCATCGTCTGGAAGACGTTGTCGAAGGCTACCTGCAGCTTCTGCACGTCGATGGTGGCGCTGGCGGCCTGCTGGTTGATCTCAGTGCCCTGGATGCGGAGCTGGTTCGAGGTGGCCTCGATGAGGCTGGAGGTCGTGGCGTTGAGCGCCGAGATCTGGTCGAGGACGAGCTTCTGGCGGGCCAGCGCCTGCGAGACGATGATTGCCGTTCGCAGCGCCGAGATCGTCGTGGTCTGCGCGCGATCGACGCCCTTGATCAGCTCGATGTTGTTCTTGCGCACCAGGTCGAGCGCCATGTATCCCTGCACCGACACGGCCATCTGCGTCATGATGTCCTGCCGCCGCTGGCGGATCGCGAAGAGCGCGTCGGACTTCAGCGCCGTCGCCTCGTCGGTCTTGCCGGCAGCCTCCAGCTCGGCGACCTTGGCGGTGACGGCCGTGTCGAGCGCGGAGGCCAGCTGGTTGTATTCGCTCAGCTTGCCCATCGTCGTCCACATGTTGGCCTTCTCGGTCTCGATCGCCGCGTTGTCCTTGCGGAGATCGTCCTGACCGGAGTCGAGCGACTTGATGATGGCGTTGAGGTGCGACTGCGCCGTCTCGTACTTGCCGAAGTACTTCTGCACCTTGTCCCCGCCAGGCAGGAACTTCAGCACCTTCTTCATGCCGCCCAGGTCGGCGCGGTTCGGGTCGAGCTCGGTGATCGTGGTGCGCAGGTCGACGAGCGTGTTGGCCACCCGGGTCTGCGCGTCGCCGCCGGAGCCGCCCTTGTTGGCCTTGATCACGGCGGCGGGGCGGTCGAGCATCCGGCTGGAGACGGCCGCCGACGCGCGCAGGTCCTTATCGCCCATCGACGTGATCGACTCGACCTTCTGGGCGAACTCCGGGGAGCGGGTGTCGACGGTGGCGAGCTCGGCGGCGAACGCCTCGGCCTTGGCCGCGAGCTCAGCCTTCTTCGCATCGTCGATGGGGATGGCCCCCGCGGCCTGCTCCTCCTGCACCACGGGCACGGGTGCGGGTGGCGCTAGCACCAGGCCGGTGCCCGCGGCGGGAGCTGCCGCGGCAGCGGGAGCAGGGGTGGAACCGAGGTCGAGCTCGGACATGATGCGGTCTCCTCGAAGCGTTCTGGATCTCGTAGACGACGGTACTGCCTGCTGCTGGCAAGTCAGAGGAAGGGAGCGATGGCGGGCAGCAGGTCGTGGAAGGTCCGCCCGGTTGCGGCGGCACCGATGGCCGTCATCGTCCAGCCGGTGCCCTCGCGCGAGACCTTCGCCATGATCTGCGCGGTGTGCGCCCCAGACCCACTCAAGTCGTAGCGCGCGATCTCCTCCTCGGTGCTCTGGTCGATCAACCGGCAGAAGGCGTTCTCGATCTGGGAGAAGTCCTGCCCGGTGAAGGAGTTCACCGTGAAGACGATGGTCTGCACGCCCGCCGGCACCCCCGCGAGCTCGACGATGATCGACTCATCGTCGCCGTCGCCCGCGCCGGTGGTGTTGTCCCCGGTGTGGCGCAGCGAGCCGTCCCGGCTCTGCAGTTGCTGGAACCACACCTGGTCGACGAGCTTGCCTGTGCTGTCGAAGAGCAGGGCCGACGCGTCCAGATCGATCGACTGTGCGCGGCTGCCGAAGAACCCCTTCTTCCGCATCGCGTCCCAGCCAAGCCCCATGCGGGCCCGGGTGAGGCCGCCGCCGCTCGATTTCACCAGCGAGACGGTCTGTCCCTTGCTGAGGCTGACGCCCATGGTTACTTCCGCCCCGCTGCCCAGCGCATGCCCCAGCCGTAGGCCTCGTCGAGCGCCCGCTGGCCACCCTGCAGGTAGTTGACCTCGCGCCGCACGACCAGCTCGCCGCCCTGGTTCTCCAGCAGCGCGATGCCGCAGATCCGGGTACCGTCGCGCGACTCGTCCAGTCGCACCTCGACCTGCGGACCCGCCGCCGGGAACAGGGTGACGACGCCGTTGGCCGCGGCCCAGTTCGGGACGCCCTCGTAGATGAAGGCGAAGACGATGATGCGGCGGATCTGGCTGGTGTAGGCGAGGTTGATGAAGAGGTTCTCGCCCTCGGTGTTCGTGCCTGAGCGGTCGTCTCCGTCGAGGCGGATCACCGGCTCTGTGACGCCCTTCGGCGACGCGGCGAAGGCGTTGCCCAGCGCCTGCACCACACCCTTGCTGCCGTCGGTGAACTCGAAGAGGCAGCCGAGGTCGAGGTCGATCGCGGGAGCCGGCCGCTTGAAGAACCCGCCGCCGCCGGTGTCGGTGCGAGCCGTCCAGTTGAGGTTGACCCGCATCATGCCGGTGGCGCCGGTGTGCTTGGTGAGCGAGATAGTCGGGGCGGCCTTGGTCAGGATCACCTTCGCCGGAGCCGCCGGAGCCGCGTTAGCCGCCGGAGCGGCTGGAGCCGCGCCGAGGCCCGGCGGCACACTGCCGGGTGGAGGCGGCGGTGCCATGCCCGACGGCGGTGGCGGCGGGATGGTGGGCGGTGCAGCCGGCTCGGGCTGCTTCGGGCGCTTCGTGTAGTCGATCCCCATACCGGTACAACTCCGATCAGGCGGTGACTGGTTCCCCAGCACGCCGGTTGCGTACGACAGAGGAGATGAGGGCGGCGCCGATGAAACCGACCCCGACGAGGCCGGTGACGACCTCGGGCACCTCGTACTCGATGGTGATGAGCAG
>JAOPUX010000185.1 GCA_025963285.1 Jatrophihabitans sp.
GGTCGGGCGAGCCACCGCCCCGTCGGCCAGGGCGGGCGACGGGGCGGGGGCGGAGAGGCTCAGCGGGAGCTCCGGGGGCAGAAGGTCGATCAGGTGCGAGGCGCCTTGATGACGTAGCCCGCGCCGCGGATCGTGTGGATGAGCTTGGGCTCCACGGCGTCGACCTTGCGGCGCAGGTAGCCGATGTAGAGCTCGACGATGTTGGACTGGCCCTGGAAGTCGTACTTCCAGACGCGGTCGAGGATCTGCGCCTTCGACAGCACGACACGCTCGTTGCGCATGAGGTAGCGGAGCAGCTCGATCTCCGTCGCTGTGAGGTGCACCTCCACACCGGCGCGGGTGACCTCGTGGCTGTTCTCGTCCAGCTCGAGATCGGCGATGCGCAGGACACCGTCCCGGGCGTCGTCGGGCACCGAGCGGCGCAGCACGGCGTGTACGCGGGCCAGCAGCTCCTCGATGCTGAACGGCTTCACGACGTAGTCGTCGGCGCCGGCCCGCAGACCGCTCACCCGGTCGCCGGCGGTGTCCCGGGCGGTCAGGAAGATCACCGGCACCTGCGAGCCTGCGGCGCGGAGGTCCTGCAGCACGCCCAGGCCGTCCCGGCCGGGCATCATCACGTCTAGTACCACGAGGTCGGGGTCGTACTCGACGATCTTGGCGAGCGCGTTCGGCCCGCTGTCGGCCGTCATCGTCTCGAAGCCGTCGAAGCGCAGCGCGGAGGAGACGAGGTGGGTGACGTTCTCTTCGTCGTCGACGACGAGGACGCGCCGCTTCGTACCCCGGGCGGCCACTGCGGCGCTCACGCCCGAACCTGTCGGTGGTTGGTCTCGACCTGGCTCATCGTCGTCTCCTCGCGGCAGTGTGTGTGCATGCTGTAATCAGACTGAGCACTACACCTGAGTCAACGCTGGGTACTTGCTGTGAACAGCGTAAGCCGCGGGGTCAGCGGATGTCGACCGATGGCTGCGCAGGCTCGCGATAATCGCGACGGCGTCTGCGCTCCGGCCCCCGGGCCGACCGCATGAAGGCCCAGGAGGTCGGCATGAACGCGAGCACGAGCGCGGCCACCGAGGTGACGATCAGCAGCACCGGGATCGACGCCGGACCACTTGTGGAGTCGGAGACGAAGTCGATCGCGGTGGCGAGCGTGGCGGCCTGGCCGAGCGCGAAGAGCCACCGCCGCTTGCCTCCGACGAACCAGTAGACGCTGAGCGAGCCGAGGATGAAGATCAACGCCGCGATGAGACCGGCGCCCAGTTCACCGTGCGCCGTGGTGGTGATGTCCGGCGGGTTCACCGGCCGAAAGCCGCCACGCGCGATGAAGAGGGTGGCGTAGACGGCGAGGAACGGCAGCGGCGCGACGCCCGCTGCCACCGCACCGACTACCGTGCCGGGGGTCTCGTGATCGAGGTCGTCCACCATCGCCTCCTCTCTTTGCACCAGACGGCCGCCTCGGCACGTCATCCGAGGGCATCTTAGGCTTCTGTCATGTCAGGACATGTGAACGACGAGCGCATCGACTTCGTCCGCACCCTCCACGCCACCGACCCCGGCGCCCCCACGCTCTGCGGTGACTGGAACACCGCGCAGCTCGTGGCGCACCTGGTCCTGCGGGAGCGATCGGTGACCGAGCTGGGCGGACGGCTCCCCGTTGCGGCACTGCAGCGGCATGCCCAGCACGCCATCGACGAGTACGTCGCCCGCTTTCCCTACGTGCAGCTGGTCAGCCGCTTCGAGTCCGGGCCACCGATCTACTCCCCCTGGGCGATCCCGGCGCTCCGCGAAGCGGTGAACCTGCTCGAGTACGCCGTCCACCACGAGGACGTCCGCCGGGCCGTGCCCGGTGCCGCGCCGCGGATCCTGCCCGTGGCCCGTCAGCAGGCTGCGTGGTCGCGACTGCGCGTTGCCGCCAAGCTGACCCTCCGGCAGGTGCCCCAGTCGGTGACGCTGGTCTGGCCGTCACACGGTGAGATCGTCAGCCGCAAGGGCGGCGCCCGGGCGATCACCGTCACCGGCGACCCCATCGAGCTGGCCTTGGTGACGATGGGGCGCCAGCGGGTGGCCCAGGTGACCTACGACGGCCCGCCCGACGAGGTGGCCTCGTTCGCCGGCGCCCGAATCGCGCTCTGAAGGTCCGCCAACCGCCAGCCGCCGGCCCAAGCGGGCGCGGTCCCAGGCAACGGCGCCGAAGCAAGCGGCGCCGGGCGGCCACATTGTGCGCGCTGTCGGCGCCCCGTGGCCGACCTTGTGCGCGATCTAGGCGCACGCACCCCGCCCCAGCACCCACTACGCGCACAAAGTCCACCCGGCCCCAGACACGACACCAGACACGGCACCTAGGGCGCCCGGGCTACGCGCACGAGGCTCCCTTGGCCGGGCAGCTGGACCCCGCCGCGGCCGGCCGGCCACGTTGTGCGCGCTATCGGCACCCCGTGGCCGACGTTGTGCGCGCTATCGGCGCCCCGTGGCCGACCTTGTGCGCGGTCTGGGCGCCCGCACCCCGCCCCAACACCCACTACGCGCACAAAGTCCACCCGGCCCCAAACACGACACCAGACACGGCACCTAGGGGGCCCGGGCAAGGCGCACGAGGCTCCCTTGGCCGGGCACCTGGACCCCGCCGTGGCCGGCCGGCGGGCGGCCGGCCACGTTGTGCGCGCTATCGGCACCCCGTGGCCGACGTTGTGCGCGCTATCGGCGCCCCGTGGCCGACCTTGTGCGCGGTCTGGGCGCCCGCACC
>JAOPUX010000198.1 GCA_025963285.1 Jatrophihabitans sp.
CTCGCTGCGGGTCATCCACCGCGGCGTCGGTGGCATCACCAAGAGCGACATCGACCTGGCGCTGGCCGACGACGTCATCGTCCTGGGCTTCAACGTCCGGGCCGAGGGTCAGGCCACCGAGCTGGCCGCCCGCGAGGGGGTGGACGTCCGGTACTACACGGTCATCTACCAGGCCATCGAGGAGATCGAGTCCGCGCTCAAGGGCATGCTCAAGCCCGAGTTCGAAGAGGTGCAGCTGGGCACCGCGGAGGTCCGCGAGGTCTTCCGTGTCCCGAAGATCGGCAACGTCGCCGGCTCTCTCGTGCGCAGTGGCACGATCGTCCGCAACTCCAAGGCGCGCCTGGTCCGCGACGGTGCCGTGATCGCGGACAACCTGACCGTCGAGTCGCTGCGTCGCTTCAAGGACGACGCGACCGAGGTCCGGGAGGGCTACGAGTGCGGTATCGGTCTCGGGTCGTTCAACGACATCAAGATCGATGACGTGATCGAGACGTTCGAGCTCCGCGAGAAGCCTCGGGTCTGACACCCTCGTTAGCGATCTTGATGCGGTAGCCGGGTTCTAACCCGGCTACCGCATCAAGATCGCGGGAGAGAGTTATCGCCATGGTCGTCGGAGTGCTGGTTGCTGACATTTTGCTGGGGGACGTGCATTCGCTGAAGGAGAAGCGGATGGTCGTCAAACCGGTGGTTGCTGAGCTGCGCAGGCGCTTCGACGTCTCGGCTGCCGAGACGGGCGATCAGGAGCTTCATCGGCGCGCCGAACTGGCCGTCTCGGTCGTGGCATCGGAGCATGGACACGTGCGGGACGTGCTGGCTGCGTGTGAGCGGCTCATCGCCGGTCACCCCGAGTTCGAGCTGCTCTCCACCCGTATCCGGGTTCTCGACGACGACGACCTCGACTGAAGGGGCTAGGCAATGGCAGACGCAGGACGCGCACGGCGACTCTCCGGGCGGATCAAGCAGATCGTGGCGACCCAGCTCGAGCTCCAGGTCAAGGACCCGCGCCTCGGCATGATCACCGTCACCGACGTCCGGGTCACCGCCGACCTGCACGAGGCGACGATCTTCTACACGGTCTTCGGCACCGACGAGCAGCGTCAGGAGACCGAGCAGGCCCTGGAATCGGTGAAGGGCGTACTCCGTAGCGAGGTCGGGCGCCAGACCGGCGTGCGCTTCACCCCGTCGCTGACGTTCCGCCTCGACTCGCTGCCTGACGACGCGAAGCACATCAACGAACTGCTGGCCGTCGCCGCCATGGCCGACGCCCAGCTGGAGGCTGTTCGCGAGGGCGCTCAGCCAGCGGGCGAGGCCGACCCGTATCGCAAGCCCCGTCTCATCGACGAGTCCGACGGCGATCTCGACGACGAATGACCGGGATGAGCCGAGCCGCCGAGCGGGCCGCCAGGCGCCAGCAGCGTCGGGACCGGGTGCGTCTGGGCATCGCGGGGTTCTGCGTCACCGCCGGGCTGATTCTCTTCGTCGCGCTACAGGGCAGTGACGGGGGCGGCGCGGCCGAGTCCCACGGTGCGTCGGGCGCCCACCGCAGCGGGTCTGCTGTGGTCGGCTCCAGCCTCCTGCCCTCCGGCGGCAGCACGCCCACACCGATCTCCACCGACACCGGCGCTGGCACTGGCACTGGCACTGGCACTGGGGCCGAGACCGCAGCCGAGACAGCGACGGCACTGCCGATCATCGGCTCCGGCGGGCCCACCGATCCGGGGCCGGCCGAGTTCAGCTCGCCGACCGTCGTGGCAGCCGTCCTCACCGCCGCGAAGGCCGGCATCGTGGCCGTCGACAGCTACGACTATCGCGACCTCGACGCCGCGATCCAGCGAGGACTCGCGGTGACCACCGGCGACTTCGAGGGCAGCTACCGGGCAGCGATGACCGGCGGTGTCGCGGCCTCCGCGCCCGTGAGCCACACCGTGCAGACGTGCAGCGTGCAGAAGATCGGCATCACGGCGGTGTCGGCAGACTCCACGCGGGCCTCCGTGCTGGTCTTCGGCGAGCTGAGCACCACCGACGCCTCCACCGGCAGCACCCCGCGCCGCACCGCCATCACGCTCGGCGTGACCCTGCAGCACGTCAGCGGCAGCTGGCTCATCAGCGCGGTGAGCGACTTCAGCACCGCAGCCGGCAAGTCCCAGCCACCGGGCACGGCCGCGCTCTACGACGCGACACTGGCCGGCGCGCAGGAGGTGGTCGATCTGCTGTCGTTTCGCCGCGCGCACTACGACGACGACTTCTCCCGCGCGCTCGGCGGCCTGACCGGCCCGCTGCTCAGCGAGCAGCAGGCGCAGAAGACCGCGATCCTGGCCGCGATGACGGCCGCCAACGCCGACTACACGGGGAGCGTCCGCTGCATCGGCGTCGTCGCGGCGGCCGGAGACTCGGTGACGATGCTCGTGGCCGCCTCCAGCTACCAGGTCGCCGAGGACGGCACCCGCACCCTGCAGACGCTGCCCCGGCTCGAGCTCGTGGTCGTGCGGGTCGGCGGAGCGTGGCTCGTCGACGAGTTCCGCGCCGTGAGCTCGACCTGAGCACGCCGGAGCCCGGCCGCCTCGCCACCAAGCAGCTGCTGGCCCTCTCCGCCTCGGCCGTCGTCGTGCTGGCCGCCGAGCCGCTCTACCTGCTCGTAGACACGGCCGTGGTCGGGCACCTCGGCGGGCATCAGCTCGCCGGGCTGGCCGTCGCGGGGGCCCTGATGGCCCTGCTCACCGTGGTCGGCACCTTCGTCGAGTACGGCACGACGGCCCGTGCCGCCCGCTGGTTCGGGGCGGGTCGGGAGGCCGACGCCGTCAACGAGGGCGTGCAGGCCTCCTGGCTGGCCGGCGCCATCGGGCTGGTGATCGTGGCCGCGGGTGAGCTGCTCGCAGGTCCGCTCACGAGCCTGCTCGCGGGCGGGACGGGGCAGACCCAGCACGCCGCCGAGGCCTGGTTCCGCATCGCGGTGCTCGGACTGCCGGGTGTGCTCCTGGTGCTTGCCGGCAACGGCTGGATGCGCGGCGTGCAGCGAACCAGACAGCCTGTGGTGATCGTGCTGGCGGCCAACGTGCTCTCCGCCGCGCTCTGCCCGACGCTCGTCTACGGCGCGGGGATGGGGCTGCAGGGCTCTGCCGTGGCCAACCTCGTGGCGCAGGCCATTGGCGGCACGCTCTTCGTGCTGGCACTGCGTCGTGCGGCCGGCGGTGCCGGGACCGGGACCGGGGCCGGGGCCACCGGGGGGCTGCGGCCCGATCGCACGGTGATGCGCGCCCAGCTCGTGCTCGGCCGTGACCTCATCGTGCGTGCGGCGGCCTTCCAGGTGGCGTTCCTGTCGGCCGCTGCCGTTGCTGCCCGGATGGGCACGGCCCAGCTTGCGGCCCACCAGATCGGCCTGCAGCTCTGGGAGTTCACGGCGCTGCTGCTGGACTCCTTCGCCATCGCCGCCCAGTCCCTGGTGGGCGCCGCACTCGGTGCCGAGGACCCCGCCGCGGCACGCACCATGGCCTGGCAGGTGGCCCGCTGGGGCACCTATGCCGGCATCGTGCTCGGGGCGCTCTACGCGGCGGGGTGGGCGCTGATCCCGCGCATCTTCAGCTCGTCGGCGGCCGTGCAGCACCAGGCCCATGTGCTCTGGCCGTGGTTCGTGGCGCTCATGCCCGCCGCCGGGATCGTCTTCGCCCTCGACGGGGTGCTGATCGGAGCGGGCGACGTCGCCTTCCTGCGGACGATCACCGTGCTCGCAGGCGTCCTCGCCTTTGCCCCGATCAACATCGCCGCCCTGCACTGGCACTGGGGCATCGGCGGCGTCTGGGCCGGGCTCGCCGCGTTCATCCTGGTGCGGCTGGTCGGTATGGTCGCCCGGACCCGCGGCGATCGCTGGGTCGTGACGGGGGTCGGAGATGGGTGACGTCGGCGGGCTGGTGATCGTCGACAAACCGGCGGGCTGGACCTCCCATGATGTGGTGGGGCGGATGCGGCGCCTGGCCCACACCCGCAAGGTCGGTCACGCCGGCACGCTCGATCCGATGGCCACCGGCGTGCTGGTGATCGCGGTGGGGCCGGCCACCCGGCTGCTGCACCACCTGACGCTCACCGACAAGGCCTACACCGCCACGATCCGGCTGGGGGAGTCGACCGTCACCGACGACGCCGAGGGTGACGTGATCGGTGGCGCGTCGGCCGCCACCGTCACCGAGGAGGCGGTGCTGCATGGCATCGGAGCGCTCACCGGCGACATCCTGCAGGTACCCAGCTCGGTGTCGGCGATCAAGGTCGACGGCGAACGTTCGTACAAGCGGGTACGCGACGGTGAGGCGGTGGAGCTGGCCGCCCGGCCCGTCACGGTCAGCCGGTTCGAGGTGCTGGCCCTGCGCCGCCCCGTTCCCGCGCTGCTCGATGTGGACGTGCTCGTCGAGGTGACGTCGGGAACGTACGTCCGCGCGCTGGCCCGCGACCTCGGCGCGGCACTCGGCGTCGGTGGACACCTCACCGCGCTGCGCCGCACCCGGGTAGGCCCGTTCACCCTGGACCGGGCCCGCACGCTCGAGCAGCTGGCCGAGCTCGACGACCCGATCCTGCTGCCGCTGCCCGAGGCGGTCACGGCCTCGATGCCGGTGCGGCAGGTCTCGGCCGAGGAGGCGCGCGAGCTCTCCTTCGGCCGCGGGCTGTCGGTGCAGGGGGTGGCCGGCACCCACGGCGCAATCGGGCCGGACGGTGCCGTGCTGGCCCTGCTCGTCGAGGACGCCGAGCGGGCACGTCCAGTGGTGGTCTTCGCCCCGGCCGGCTGAACAGTAGGCTCGGCTCGTGCAGCGCTGGCATGGCTTGGACTCCGTCCCCACCGGGTGGGGGCACTGCGTCGTCACCATCGGCGTCTTCGACGGCGTGCACCTCGGCCACGCCGAGATCATCGGCAAGGCGGTCGCGCTGGCCAAGGAGCGCGGCGTGCCCAGCGTGCTGCTGACGTTCGTGCCGCACCCCTCCGAGGTGGTCCGCCCGGGCTCGCACCCACCGGTACTCACCAGCATCGTGCGCCGCGCCGAGCTGGTCGAGGAGCTCGGGATCGACGTCTTCTGCCCGCTGGCCTTCACCCTCGAGTTCTCGCGGATGGGCCCGGCCGAGTTCGTCTTCCACGCCCTCGTCGACCGCCTGCACGCCTCAGGCGTCATCGTCGGCGAGAACTTCCGCTTCGGGCACAAGGCCGAGGGCGACGTCGCGCAGCTCGAGGAGCTGGGCACCAGGTTCGGCTTCACCGCCGAGGGCGTGCCCCTGCTCGCCGACGGCGCGACGACGCTGAGCGCCACCTACGTCCGGTCCCGGGTGCAGGCCGGCGACATGCGGGCCGCAGCCGCCGCCCTGGGCCGCCCGCACCGAGTCGACGGGGTCGTGGAGCGTGGCGACCAGCGCGGACGCGAGCTGGGTTTCCCGACGGCGAACCTCCGCACCGACGCGTGGGCGGCGGTGCCTGCTGACGGCGTCTACGCCGGCCGGGTGGTGCGGCTGGACGAGTGGGGGCGCACCATGCCCGGCCCCGCGCTGGGCACCGCGGCCATCAGCGTCGGCACCAACCCCACCTTCGAGGTGCGCCAGCGCCGGGTCGAGGCCTACGTCCTGGACTTCAGCGGGGACCTCTACGGGGATGCGATCGGCGTCGAGTTCCACGAGAAGCTCCGCGGCATGGTCAAGTTCGACGGGGTCGAGCCGCTGATCGAGCAGATGCACGCCGACGTGGCCCAGACACGCACGCTGATGGCGTGATTTAGGCGCTTCTGGGCTGCGCTGGTAATCTGGTAAACGGCCTGCAGAGCGGGCCTGCGCAGTGTGCGTCCGAATCATCCGTCGTGAGCCAAACCGACGGAGCGCCCCTGTACTGACAACGAAGGAGTCGTCCCGTGCCCCTGGCAAGCGACGTCAAGAAGCAGCTCATCGCCGAGTACGGATCGGCCGAGGGCGACACCGGCTCCACCGAGGTGCAGATCGCGATGCTCTCCAAGCGCATCAGCGACCTCACCGAGCACCTCAAGTTCCACAAGCACGACCACCACACCCGCCGCGGCCTGCTGCTGCTCGTGGGTCGTCGTCGCCGCATGCTCGACTACCTGGCCAAGACCGACATCGCCCGCTACCGGACGCTGATCGAGAAGCTCGGCCTGCGCCGCTAGTTCGTTGGGGGAGCGACCCGTCGGGTCGCTCCCTCTGCAGTTCTACAACTGAATCAACCAGCCGGACGCACGCGCGTCCCCTGCGATTTTCGAGGACGCCGGTCCTCGGTAGTGGCGGCCGGAGCCAACTGCCCCTCGGGGTGCTAGTCAGACGGGCTCCGCACGCTTCGATCGAAGGCCGGCACCCCTGGCCGTAGTGGTCTCGGGGGTGTGCCCGCTCGTTAGGTCGCATGTGCGCACCCGGCACTAACGAGAGAGGTCTGTCCTCAATGACAGAAAATTCTGCTTCTTCGGCTATCGCCGAGGGCATGGACGCCGACGCTGGCGTCTACGAAGCCGTCGCGGTCATCGACAACGGCAGCTTCGGCACCCGCACCATCCGTTTCGAGACGGGCCGGCTGGCCAAGCAGGCCGCTGGCTCGGTCGTCGCCTACCTCGACGACGACACCATGCTGCTGTCGGCCACCACGGCCGGCAAGCACCCCCGTGAGGGCTTCGACTTCTTCCCGCTGACGGTGGATGTCGAGGAGCGCATGTACGCCGCGGGCCGCATCCCCTGCTCGTTCTTCCGCCGTGAGGGCCGCCCGTCCGAGGACGCGATCCTCACCTGCCGCCTGATCGACCGCCCGCTGCGCCCGACCTTCATCAAGGGTCTGCGCAACGAGGTCCAGGTCGTCATCACGGTGATGGCGCTCAACCCGGACCACCAGTACGACGTGCTCGCGATCAACGCCGCGTCGGCCTCCACGCAGATCTCGGGCCTGCCCTTCGACGGCCCGGTCGGCGCTACTCGCGTCGCCCTGATCGACGGCCAGTGGGTCGGCTTCCCGACCTTCTCCGAGGCCGAGCGGGCCACCTTCGACATGGTCGTCGCCGGCCGCGTCCTCGAGTCCGGTGACGTCGCGATCATGATGGTCGAGGCCGAGGCCACCGAGAACACCCTCGAGCTCATCGAGGGTGGCGGCGTGAAGCCGACCGAGGAGGTCGTGGCCGAGGGCCTCGAGGCCTCGAAGGTCTTCATCGCCCAGCTGTGCAAGGCCCAGGCCGAGCTGGCCGCCGTGGCCGCCAAGCCGGTCCGTAGCTTCCCGGTCTTCCTCGACTACCAGGACGACGTCCTGGAGGCCGTCTCTGCCGCCGTCTCCGAGCCGCTGGCGCGTGCGCTGCAGATCGCCGACAAGCAGGAGCGCGAGGAGGAGCTCGACCGCCTCAAGGATCTGGCCAAGGAGCTCGTGGGCCCGAACTTCGAGGGTCGCGAGAACGAGATCAGCCCGGCCTACAAGTCGCTGAACAAGAAGCTGATCCGCCAGCGCATCCTGCGCGACAAGATCCGCATCGACGGCCGCGGCCTGGCCGACATCCGTACCCTTTCGGCCGAGGTCGAGGTCGTTCCGCGCGTCCACGGCTCGGCGCTCTTCCAGCGCGGTGAGACCCAGATCCTGGGCATCACCACGTTGAACATGCTGGGCATGGAGCAGAAGCTCGACACGCTCTCCCCGGAGCGCACGAAGCGCTACATGCACAACTACAACTTCCCGCCGTACAGCACCGGCGAGACCGGCCGCGTCGGTTCGCCGAAGCGCCGCGAGATCGGTCACGGAGCGCTCGCCGAGCGGGCCCTCATCCCGGTCCTGCCGAACCGCGACGAGTTCCCCTACGCGATCCGTCAGGTCTCCGAGGCCCTCGGCTCCAACGGCTCCACCTCGATGGGTTCGGTCTGCGCCTCGACGCTGGGCCTGCTCAACGCCGGTGTGCCGCTGAAGGCGCCGGTCGCCGGCATCGCCATGGGCCTGGTCTCCGACACCGTCGACGGCCAGACCGAGTACGTCGCCCTCACCGACATCCTCGGTGCGGAGGACGCCTTCGGCGACATGGACTTCAAGGTCGCCGGCACGAAGGAGTTCGTCACCGCCCTGCAGCTGGACACCAAGCTCGACGGCATCCCGTCGTCGGTGCTCGCCGCGGCCCTCAAGCAGGCCCGCGACGCCCGTCTGCACATCCTCGACGTCATGGCCGAGGCCATCGACGGCCCGGACGAGATGAGCCCGTTCGCTCCTCGCGTCACCGTCGTGAAGATCCCGGTCGACAAGATCGGCGCGATCATCGGCCCCAAGGGCGCCATGATCAACTCGATCCAGGACGACACGGGCGCCCAGGTCACCGTCGAGGACGACGGCACGATCTACGTCGGTGCCGCCGACGGTGCCTCGGCACAGGCCGCGGTCGACCTGATCAACGCCATCGCCAACCCGCAGATGCCGAAGGTCGGGGAGCGCTTCCTCGGCACGGTCGTGAAGACGGCCCAGTTCGGTGCCTTCGTGTCGCTGATGCCGGGCAAGGACGGTCTCGTCCACATCAGCAAGCTGGGCAAGGGCAAGCGAATCGGCAAGGTCGAGGACGTCGTCAACGTCGGTGACAAGCTGCAGGTCGAGATCGCCGAGATCGACCAGCGGGGCAAGATCAGCCTCGTCCTGGTCGACGACGAGGCAGCTGCCTCCGACGCCGCTCCGGCCGAGACGGTCGCTGCGGAGTAACGCCCAACCGCGCGAACATCGAGGGCGCGCGATCCTGCTGGGGGAGTTCCCGCCGGCCGGATCGCGCGCCTTTGCTTTCGGTGTCGTGCTCACCAGATTGCCTACGCTGTTGGCGGTTTGCGGGGCTGCAGGTGGCAACAGCGTGGGCAAACAGGGGAGTACGCGGAGGCACGGCTGAACTTAGGACGGTTATGTCCGTGTCTAGGGTGTTTTGTCCGTTGGCTGAGCGTGAGGCAGCGCCGTGCATTCATAAGAAACGCTCGCGCTTGTTTTCGTACTCTGTATTGTCTAGCGAAGCGACAGACAAAGTTGCATAACTTCCGAGGTCGAGGAGAACGAATCAGATGATGACGTCAGTAGGCCGCAAGCGGTTCGCCGCTGCGCTGGGGCTCACTGCTGCTGCGGCGGTCGCGGTCAGCGGTTGTTCCTCCTCGGGCGGCTCGTCCTCGACGAAGTCCAGCGGCACGACCGCGGCCTTCACCTGCCCGGTCAGCACCTCCGGCCAGTGGACGCCCGCGATCGCCGCACCGACGGCCACGCCGGCCACCACCAGCGCCAAGGGCAAGGTCAACATCGTTGGCTTTTCGACGCCGAAGCTGGCCTACGGCGCCGCCGAGACCGCCTTCAAGGCCACCCCGGCGGGCGCGGGCGTCTCCTTCTCCGAGTCCTACGGCCCGAGCGGCAGCCAGAGCAAGGCCGTCGCGGCCGGCCAGCCTGCCGACTACGTCGCCCTCTCGCTGGAGCCGGACGTCGCCAAGCTGGTGCCGAAGTTCATCGATGCGTCGTGGGACAGCAACGCGACGCAGGGCATCGTCTCGCAGTCGATCGTGGTGATCGCGGTCCGTCCGGGGAACCCGAAGCACATCTGCGGCTGGAGCGACCTGATCAAGTCCGGCATCAAGATCGTCACCCCCGACCCGGCCACGTCCGGTTCGGCAAAGTGGAACATCATGGCCGCCTACAGCCACGTGCTCGAGGACGGCGGCACAGCGGCCCAGGGCCAGGCCTACCTCAAGTCCTTCTTCAAGAACGTCGTGGCCAAGCCGGACAGCGGCGCCGACGCCACCACCACGTTCCTCGCGGGCACCGGTGACGCTCTGATCTCCTACGAGAACGAGGCCATCGGCGCGCGCCAGGCGGGCAAGAAGCTCGACTACGTCGTCCCGAAGGAGTCCCTGCTCATCCAGAACCCGGGCGCTGTGACGGTGAAGGCCGGCCAGTCGGCCAAGGACTTCCTCGCCTACATCCAGAGCACCGCCGGGCAGACCGTCTTCGCAGCCAAGGGTTTCCGTCCGGTCACCAAGGGCGTCACCGTCGGTAGCGTCGCCGGCGCCAACGACCCGAGCAACCCGTTCCCGAACCCCGAGAAGCTCGAGACGATCGCCAACCTCGGCGGCTGGGACAAGGTGAACACCGAGTTCTTCGATCCGACCAACGGCATCGTCATCAAGATCGAGGGCGACTGATGATCGGACGCATCACCCGATGACGCTGGCCGCGCCACCACTCGCGGTCTCCACAGCCGACCGAGCCGAGTCCCCCAGCGGGGCTCGGCTCGGTCGGGTGTCCGGCCTTGGCCTGGGTACTGCCGTCATCTGGCTCAGCCTGCTGGTGCTGATCCCGCTCGCCGCCGTGGTCGCCAAGGCATTCGGCGGTGGGTGGAGCGGCTTCTGGCACGCCGTCACCCGGCACCAGGCCGTCCAGGCGCTCGAGCTGACGGTCGGCTCGTCGCTGATCGTCAGCCTGATCAACGCGGTGATGGGCACCCTGCTCGCCTGGGTGCTGGTGCGCGACAGCTTCCCGGGCAAACGGCTCGTCGAGATGGTGATCGACCTGCCCTTCGCCCTGCCGACGATCGTGGCCGGGCTCGTGCTGCTGGCCGTCTACGGCAACGGCAGCCCGATCCACCTCGACCTGTACGCCACCCAGCGGGGCGTGGCCTTCGCGCTGCTCTTCGTCACCCTGCCGTTCGTGGTCCGGGCGGTGCAGCCGGTGCTCATGGCGCTCGACACCGAGGCCGAGCTGGCCGCTGCGTGCCTGGGCGCCGGGCCGGTGACCGTCTTCCGGCGCATCGTGCTGCCACTGCTGCTCCCGGCGATCGTGTCAGGCGCCGGGCTGGGCTTCGCCCGGGCGATGGGGGAGTACGGCACCGTCCTGCTGCTCAGCGGCGGCCTGGCCAAGGCGCAGGTCTCCTCCCAATACGTCTACGGCCAGATCCAGAACTACGACTACGTGGGCGCGGCGGCCACCGCCACCGTGCTGCTCTTCATCAGCCTCGCGGTGCTGGTCGGCCTCGATCTCCTGCAGCGACGGGCGGCGCGGCGTGGCTAGCACGGCGGTGGGTTCGCGCCGGTCGCGCTACGGGCTGCGCGCCGTCGGGCTGGTCTACGTCGGTGCCATCGTGCTGATCCCGCTCTACGTGATCACCTACCGCACCGTCGCCGACGGCTGGTCGACGTTCTGGGCCGCCATCAGCTCCGACGAGGCGGTCACCGCGTTCCGTCTCACCGGTGAGGTGGCGGTGGCTGCGGTCGTGATCAACACTGTGTTCGGGGTCGGGGTGGCCCTGCTGCTGAGCCGCTACTCGTTCCGCGGGCGGCGGGTGCTCAGCGCGCTGGCGGACCTGCCGATCTCGGTCTCCCCGATCGTGGTCGGCCTGGCCCTGGTGCTGGTCTACGGCCCCGCCACGGGCTGGTTCGGCAAGCATCTGAGCTTCCAGATCATCTATGCCCTGCCCGGCATGGTGCTGGCCACCGCGTTCGTCTCGCTGCCGCTGATGCTGCGCGAGCTCGTCCCGGTGCTGGAGGAGGCCGGCGACGACATGGAGCAGGCGGCGCGGGTGCTCGGCGCGAGTGCCCGGCAGCGCTTCGTGCGGATCACGCTGCCTACGATCCGCCCCGCGCTGATGTACGGCCTGGTGCTCACCTTCGCCCGCTCGATCGGGGAGTTCGGCGCCATACGAGTGGTCTCGGGCAACATCCAGGGCTCCGGGCAGACCCAGACCACCACGCTGTTGATCGAGGACAAGTACCAGAACTTCGAGCCGGGCACCTACCAGCTCGCGATGGTCCTCGTCCTTGCCACCATCCTCGCCATCGTCCTCACCTCGTTCCGACGCTCCAAGGAGGACGTCTCATGAGTATCGAGACCCGCGGGATCGTGAAGCGCTTCGGTAACTTCGTCGCCCTCGACAACGTCGATCTGACGGTGGAGAGCGGGCGGCTCACCGCGCTGCTCGGCCCGAGCGGCGGCGGCAAGTCCACGCTGCTGCGCATCATCGGTGGCCTGGAGACCGCCGACGAGGGCAGCGTGCGCATCGCCGGCGTCGAGTCCACCTCGATCCCGGCGCAGAAGCGCAACGTGGGCTTCGTCTTCCAGCACTACGCGGCGTTCAAGCACCTGTCGGTGTATCGCAACGTCGCCTTCGGCCTGGAGATCCGCAAGCGTCCCAAGGCCGAGATCAAGGCCCGCGTGGACGAACTGCTCGAACTCGTGCACCTGGAGCAGTTCGCGGACCGCCTGCCGGCCCAGCTCTCCGGCGGTCAGCGGCAGCGGATGGCGCTGGCCCGGGCCCTGGCTGTGGAGCCCTCCGTGCTGCTGCTCGACGAGCCCTTCGGCGCCCTCGACGCGAAGGTGCGCCGCGAGCTGCGCGACTGGCTGCGTCGCCTGCACGACGACGTCCACGTCACCACCGTCTTCGTCACGCATGACCAGGAGGAGGCCCTGGAGGTGTCGGACGAGATCGTCGTGATCAACCACGGCAAGATCGAGCAGGTCGGCACGCCGTCGGACCTCTACGACAAGCCGGCCAACGACTTCGTGATGGAGTTCCTCGGCCCGGTCACGACCCTCGGTGGGCGGTTGGTGCGCCCGCACGACCTGGAGATCTTCCCCCACCACGTGGACAACGGGATCGAGGCCGAGGTGCTCCGGCTGCAGCGGATCGGCTTCGAGGTGCGGGTCGAGCTGCGTGCCGGGGCAGACGAGCCGTGGGCCCAGCTGACCCGCGGACAGGCCGAGGCGCTCGAATTGGCAGCCGGTTCCCGCGTGTGGGTGCGCCCGCTCGATTGATGTTTGCGAAGATGCGGGTGTGCAGATCTCGGCAAAGACGGATTACGCCATTCGCGCGTTGCTCAACCTCGCGGCTCATGAGCCGGAGCTGGTGAAGGTTGACACGATCGTGCGCGAGCAGGGACTGCCGCGGAAGTTCGTGGAGGCGATCCTCGGGGAGCTGCGCCGCGCGCAGATCGTGCGCAGCCAGCGCGGGGCCGATGGTGGGTACGCGCTGGCCCGGCCGGCCTCGGAGATCACGCTGGGCTCGGTGATTCGGGCGGTCGACGGCCCGCTGGCCGAGGTGCGTGGGCTGCGTCCGAACGAGACGGAGTACACGGGGGTCGCCGAGCACCTGCCTGAGGTCTGGGTGGCGGTGCGCTCCAGCCTGCGCCGGGTGCTCGACGAGGTGACCCTGTCCCAGGTGCTCAGCGGCAAGCTGCCGGCGCACATCAAGAAGCTCGTCCAGGAGCCCGACGCCTGGCTGCCGCGGTAGCGGGAGATGCAGCTGGAGCTCGCGCAGGGCGACATCACCCGGATGCGGGTCGACGCGATCGTCAACGCGGCGAACTCGTCCCTCTTCGGCGGTGGCGGCGTCGACGGTGCGATCCACAAGCGGGGTGGCAGGGCGATCCTGGCCGAGTGCCGCAAGCTGCGCGACACCCGCTTCCCGGACGGCCTCCCCGCCGGGCGGGCCGTGGCCACGACCGCCGGCAAGCTCGATGCGAAGTGGGTCATCCACACCGTCGGGCCGATCTATCGCCGCGGCGACGCCGAGACGCTGCGCTCCTGCTACAGCGAGTCGCTGGCCGTGGCCGCCGAGCTCGGGGCCCAGACGGTGGCCTTCCCGCTGATCTCGGCCGGCGCCTTCGGCTGGCCGGTCGAGGACGCGATCGTCCAGGCGCGCGACGCGATTCGGGCGGCCCCAAACGCCGGCGTGGCGATCCTGGTGCTCTTTGCCGCGGACACCTTGGCCACGGCCCAGCGGCTCGTCTGAGCCTGTTGCGGGGCGACCCATAGGATTGCCGGATGGCCACTGCCCGCACCACCACCAGACGCCTGCCCGCCACCGGTGGCGGCGTGATCACCCGCTCGGTGCTGCCGGGCGGGCTCCGCGTGCTCACCGAGGCCATGCCCGGGGTCCGCAGCGCGAGCGTGGGCGTCTGGGTGCCGGTGGGCTCGCGGGACGAGACTCCCGCGCTGGCCGGTAGCAGTCACTTCCTCGAGCACCTGCTCTTCAAGGGCACCACGACCCGCAGCGCGCTCGACATCGCCAGCGCGATGGACGCGGTGGGTGGTGAGTTCAACGCCTTCACCGAGAAGGAGCACACCTGCTACTACGCCACCGTGCTCGACCGGGACCTGCCGCTGGCCATCGAGATCGTCTCCGACGTGGTGCTCAACGCCACGATCACCTCTCAGAACGTCGACGTCGAGCGCAGCGTGGTGCTTGAGGAGATCGCGATGCGCGACGACGATCCCGCGGACCTGGTGCACGACGAGTTCGCTACGGCCCTCTTCGGCGACACCCCGCTGGGCCGCCCGATCCTGGGCACCGAGGAGTCGATCCGCGGCCTGTCCCGGAGCCAGATCAACGGCTACTACAAGCGACGCTACGTGCCGTCTTCGATGGTGGTCTCGGTGGCGGGCAACGTCGTCCATGCCGACGTCGTGACCGCCGTCCGGCGTGCCTTCGCGGGCCGGGCCGACGAGCCTGCTCCTGCCGCGCGTCGCTCGCCGGCCGCCCGCCCGTCGGCTCCGCAGCGCGCGGTGGCGGTGCTCACCGAGGACACCGAGCAGGCCAACCTGGTACTGGGCATGCACGGACTCGACCGCCACGACCCGCGCCGCTTCGCGGTGGGCGTCCTCTCGGCGGCGCTGGGCGGCGGCATGAGTTCGCGCCTCTTCCAGCGCATCCGGGAAGAGCGCGGGCTGGCCTACTCCGTCTACTCCTACGCCAGCAGCTACACCGACGCAGGCCAGTTCGGCGTCTACGCCGGCTGCACGCCGGGCAAGGCAGACGAGGTGCTGGGGCTGATGAACACCGAGCTCGACCTCGCTGCCCGCGGCGATCTGAGCGTGGCCGAGATCGAGCGTGGCAAGGGGCAGATGCGCGGCGGCATCGTCCTCGGACTGGAGGAGTCCAGCTCGCGGATGACCCGCATCGGGAAGAGCGAACTGACCTACGGTGACGTGATGGGGGTCGACGAGCTGCTGGAGCGGGTCGACGCCGTCACGCCCGAGCAGGTTACGGAGGTCGCTGCCGAGCTGCTCAGCCGGCCGCGCTGCCTCACCGTGGTGGGGCCCTTCGGCGCCCACGACTTCGACGGCGCGATCTGAGGAGCTGGCCATGACCGAACCCCTGCGTGTTGGTGTCCTCGGCGCTCGTGGCCGGATGGGGCAGGAGGTCTGCGCCGCGGTGGATGCCGCGCCAGACCTCGACCTCGTCGCGATGGTCGATGCGGGCGACTGGCTCTTCGGCGTCGCCGACGCCGGCGCCCAGGTGCTGATCGACTTCACCCATCCGGACGTGGTGATGGAGAACCTCCGCTTCGCCGTCGACCAGGGCATCCATGCCGTGGTGGGTACCACCGGCTTCACGCCGGACCGGCTGGAGACCTTGCAGGAGTGGCTCGTCGACACGCCGACGCTGGGCATCCTCGTCGCCCCGAACTTCGGTATCGGCGCGGTGCTGTCGATGATGTTCGCGCAGCGTGCCGCGCAGTTCTACGACTCTGCCGAGGTGATCGAGCTGCATCACCCAGGCAAGATCGACGCCCCGAGCGGCACCGCCATCCGCACCGCGCAGCTCATCGCCGCAGCGCGCGCCACGGCCGGCATGTCCTCCTCGCCTGACGCGACGTCACAGACGCTCGATGGTGCGCGCGGGGCTGACGTCGACGGGGTCCGGGTGCACTCGATGCGGATCGCCGGGATGGTGGCCCACCAGGAGATCGTCCTCGGCGCCGAGGGGGAGACCCTGACGATCCGACATGATTCGCTGCACCGCACGTCGTTCATGCCGGGCGTGCTGCTCGCAACCCGCGAGATCAGCTCACGCCCCGGCCTGACGGTGGGTCTCGAGTCCCTGCTCGGGCTGTGAACGCACGTCGCACCGTCGCGCTGCTGATCGCGGCGCTCGCCGCCTACTTCGTCCTGATCGGCTACCGGGGCTTCTACCTGCTCGGCCAGCACAAGGTGTCGTTGAAGGTGCTCGGTGTCGCCGTGCTCGTGCTGCCGCTCGTTGGGCTCTGGGTGGTGGTGGCCGAGGTGCGCTTCGGCTTCGCCACCCAGCGCCTTGCGGCGGTGCTGGACGAGGAGGGCGTGGAGATCGACGAGCCGGAGCTGGCCCGGCACCCGTCGGGGCGCGTCGATCGCAAGGCCGCCGACGCCTACTTCGAGCGGCGCCGCACGATCGTCGAGGCCGATCCGGAGAACTGGCGCGGTTGGTACCAGCTGGCGGTCGCCTACGACCTCGCCGGGGATCGTCGCCGGGCCCGCGAGGCCATGCGCCGGGCCATCGCCTTTGCTGCGTAGGGCTTTGGGCGGGCGGCTCTAGGCGCGGCCGACATGCGTGTCGAGCCAGGTCACCAGCGGTGTCAGGGCCCGCCAGGCCTTCACGATCTCCGTCTGCGCCCGCTTGGTCTGCAGCCACTCGGGGGAGCCGAAGCTCTTGCTGGCGGTCAGGGTCTTGTGGCGGAGCAGGTCGCCGCGCGGGTGGTCCTTCGGGTAGGCCGACGGCACCCTCGTCAGCCGCTGCCCGCCGATCGTCATGCCCTTCTTCGTCACCTCGCTGATCGCCCGCTCCAGGGCCGGCCCGGCGACGTCGTCGGCGACGGCCCGGCGCAGCCGCTCGACCTGCGGGGTTTCGCTCTGCCAGTAGCCGGCCGCCACGAAGAGCCCGTCGGCCCCGAGCTGGACGTACACCGACGACTCGCCGAACCAGGCGCCCTGGTGCGTCTTGTACGGCGTCTTGTCCTTGGCGAAGCGGACATCCCGGTAGGGGCGGAAGAGCTTCGCCGGGCCGAACTCCTTCTCCACGGCTGCGACCAGTGCCTCCATCGGGGCCTTCACCGACTCGTCGTAGACGTGCTTGTGTGCGGCCCAGAACGTCTTGGAGTTGTCGTCCTCGAGGTCCTCGTAGAAGTCCAGGGCAGCGACGGGGAATCCGGTGAAACTCACCCCAGCACCCTAGCTCTGGCGCCGGTCGCTCGGTCGGGCGCACGACGCTGTCGGGCCACGGTGCCAAAACGGCACCATCAAGCGAATGAACCTGCGAGACGTGCCTGACGATGTCTACGCCGCGCTAGCTCCCGCCTATGTTGCTCTGGCTGAGCGTCTCGGCGGCCCCTTGATCACGTGCGCCGCGAAGTTGGTGACGGCCAGCGGTCCGCGTTGCGGGTTCGATCTGATCGCGTGACAAGCACAGGACTACCGATGGGGGCAGGATCGGGGCATGCCTCTTCACGCAGGACAGTCGACCCAGCCCGAGCACCGTGACCAGCCGCACGACGCCAACCCGTTCTTCGGCATGGCCAACCCGGCCCAGGGCTCGGCGATCTCCACGCCCAAGAACGCGCTGGCCGACGGCCCGGTCGAGGCCGACGTCGCCTATCAGCTGATCCGCGACGAGCTGCTCCTCGACGGCAGTGCCCGGCTCAACCTGGCCACGTTCGTCACGACGTGGATGGAGCCGCAGGCCGGCAGGCTGATGGCCGACTGCGTCGACAAGAACATGATCGATAAGGACGAGTACCCGCAGACCGCCGAGCTGGAGCGGCGCTGTGTCGCGATCCTCGCCGACCTCTGGCATGCCCCCGACGCCGGGTCGGCCACCGGCTGCTCGACCACCGGCTCCAGCGAGGCCTGCATGCTCGGCGGGATGGCGCTCAAGCGGCGCTGGCGCGCGCGCGTCGGGGACGACCCGGCACGCAAGCCCAACCTCGTGATGGGTGCCAACGTCCAGGTCTGCTGGGAGAAGTTCTGCCGCTACTGGGACGTCGAGCCCCGCGTGGTGCCGATGGACGGTGACCGCTTCCACCTCGACGCGGCCAGCGCGGCGGCCGCGGTCGACGAGGACACCATCGGGGTCGTGGCGATCCTGGGCTCCACCTTCGACGGCAGCTACGAGCCGATCGCCGAGATCGCGGCCGCCCTGGACGAGGTGCAGCGCACGCGCGGCATCGACGTGCCGATCCACGTCGACGGGGCGTCCGGCGGCATGATCGCGCCCTTCCTCGACGAGGAGCTGGTGTGGGACTTCCGGCTGCCGCGGGTGGCCTCGATCAACACCTCCGGTCACAAGTACGGGCTGGTGTACCCCGGGGTCGGGTGGGTGCTGTGGCGCGACGCCGACGCACTACCTGCCGACCTGATCTTCAACGTCAACTACCTCGGGGGGCAGATGCCCACCTTCGCGCTGAACTTCTCCCGGCCGGGTTCGGAGGTCGTGGCCCAGTACTACACGTTCTTCCGGCTGGGCCGCTCCGGCTACCGCGCGGTGCAGCAGGCCTCCCGGGATGTCGCGATGTTCCTGGCCGACGAGATCGAGCGGCTCGGCCCGTTCTCCCTGATCTCCCGCGGTGACCAGCTGCCGGTCTTCGCGTTCACCACAAGGCCCGACATCACGGGGTGGGACGTCTTCGCCGTGTCGAGGCTGCTGCGGGAGCGGGGCTGGCAGGTGCCGGCCTACACCTTCCCCGAGAACCGGCAGGATCTTGCCGTGCTCAGGGTCGTCTGCCGCAACGGTTTCTCCCACGACCTGGCCGAGATGTTCCTGGCCGACCTCAAGGCGGCCCTCGCCGAGCTGCAGAGCGTCACGCCGGGGGCGCCGATCTCCGGGCCGAGCGGCTTCCGGCACTGACCAGCCCGGCCGTCCCGGCGACGAGTCGCGGCTGGTGACTACTGCTCGGTGACGGGTGCCGGCGGCGTCACGGCCTGGCTCGACTGCAGCCCGGCCAGCAGCTCGTCCTTCTGCTCCTTGGTGACCTTCGAGGCGGAGCCGCAGGCGGCACAGGTGAGGACGTAGCGCCGCGAGATCGGGAAGGTCGGGATGAAGAAGAGCGTGAACTTCCGCGTGATCTGCGAGAGGCGATGGGCGGCCGGGTTGTGGCAGCGGCCGCAGACGAGGGTGAGCATCGCCAGGTTCTTCACGTAGGAACGGAATCCGAAGATGAGCATGTCGTGCCTCGGCGGGTGAGTGGGTCGGCAGGTTCGTCGCAGTTTAGGCCAGATGTCGACATATCGAGCCACCTTGATCATCGATCATTTCTTTGGGCCCCCGAAGATCCGCTGGCTCTCGATCGACGTCTGAGCCTGTCAGCCGGCGCGCAGCCAGGTGGAGGAGCCGTCGGCGCCGACGACGATCCCGGAGACGCCAGGCTGGCGATCCAGCCAGCCCTCCGCGTCGCGCCCCATGGCGAGTGCCGCGGTGGCGTAGGCATCGACGAGCCCGATGGAGCTGCCCACGACGGTGACACTGGCCGTCTCCGTAGGGCAGCGGCCGCTGTGCGGATCGACGATGTGGGCGCCCCGCTCGGCGGTTCCGGAGGTGGCGACGGCCAGCGGGCCGGCAGACTCCACGACGCCGACGTAGCTCAGCGGCTGAAGTGGATGGCTCACCCCGACGCGCCACGGCCGCCCCGGCGCCGCCTCGCCGATGCACTGCACGTCCCCGCCACCGTTCACGCAGTGACTCGTGGAGCCGGCGCTGACCAGGAGGTCGGAGATGGTCTCGATCGCCCAGCCCTTGACGTACCCGCTCGGGTCGAGGCGGCCGCTCGGGTGCGCCGTGAAGTAGCCGCCCGTCTCGACCCGCAGCTCGGCGCAGCGCCGGAGCACCTCGCGGACCTCCGGAGCGCAGGCTGCCAGCCTGATCTCGCCGCGGCCGAGCCGGCTGATGTCGCTGCCGGGACGGTACGTGGAGAAGATCGCGTCGATGCGATGGGAGTACGCGACGACGTCGTCCATCACCGCCGACTCCACGCCGGAGCTGCGCACGTCGATGGAGAAGACCGTGCCCATGCAGCTCCAGACCCGCCGGCGCGGGATCGCCGCGGCCGCGCTCACTTGACGCCCGCCGCATCCAGGGCACTCTGCAGCGACTGGAGGTAGCCGTCACTGGTGTATGTCGCGCCGGAGACGGTGTCGATGTGGGCGCTCTGCGCAGTCAGCGTCTCCTGCAGCAGCTGCGGGGCGGCGGAGGCGTTGATCTGCTGCGAGCGGCCGTCGAAGGCGGTGAGCTGGGCGAAGGAGACGTTGACGATCTTCCCGCCGCGCACCGTCACCTTCACCTGGACGATGCCGTAGCGCGTGGTGACCGACGCGCCGAGGTAGGTCTTGCTGGTGGCCGGTGCCGTCGAGCTCGACTTCGCCTTTGGCGCGCTCGACGACCTCGCCGCGGGACTGGTGGTCTTGGCCGACGGGGTGGTGCCGGTCGTGGCACCGGTCTCGGAGAGGCCCGCGGAGGGCAGGGCGCCCGGGGAGCTCAGCGGGTGCGACTCCGTCTTGAAACTGAGCAGAGCCACGAGGCCGGCCACGGTGCTGACGAGGGTGAAGAGGATGCGTTTCATCGGGGCCTCAGAAGGTGAAGGATTCGTGGTGGATATGGCGGCGGGGCACGCCTGCGGCGCGCAGCTCGCGGCGCAGTGCCTCGACAAGGCCGTCGGGCCCACAGAGGTAGACGTCGTGGGCCGCGAGGTCGGGCACCAGCTGTTCGAGCGCCGACCGGCTGAGCGGGTCGTGGCCTCGCGGCAGGTGAGTCGAGAGCAGGTAGTGCACCCGGGCCCCGCGGGCCTGGCCGATGGCGTCCAGTTCGCGGTGCAGGACGAGGTCCCGGGCGCTGCGGGCGCGGTAGAGCAGCGTCAGGTCGCCGGGTGCCGCAGGGATCGACTCGAAGAGGGAGCGCAGCGGGGTGATCCCGACTCCGGCCCCGATGAGCAGGACCCTGCGGCGCCGCCGAGCGGCCGCGGTGAACGAGCCGTAGGGGCCTTCGGCCAGTACCCGGGTGCCGGGTGTGAGGTGGTTGAGCGCCTGGCTGTGCTCGCCCGCGGTCTTCACCGTGATCCGGAGCTGGTTCGGCTGGGGCGCCGACGAGAGCGAGTAGGGGTTCGCCGCGTACCAGAGTTCGCGGGTGAGGAAGCGCCAGCGGAAGAACTGGCCCGACTCGGCTCGCAGCCGGCTCAGGTTGCGGCCCTGCAGGTACACCGACACCGTGTTGGGGCCCTCGGGAACCACGGCCTGGACGCGGAGCAGGTGCCGCGGCAGGTTCAGCAGCGGGACGATGAGCCGGTACCAGAGCAGGGTGGCCCCGACGCCGATGTACATCGCCGACCAGAGCACCCGGTTGCGCATAGAGGTGAAGTCCGCCCCGGTGGAGAACTGGTGGCTGAACATCAGCGCCACGGCGAGGTAGGTGTAGAGGTGGATGAAGTGCCAGGTCTCGTAGCGCAGCCGACGCCGCGCGGCTCGGGCCGAGGTGACGCCGACGGCCACGAGCACGCCGAGTGAGACGGTGGCCATCAGCACGTCGGGGTAGGTGGTGAGCAGCGACCACGTCTGCGGGACGAGCCCGGCGTGGGCGCTCACCGCGTAGCCCCAGATGATCAGCAGCGTGTGTGCCACGGCGAGGCTGACCACGTAGCGGCCGCCCATGGCGTGCCACCGGGCCAGCCGGTCCGAGCCGACGCCGCGCTCCAGCGCCGGAACCCGGGCCATCAGGGCGAGCAGGACGGCGATCGCATAGCCGGCGAGCAGGCCGGTGACGCGCCCGGCGTTGGTGAGCCAGCTGCCCCAGCCGTAGATGAAGAGGGTGTCCTGCCACCAGAGGCCCACGACTCCGATCGCGCCGACCGCGATGACCGCGAGGGCAAGCTGCGGGCTCATCCGAAGTGGCTTCGGGGCCCGCGCGGCATGCGACGGGGGCGACAGCAGGGTGGTCGACACGGCGAGCCTCCTTCCGGGGTCTGTACGTCCATCCTGGGCGGGCATCTTCTCCGCTTCCTCTCAATCAGCTGGGAGCAGATGCTGACTGTGGCTGCGCGGGCAGCAGCACGGTGACGGTGCAGCCGTGATCTCCGTCGAGAGAGATCGTGCCGCCGTGAGCAGCGACGATGGCGGCGACGATGGGCAGGCCGAGGCCGCTGCTGCCGGTCGTGGTCGAGCGGGCATCGGCTCCCCGGACGAACCGCTCGAAGACCCGGGAGGCGAGCGCGGCGGGTACTCCGGGCCCGTCGTCACTGACGCTCAGCTCGACCTGCCCGTCCAGCAGCCGGAGACGGGTCCGGACGTTCGTCCCCGGCGGGGTGTGGGTGCGCGCGTTCGCCAGCAGGTTCGCCACCACCTGGTGCATCGCCGTCCCGTCCGCCTCGATCTCGAGCGGCTCGGCCGGCAGCACGAGTTGCCAGCTGTGCTCCGGAGCCGTGACCCGCGCATCTGCCACGGCGTCGAGGACGACATGCGTGAGGTCCATCAGCTCGGGCTGCAGCGGCACGCCCGCATCCAGCCGGGCGAGCAGGAGCAGGTCGTCGACGAGGTGACCGATGCGCTCGGACTCGCCGACGATCCGGCGCAGCGAGGCGCGGACCTCCTCAGTCTGCGCGGGCGAGGCGCTCATCCGCTGGGCCAGTTCGGCGTGGCCCCGGATCACCGCTACCGGTGTGCGCAGCTCGTGGCTGGCGTCGGCGATGAAGGCGCGCAGCCGCTCCTCGCTGGCCTGTCGCATCTGCAACGCGCCCTCGACCTGCTCCAGCAGGGTGTTGACCGCCGACGCCACCGTGGCCACCTCCGTGCCCTGGGCACCGACCGGGGCTCGCTCCGGCAGCGAGACGGCGCCACTGCCCATGGGGCGCCTGGCGATCTCGGCCGCGGTCTCGGCGACCCGGCCCAACGGGCGCAGCGTGCGGCGCACCCCGACGGCCACCGCCACGCCGATCACCAGGAGGGCTGCCAGGAAGACGATCACCTCGATGCTGACCAGGTGGCCGATGGTCTGGTGGACCCCTTGCAGGGGCAGGCCCGTGACGAGCACGTCGCCGTCCTGCCCGCGTGCCACGACGACCCGGTACGCGCCGAGATCGGGCAGGTGCACGGTGTGCGGCTTCGAGTCGATCGGTAGCCGTGCCAGCACCGCGCGGGCCTCGGGGGAGACGGCGGCCTGGTCGTCGTGGCGCCCGATCACCGCGGCGGCGGTCACCACCCCGTCGAGGATCCGTGCGCCGAGGGTTCCGACGGCCTGCCCCTCCACGCTCTGGAACTGGCCGGGGTTGTCGGCGTCGTGGTCGTCGTGCTCGAGGTTGATCGAGTACCGCGACCCAGCCGCGGCCAGCTGGCTGTCCAGGCGCCCCGCCAGGAAGTGGCTCAGTGCCAGGGTGGTGGCCAGCGCGATCACCACGAAGCCGACCGCCAGCAGGGCGACGATGCCGACCACGATCCGGGTGCGCAGGGTCCGCGGGCGCAGCCTGGCGACCAGGCGCCTCATCCGGTGGACCGGGCCGGGGTCTCGGAGGCCTTCAGCAGGTAGCCGACGCCGCGGACGGTGTGGATCATCGGCGGGCGGCCCTTGTCGATCTTCTTGCGCAGGTAGCTGATGTAGAGCTCGACCACGTGTGCGTCCCCGCCGAAGTCATAGTTCCAGACGCGGTCCAGGATCTGGCCCTTGGAGAGCACGCGGCGGGGATTGCGCAGCAGGTATCGCAACAGTTCGAACTCGGTGGCGGTCAGCGCCACGGGCTCCCCGCCGCGCCAGACCTCGCGTGACTCCTCGTCCATCACCAGGTCACCGACGCTCAGCCCCGCAGCCAACTCCTGCCCACCCACGCCGGCGCGGCGCACGAGGCCACGTAGGCGGGCCACCACCTCCTCCAGCGAGAACGGCTTCGTGACGTAGTCGTCGCCGCCCGCGGTGATGCCGGCGATCCGATCGCTGACCGAGTCACGCGCGGTCAGGAAGAGCACGCAGACCCGGGGATTGATCAGCCGCAGCTCCCGCAGGACGTCCAGGCCGGTGATGTCGGGCAGCATCACGTCCAGCACCACGATGTCGGGCACCAGCCGCTGCGCGGTGGCGATGGCGGCAGCACCCGTGGCGGCGGACTCGGTCTCCCAGCCCTCCAGGCGCAGCACCCGGGTAAGCACGTCGGCCAGATCGGGCTCGTCGTCGACGACGAGGGCACGCACCGGAGTCAGCGGGTTATCCACTGCTCCAGCATCCGGTGTGAACCGTCTGTTGTTGCTCTACGTTTCCTCTGAATCGGGCGACGGCTGCTCCGCCCCGGGTTGGCGGGCCTGGGCTGCTCCGCGCCGGCTCGGCGGGGATCGAGACCCCTCCGGCTTCAGGGCCGGGGGAGAGTGCCCACAGAGGGTTGTCAGAGGAGACCTGGAAAGGCTGTGCGTATGACCAACACTCTCCAGTCCACGGACATCCGTCAGAGCCCCGTCGTCCGCCTTGGGCGGGCGCGGGCAGCCCTCGTCCAGCTCCAGGGTGCGGCGGCGGCCCTCACGCTCATCGTCGCCGCGATCCACGTGATCGATCAGGGCGGCATCCCCGGCAACAAGGCGCCGTCCTATGTGGGGGTCGGGTACTGGCTGCTCGAACTCGCCGCCCTGGGCGCGGCGGTGATGCTGTTTCGCACGGGGCGCCCCACGAGCTGGCTGCTGGGCCTCGGTATCGGCGGCGGACCGCTGGTCGGCTTCATCCTCTCCCGCGGCCCTGGCCTGCCGGAGTACACCGACGATCGCGGCAACTGGGGGGAGCCGCTCGGCATCGCCAGCATCGTGGTCGAGGGCCTGCTCATCCTGGCCTCGCTCGCCGGCCTTGCCCTTGCCATGCGCGTTCAGCGGTCCCGCGCGGCCAGATGACCAGAGCGCGGCATCGCGCGCTCTGAAGTGCCACTTGATAAGGTCAAACTGATAAGGCTAGACTTATCATATGGCTCAGGACGAGGTCGTACGGGTCGCCGCGGCGCTGCAGGGGAGCATCGGGCTGCTGGTCCGCCGCCTCAGGCAGGTGCCGACACCGGGGGAGCTCACGCTCCCTGAGCGCTCGGCGCTCTCCCGCCTCGATCGGGGCGGCCCGGCGACGTCGAGTGCCCTGGCCAAGGCCGAGCAGATCAGCCCGCAGTCGATGGGCGCCACGTTGGCAGCTCTCGAAGAGCGCGGCCTCGTGCAGCGCGAGGCCGACGCCACCGACGGCCGACGGATCGTCCTCACCGTCACGGCGGCGGGGCTCGGCGTCCTCCGTGACCGCCGTAGCGCCCGCACCGAGCAGTTCGCCCGCGCGCTCGAAAGCGGCTTCACCGCGGCCGAGATCGCCCAGCTTGGCGCCGTGGTACCGCTCTTCGAGCGGCTGGCAGACAGCCTCTGATGACAACGACGACCACGGCCCAGCCCACCCCGATCGACCGCTACGCGTGGACGGCGCTGTCCAACACCACGCTCGCGGTCTTCATGTCCGCCCTTGACGGGTCGATCGTGTTGATCGCGCTGCCGGCGATCTTCCGCGGCATCCACCTCGACCCGCTGGGGTCGGGCAACATCACGTACCTGCTCTGGATGATCATGGGTTACCGCCTGGTCCAGGCCGTGCTAGTGGTGACGCTCGGTCGGCTCGGCGACATCTTCGGGCGGGTGCGGATCTACAACGCCGGCTTCGCCGTCTTCACCTTCGCCTCGGTCCTGCTCTCCTTCGACCCATTCGACGGTGCCGGCGGTGCGCAATGGCTGATCTGGTGGCGGGTGCTGCAGGCCATCGGCGGCTCGATGCTCACCGCCAACTCCGCGGCGATCCTCACCGATGCCTTCCCGCCTGACCGCCGCGGCTTCGCCCTTGGCATCAACCAGGTCGCCGCACTGGCCGGCCAGTTCGTCGGCCTGGTGGCGGGTGGGCTGCTCGCGGCGTGGGACTGGCGGGCGGTCTTCTGGGTGAACGTCCCGGTCGGGGTCTTCGCCACCGTCTGGGCCTATCGGCGGCTCCGCGAGACCAGTGCCCGGCGCCCGGCTCGCATCGACTGGTGGGGTAACGTCACCTTCGCCGTCGGCCTAGGCGCGGTGCTGATCGCCATCACCAACGGCATCCAGCCCCACGGCGGCCACGTGATGGGCTGGACGAACCCGTCGGTGCTCGAACTCGGCGGACTCGGTGTGGTGCTCCTGATCGCCTTCGCCGTGATCGAGACCCGGATCGCCGCGCCGATGTTCCAGCTGACCCTGTTCCGGATCAAGGCCTTCACCGCCGGCAACGTGGCCGGGCTGGCCACCTCGATCGCCCGTGGCGGGCTGCAGTTCGTCCTCATCATCTGGCTGCAGGGCATCTGGCTGCCGCTGCACGGCTACGACTACCAGGACACCCCACTCTGGGCAGGGATCTTCCTGCTACCACTGACCTTCGGCTTCCTGATCTCGGGGCCGGTGGCGGGCATCCTCTCCGACCGCTTCGGCTCCCGAGGGCTGGCCACCTCCGGGATGGTGGTCTTCGGCGGCAGCTTCATCGGTCTCTTGCTGCTGCCGATCAACTTTCCGTACTGGGTCTTCGCGGTGCTGATCGCAGCCAACGGCATCGGCTCCGGCATGTTCGGTGCGCCCAACTCGTCGTCGATCATGAGCAGCGTCCCGGCCGAACACCGCGGGGTGGCGTCGGGCATGCGCTCGACCTTCCAGAACTCCGGCACCGCACTGTCGATCAGTATCTTCTTCTCGCTGATGATCGTCGGGCTCGCGCGCAACCTGCCGCACACCCTCACCGCGGGGCTCCAAGGGCAGGGCGTGAGCCATGCCGTGGCCCAGCAGGTCGGTTCACTGCCGCCGGTCTCCTCGCTGTTCGCCTCGATCCTCGGCGTCAACCCGATCCAGCACCTGCTCGCGCCCAGCCACGCCCTCGCCGGGCTGCCCGCGGCCAACCAGCACACCCTCACCGGCCGAGAGTTCTTCCCGGACCTCATCTCCGGCCCGTTCCACCACGGCCTGGTGATCGTCTTCGCCGTGGCTGCGGGCCTCTCCGTCGTCGCCGCCATCGCCTCGCAGCTGCGCGGCGCCCGCACCGAACCCATCCGCTGAGGAGAGTCATGACCCTGACAGCGCTCGAACCCACCGCGGCCCTGGTCGTCATCGATCTGCAGAAGGGGCTGCTCGGTGCCCCGACCGCGACCCCGGTGCCCGAGATCGTGGCCCGCACCGTCGACCTGGCGGAGGCGTTCCGCGCCGCCGGCCTGCCCGTGGTGCTGGTGAACGTCACCGGTCGTGCACCCGGTCGCACCGATGCCCCGCCGCGAGCCGGTGGCGAGTGGCCTGCCGACTTCGCCGAGATCGTCGACGAGCTCGGCCCGCGTCCCGGGGACCACCTGGTCACGAAGCAGACCTGGGGGGCGTTCCACGGCACCGACCTGCACGACTACCTGCAGAGCCGGGGCGTGACGCAGCTCGTGCTCACCGGCGTCTCCACCAGCGCCGGGGTGGAGACCACCGCGCGAGCTGCCTACGAACACGGCTACCACGTGGTGCTCGCGGTCGACGCGATGACCGACGCGGAGCCGCAGGTGCATGCGAACAGCGTCGAGCGGATCTTCCCCAAGCTGGGCGAGGTGACCACCTCTGCCGAGGTGCTGCGGGTCTTGGCGGCCTCCTAGCCGGAGTTGACGCGGGCTGGCCCGTTCGTCAGGGTGGGGTCGACTGCTGATCGCAGCCGGCCTAGTTCCCGGGAGACGTTCGTTGTCCGCGCCGACGCTGTCGCACGCCCGCAGGGACGTCGGGACCGTCGTCGTGGTGCTACTGGTCCTCGGCCTGCTCGCCACGATGGTGGCGGTGGCGATGGGGGTGACGCCGCAGGAATCGAAGTCGAGCACGATCGTCTTCTCGGTGGCCGCGCCGTACCAGCCGAGCCCGGTGGTGCAGCAGCCCGTGCCGACCGCCGTCGCGGCTCCGGTCGCCGACGTTCCTGCTCCGGAGGGCAACTGGACCGCTGAGCGGGGCGTCGAGATCGCCCGGCGGGCGCTGCAGTGGCTCAACTGGCCGTACAGCTTCGGGGCGGGCAACGAGTCCGGGCCGACTTACGGGGTGGCCGTCGACTACGCCTCCCGCAACGACGGCCGCGTCCGGGGCTTCGACTGCTCCGGCCTCGTCCTCTACGCGGTGGGGCCGTGGCTGCGACTCGTCCATGACGCCGCCACGCAGTACACCGAGGCCGGGACCGTCCACCCGGCGCTGAGCCAGTTGCAGCCCGGCGACCTGCTCTTCTGGAGCAGGGACGGCACGATCAACGGCATCGGGCACGTGGCGATCTACGTCGGCAGCGGCGACGTCGTCGAGGCGCCGGACAGCGGCGCGTACATCAAGGTCGTGCCGATCAACCAGGTCGAGGCGGGGCGCATCGGCGTCACCCGGCCGCTCACCTGACACCACAGCCCTGTAGCCGCTATGGCGTAGGCGCTCGCCTCAGCCTTCGGCCAGGCTCACGAAGAGCCGGAGCTCGCGCAGCTCGCCGGCGCCGGTGTCGAGGGCCCGCACCAGGCCGTCCGCCGCCCAGCCGGCACCGATCAGGAACTCACGGGTGCCGGTGTCGGCCTCGGGGACCCAGGCGACGGCGCGCGTCATCCCGTCGCTCCGGGCCAGGTCGACGGTGGCCGCCATCAGCCGGGAGCCGTGGCCTCGGCGCCGCCAGCGCGGCTCCACGATCAAGGGACCCACGGCGATGGTGGTCTGCGCCTCGGCCTCGTCGGGCTGCAGATCGTCGGCCGGCCCGAAGGCGGTGAAGCCCACCGTCCACTCGCCCTCCTGCGCGGCGAGTACCCGGTGCCGCGGCGTGGGTGGTGCGGTGACGGCCGGCTGCCACGCCTCGGCCGCCGCCTCGACGGTGAGCGCCTCGAGCGCCGCGGCCGGGAGCGTGTCGGCGTAGCTGAACCGCCAGGTCTCGACCTGGATCCGGGCGATCTCCGCGACGTCACCCGCGCGGGCGCCCCGCACACTCACGTCAGCCATGGGCCTGAGCCTAGTGAGGCGCGGGTCAGGCCTCGGTGGCGGCGTCCGCCTCGGCGAAGGCCTCGGCCTCGGCCTGCTCGCGCCGCCTGCGGCGCAGGTGCAGCAGGACGGCAGCGACCACCACGACCGCAAGGATGATCAGCGGCGCGTAGGTCAGCGTCTTGCCGACGGCGTCGAGGGAGTGGGAGAAGCCGTAGCCGAGCAACACGCAGCCCGGCGCCCAGATCAGGCCGCCGAGGGCGTTCCAGAGCAGGAACGTGCGGTAGCGCATGCCGCTCATCCCGGCCATAGACGGGATCAGAGCGCGGAAGAGCGCCGTCATCCGGCCGAGGAAGACGGCCTTGCCGCCATGGCGGTGCAGGAAGCCGTCGACGAGCGACCAGCGCTGCTCGCCCACCCAGTCGCCGAGCCGTGACCGGCGCAGCGCCGGCCCGTACTTCTTGCCGAACTCGAAGCCGACCGAGTCGCCGGCGATCGCGCAGACCACCGCGACGGCGATCATCACGCCGAGGTTGAGGTTGCCGTGGGCGCAGAAGACGCCCGCCACGAGCAGGGCCGTCTCGCCCGGCAGCACCATGCCGACGAGGATCGCGGCCTCGGCGAAGCAGAGAGCACCAGCGATGACATAGAGCCAGACGCCGACCGAATTGCCTACGGTCTCGATGAGGTGCTCGAACATCGCCCCATGGTGTCACGGTTGCGCTGGTGTCCGGTTTCGCCGCGTCACGGTTCGTCGCGACGGGCGACGGCTGTCGGTGGTGCTGCCTAGAGTCTGCAGCGTGTCGACCGACGAGCGCCTCACCGCCGCTGCCGCGCGTCGCATCGCGCTGGCCGCGCAGGGGTTCGCCGAGCCCCGCCCCGCCGGCCGGGTCGATGCGCGGCATCTGCGCCGGGTGCTCGATCGCATCGCCGTGCTCCAGCTCGACTCGGTCAACGTCTTCTGCCGCACCCACTACATGCCGCTCTTCTCCCGTCTCGGCCCGTATCGCCGTGAGCTCCTCGACAAGCTCACCGCCCACACGGCCGGCCCGATCAGGCGTGAGCTGGTGGAGTACTGGGTGCACGAGGCGTCGCTGATCCCGGTCGAGCTGCACCCGCTCTTCCGCTGGCGGATGGCCCAGGCCGACGAGAACGCGTGGGGCGGTATCCGCCGCATCGCCGCCGAACAGCCCGAGCTGGTGGCCGAGGTGCTTCGCCTCGTCGAGGACACCGGGCCGATCCGCGCGGGGGAGACGGGGCTGTCGCGGCCGGCTCGTCAGCCGGGCGAGATGTGGAACTGGCACGCCGGCAAGGTCGCGCTGGAATACCTCTTCTGGTCGGGCCAGATCACCGCGGCGCGGCGGGTCAACTTCGAGCGTCTCTACGACATCCCGGCCCGAGTGCTACCCGCCGAGGTGCAGGCGGCACCCACGCCGACCGAGGCCGACGCGCAGCGCCAGCTCGTCCGGATCGCTGCCCGCGCCCACGGCGTGGCCACCGAGCCGGACCTGCGCGACTACTTCCGGCTGCCGCACGCCGCGTCGAAGCAGCGGGTGGCCGAGCTCGTCGAGGCTGGTGAGCTGCTGCCCGTCACGGTCGCCGGCTGGCGCTCCCCGGCCTATCTCTGGCCGGAGGCCCGCCGGCCGCGGCGGGTCTCGGCCCGCGCGCTGCTCTCGCCCTTCGACTCACTGGTCTGGTTCCGCGAGCGCACCGAGCGGATCTTCGACTTCCGCTACCGCATCGAGATCTACACCCCGGCGCCGAAGCGGCAGTACGGCTACTACGTGCTGCCGTTCCTCCTCGGCGATGCTCTGGTGGCGCGGGTCGACCTGAAATCCGATCGGCAGGCGGGCGTCCTGCGCGTGCAGGGCGCCTTCGCCGAGCAGGGCGCCGATCCGCACTACGTCGCTGCCGAACTCGCCGAGGAGCTCGCGGTCACTGCTGAGTGGCTAGGGCTCGACGGCGTCGAGGTGATGGGGCGTGGCGATCTCGCCCCCGAGCTGGCCCGCGCCGTCGGCTGACGCGATCGTGCAACTTCTGCCGCCACTGGGGCGGCCGAAATTGCGCGATCGGGTGCGTCAGGCGGCGCGGAAGAGCCGGATGTTCCCCGAGCCGGTGCGGGCGCGCACGGTGATCGTCGGGCCGTCGTGACGCGGTCCGCCCTCGATCGGCAGGTCGGTGTTCACGCTGCCCGAGCCGGTGGTCACGTCGAGACGTGCGGCCAGCCCGGCCGGTAGCCCGATCTGCACGGTTCCCGAACCGCTGGCCAGGTCGACGTCGCCGTAGACGGCGCTCAGCAGCGCATCGCCGGTGCCGGCCCGGCTGCGCACCGCACCACGCACCGAGCCGACCTCCAGCCGGCCGCTGCCACAGCCGGCGTGCACGGCGCCGGTCACCTCACCCAGCTTCGCGTCACCGGAGCCGGAGCGGATCGTCACCGACCCGTCTACGCGCCGGACCGTGCTGCTGCCGCTGCCGTAGCGCAGGAGCAGGTCGCCGTCGACGTAGTCGAGGGTGATCGAGGCGGCGCCGGTGGCGATGTCGGCCCCGCCACAGCGGCCGTCGATGGTGACGTCTGCTGTGAAGGTCGAAGCCTTCACAGCCGTGCCCGTGGGTACCCGGACCTCGACGTCGACGGCATCGCGTTCGCGGCGCCAGCCACCGATCATGTCGAAGATGCCGCCCTGCCGTGGAGCGGTGATGAACAGCGTCGGCCCGCGCAGTTCGACGGATATCCGCTCCAGGGCGTCGTCGCCCTTCTGCAAGGACGCACCGCGGCGGGTGAGGGCGACGGTGGCCTCGGTGAGCCCTTCGACTGCGTGGACGGTCAGCGAACCGTGGCCGAGCCGCGCGTGGAGGTTGATCGAACCGGTGAGGGGGAACGTGTTCGTTGTCATGCGTGGTCCTTCGGGGGAGCAGGGGGCGTCAGCCGTTGATCCAGCCGGTGACGTGGTGGGCGTTGCCGGGTCGGCCTGGGCCGCGGCGCGGGTCCCCGTTGCGCATGCCAGGTCCCCACTGCGGGGTGAGCGCGGTGGTGGCGGCGCGGACGAGCCAGGAGTTCACCGACAGGGCGTCGCGCCGGGCCGCCGACTCGATATCTGCCTTAAGGGACTCGGAGAGGCGCAGCGAGATGCGCGCGCTGGCGTCGCCGTCGTCGGCCGGGGCGGGTGTGCCCTGGTCGGCGGTGGCACGGACCTCGACGCGCAGCTCGTCCCCGTCCAGCCGGATCGAGACCGCGGGTGCGCCAGGGGAGTCGAGCAGCGCGGCCGTGATCTCGTCCGCGGCTGCGGAGACGGCCGACAGGACCGCCAGTCGCATGGCCGGCGCCGCCGCCGTGGCCAGGGCCGCGGCGGTCTGCTGGGTGCGGTCGTCGCCGAGGGCGGCGGCCGTCTCGAGCTGCTCCTGGACTTGTGCGACGTAGCTGTGCAGTTCCATGATGTCACTATGACATCACTATTGACGTCAATGCAACCCGGGTTTGGCGTCATCCTGGCGCGGGCGCGCGCGGCTAGCCTCGACCTGCCCACCCCGTCGTCGTCCCAGCCTGTGGAGCACGCCGTGCCTGACCTACCGCTCACCGTCCAGGCGATCGCATGGACCCAGTTCGCGGCGCCGGCCGGCATCCCGTGGGAGACCGACGCCGCCGGGGGTGAGGCGCTGGCCGAGTTCGCGGGCCGCGCCTGCTACGAGTCGTGGGCCAAGCCGAACCCGGCTACGGCGACGAACGCCGGCTACCTGCGACACATCCTCGAGGTGGGCCACCTGTCGGTGCTCGAGCACGGGACCGTCACCTTCTACCTCACCGGCGTGTCCCGCTCACTGACCCACGAACTCGTCCGGCACCGGCATTTCAGCTACTCCCAGCTCTCCCAGCGCTACGTGCCGGAGGGCGACGCCGGGATGGTCGAGCCCGAGGTCATCGCCGACGATCCGGAGCTGCACGCCAAGTTCGTGGCAGCCACGCAGGCGTCGCTGCAGGCCTACCGGGAGCTGCTCGACGGGCTGGAGGAGCGCTTCGCCGGGACGCCGGAGGCCACCCTGCGCCGCAAGCAGGCCCGGCAGGCGGCTCGCGCGGTGCTCCCGAACGCCACCGAGACCAGGATCGTGGTCACCGGCAACTACCGGGCCTGGCGTCACTTCATCGCGATGCGGGCCTCCGAGCACGCCGATGTCGAGATCCGGGCCCTGGCGGTGGCGTGCCTGCGTGAGCTGCAGCGGATCGTGCCGAACGTCTTCGCCGACTTCTCGATCGTCGGGCTCCCGGATGGCACGGCCGTGGCGTCGAGCCCGCTGGTGAACGAGGGCTGAGCGGGCTCCCGAGACGACGCGCGGCAAGCCCAGGGGTATCCGGTGGGCGCCAGGCGCTAAATTTGTCGCATGCCTGCCGCCGCCGATCCCCGCCATCCATTCGGGCGGGTGCTCACCGCGATGGTCACCCCGTTCGCGTCCGACGGTGCCCTGGACCTCGCCGCCGCCGCCCGGCTGGCCAGCTATCTGGTCGACGAGCAGGGCAACGACGGCCTCGTCGTCAACGGCACCACCGGCGAGTCGCCCACGACCTCCGACGCCGAGAAGGCCGAGCTGGTGCGTGCCGTGGTCGACGCGGTGGGCGATCGGGCGCATGTCGTCGCCGGCGTGGGCACCTTCGACACCGCGCACACCGTGCAGCTGGCCGATCAGGCGGCGAAGTCCGGTGCCCACGCACTGCTCGTGGTGACGCCGTACTACTCACGGCCCCCGCAATCCGGCTTGCTGCAGCACTTCCGCGCGGTCGCCGACGCCACCGAGCTGCCGAACATGCTCTACGACATCCCGCACCGCACCGGCACCCCGATCCTCACCGAGACGCTCATCGAGCTGGCCGGTCACGAGCGGATCGTCGCGGTCAAGGACGCCAAGGGCGACCTCGTGGCCTCCTCGCGGATCATCGCGGAGACCGATCTCGCCTTCTACGCCGGTGACGACGCGGTGACGCTGCCGATGCTGGCGGTCGGCGGATCGGGGGTGGTGGGCACCTCCACGCACTTCTCCGGACGCGGCACGGCGGCACTCGTGGCCGCCTTCGAAGCCGGCGACGCAGCCCAGGCCCTCACCCTGCACCGGGAGCTGCTGCCCATCTACACCGGCATCTTCCGCACCCAGGGCACGATCCTGGTCAAGGCCGGGCTCCGCGATCGGGGGCTGGAGGTCGGTGGCGTACGGCTCCCACTCGTCGACGCCACCGCCGACGAACTGGCCCAGCTGCGCCTCGACCTCGTGGCGGCGGGACTCTAGCTCCTCGCGCCTCCCTCGTAACCGTCGACTTCAGGGTTAAGGTTGCGGCGTGGCTGGAACCGGAACCCGAACTCGTCCGCCCGCACGCCGGCCCTCGCAGCCGCGCAAGTCGGCGGGGCGCGCACCGTCAGGCAAGCGGCCGACCCCGAAGCGGTCGCCGCTGCTGGCGCCCCTCGTCGGTGTGGGCAAGCTGATCGCCGCGCTCTGGCATGCGCTGGCCACGTTGGTGGGGGGCACGGCGCGGGCAGTCGGACGCAACGCCGCCACCGCTCGCGACCTCGACCCGGCCCACCGCCGCGACGGCGCGGCGCTCGTCGTGCTCGCGCTCGGCATCGTCAGCGGGGTAGCCGTCTGGTTCCACGCAGCCGGCCCGATCGGCCACCACATCGCCTCCGGATGCCGTGCGGTCATCGGCAACGGGGCGGTACTGCTGCCGCTGCTGCTGATCGGCGCTGCGGCCCACATGCTGCGGCAGGTGCCGCAGCCGCACTCGCGCGGTCGGCTCGTCGTCGGTGGCGCCGCCCTGACCGTCAGCATCCTCGGCCTCTTCGACATCTGGGGCGCCTCGCCCTCCTCGGCCGCCGACCGCAAGGACGCCGGCGGGGCGCTGGGTGCCGTGATCGGCGGCCCGCTCTCGCACGGCGTCTCGGCTGCCCTGGCGGTGCCGCTCCTGCTGATCCTCGGTGCGTTCGGGACGCTCGTCGTCACCGCCACGCCGTTCAGCGTGCTCGTCGGCTACGTGCGCGACCTGGTCACCGGCGGCCCGCTCGCCGAGGAGGCGGCGGAGGCCGCCCCCGTTGAGGCTGCCGCGGTGCCGCGCCGCAAGCGGCTGCGCAAGCCGGAGGCCGAGGTCGACGCCGACGGTGCCACCGGCGCGCTGCCGGCGTTCGACGACCTCGCCGCCGACCTCGACGCCGCTGCGCCGGTCACCGTGCCGAAGCCACGCAAGCCCCGCACGGCGAAGGTGGTCGAGGACGACCTGCCGCCGATCGACCGGCCGATCCAGCTCGAGCTCGATCGCGGCGCCGGCATGTACACGCTGCCGTCGCTCAAGGATCTCGCCGCAGGTGCCCCGCCGCTGGCCCACACCAAGGCCAACGACGAGGTGATCGCCGCCCTCACCCAGGTCTTCTCCGAGTTCGACGTCGACTGTGCCGTCACCGGTTTCAACCGTGGTCCGACCGTCACCCGCTACGAGGTCACGCTCGGCCCCGGCGTGAAGGTCGAGCGGATCACCAACCTGGCCCGCAACATCGCCTACGCGGTGAAGTCGGCCGAGGTGCGGATCCTCTCGCCGATCCCGGGCAAGAGCGCGGTTGGCGTCGAGATCCCGAACGCCGACCCCGAGATGGTGATGATCGGCGACGTGCTCCGCTCCCCGGTGGCCCAGCGCGATCAGCACCCGATGCTCGTGGCGCTCGGCAAGGACGTCGAAGGCGGCTTCGTCGTCGCGAACCTGACCAAGATGCCGCACCTGCTCGTGGCCGGTGCCACCGGAGCCGGTAAGTCCAGCTGCATCAACACGCTGATCCTCTCGATCCTCACCCGGGCCACCCCGGATCAGGTGCGGATGGTGCTGATCGACCCGAAGCGGGTGGAGTTCGCGGCCTACCAGGGCATCCCGCACCTCGTGACGCCCGTCATCACCAA
>JAOPUX010000238.1 GCA_025963285.1 Jatrophihabitans sp.
CACAATCCGCTGGAACACGGGATGTTCGTTCGGGGCCGACGCGCGAGCTTCGACCAGGTCCCCGATAGCAAGGTCGCGGACGAACCACGGGGCGTTGTCGATCCTGTAGATATCGTCGCCCAGCGAGAACGCCCACAATCGTTCGGATGAGACGGGCGGCCAACCGTCAATGACCTCGATCTCAAAGATGACTCGGGCATTTGCCTTCTCGCCGACATCAGTCATGCACAGAGTGTGCCCGATCCGTCGCAATCACTAGATCCGAGTGATCACCGGGATGACCGGATCTCGGCAGAATCGCGCGCACCTCGCGGCAGAGTCGCGCGCACCTCGCGGCATGAGCGGATGGATCTGACGTTCAAGTGAATGCCGTAGCCGATGCGGGAGTGGATCGGGATACTGGACGAGTGGGCGGTCCTTTGGTGCGGTTTCGTGACGGAGGATCGCTGCTGTATCAATGGGCGGCTCCCGAGGTCTTGGTTGTCTGTCCTCAGTGCGGAGCGCGCGCTACCGTCGCGGCAAGTCCAGGTCTTGGGCAGACGACCGGCCCGCGCGTCACGTGCACCCACTGCGGGTTCGCGAAGGCATCTGCTGGGGCTGGTTCATGGGGCATGCCGGTCGATCCGTGGTTTGGTCTGCCGCTGTGGCTTCAGTTCGACTTTCGAGGACATACCGTCTGGGCCTATAACGGGCGTCATCTGGAAGTCCTCCGCGATTACGTTGCGGCGACGCACAGAGAGCGCGGCCCAACCCCCGGGTTGCCCGGGTGGCACTCGGAGCGGCGACATGTCGATGATCGAGAAGCTCCCGGCCTGGATGAAGACCGCGAAGAACCGAGCGGGAGTGCTCTCAGCCCTCGACGAACTCGCATCGCGGGCGGAACGACACTCGTAGCTCACAGCGGTACGCCCGAGGCCGCATCACTGAGGCTCGGTCGTCGCGCACTACGCGGCAGATCCGGTTGAGTTCATGCCGTGCGGCATGGCGAACTGTAGCGTCGTTGTCGTGGTTGAGCCTGAGGCCTACGCCCGCTCCGATACTCGGATTACAGTCACGATCTGTCTCACGATTGCGGCGATCGTGCCGCTTCTCGGCATCGTCTTCGGGCTAGCCGCCATCTGGCAATCCGTGCGCCTGCTGAGGCTTCCTGGCTACTCGCAGAGTCAACGACGGGCAGCTCACGTGACGCTCCCGGTCGCAGCCACTTTGACTGCGCTATGGGTCGTTTGGGCCGTGCTGGCCGCGTTAGCTGCGTAAGCCGCCGTCGCACTCCGATCTACACAATCATGGCGGCAGATCCGGTCGAGTCCCTTGCGTGACACCGCAGCACGGGACCTGTGGGTCTCGCAGGTCCCCGGCAGCTAGATTTGGGCCGGGTCTTTGCCGGGTAGCGGACCTTCAAGCAGAAGGGAGAGACGATGCCCATCTTCGGACGCGGTGCTGGGAGCAAACGGGTCGGGATACCGGCCGTAGTGAGCGAGACCCTCCCGCCTCTGTATCTGGCAGCCGCCGAAGGCGATGGTGACGCGGTGCGCGGCTACATCGTGGACGCGGGGCTGTTTGGCCGCCAGGAGGTGCGCTGGTTGGTCCCGACGGCGTTCGCCTTCTCCTCGCTCCTTGTTGCTGAGCAGTTCGGGGGACCGCCTGACGAAGCCGCCCTCGCGCAGTTCTCGGGAGAGCTCCCTGCTCAAAAGATCGTAGCCCCGGTCCCGCTAGCGGATGATGATCTGAATCGCCTCTTGCAGACCGTCAATGGCCAGCCGCTTCGCTACCCCTGGCAGGACGATCCGTATGCCTTTGAGGTTCGGGATCTGTCTGCCCTGGTCGTCATCGGAGGCGTCGCGATCCGACAGGCGGGATGGAAGCAGCCCCGGATCGAGGGCCTTTACAGAGTGGTCCACCGCGCCGTTGAGGCAAAGTTTGGAGTTCGGGCCTAACTCCCTCGACGCGCGGACATTGACAGAGTCGCGCGCCCTCCGCGGCATATCCCGTAGAGCCGCTCCGCGGCAGTTCCGGTAGATCGGATCAGCGGCGTGCCATGGGTGGGATAGACCGGGCCTAGGCGTTGATCACGGTGTCGGCGACGGCCTCGTGGATGCACTGGAAGGTCCTATCGCTCTCGGGCGCAGCGTCGCGAACGAAGACTGAGTTCAGTACCGAGAACTCCCGGTAGGAGCCGCACATCCGGCCATCCGGTGCGTTACTCGCAAACTCCGCGAGCATCGGGGCAGATCGGGTCGTCTATGCCTCTCGGCGCAGATATGCCCACCATTCGCGGGCGGCGTCTCGCCGGTCCTCAGTGCGCGGAATGTGGACAAGGTCGAACCGAGTCTCGGTCCCGGACGGAAAGTCTGCCAACATCTCGGCTTCGACCACACCGACTAGCTCGACCATCTCGCTGCTGATCGGACTGTCGTAGACGAAGGTCGTATCGATGCGCCCGCCACTCCAGCCGACGCTCACCGCCCGCAACTCCGGCGTGACTGCATCCCAAAGTGCACGTTGCAGAGACAGTAGGACCAGCGCCCTGTCCAGCCCATCCGCCTGAGTCACGGTTGCACTCTAAAACGACGCCAGGGCTGACGAGAGCAGATCGGCAGAGTCACGCCCCTCTCAGCGGCAGATCCGGTAGAGCCGGTCCGCTGCAGTTGCGATCACCAGTCGGCCTCAGCCCTCGCGGTTTCTCTTGTTGGCGCGCAGAGCGAAGAACGCCACGATCATCGCGAGGATGAAAACCACGACGCCGAGAATCGCCGCCGTGGCAGTGCTACTTTCTTGGGACTGCGAAACCAACGCCAAAATCGACATGGCTAGGCCGCCGTCTTCGACTTTGTCCGGTCGCGGTACCACCGCTCGCCCCACCCGCCACGACGGAACGCGATGTAGTTGAACGCAAACACGACCACTGCAACTACGAGTCCGACCAGGAGCGCGGTGACGATCTGGCCCGAGGTGACCGCGCCTACGATGCCGACCATCAAGCCCAGCCCGATCGCAACGGCACTCGCGTAGCCAAGCGGGTGATCGACTGCCGCGCGGGTTGACTGATTGGGTTCAAAGAGTGACGGCACGTTGGCCCTCCAAGACTCGACTGCGCCGAGGTATACCCACCGCGCCTTGTCGGTCAATCGTCGGGAAAGGACGAGCGGAGATCGGCAATTGCGGATGACTTTCGCGGACGTAGTCCACAGAGGGTCGCCAAGCTTCGCCAATGGCCGGCCGCGTACGCCGATCCCTGGCTGACAGCCGAAGTTGATCTTTGGGTCTCGCCTCAGCCCTGGAGCCCCCGGTGCTGCTGGGGTACAGCACAAGGGTGTGGCCTTCTCCACTTCGAAGCGGTCGGTCGCTGGTTCGACCCCAGCCGGGGCACCGAATCGCAGTCGATCCGCCCTCTCTATGAGGACGCGTTCAGGCCGCCTGGCGATCAGTCGCTTCCCGCCGCCGCGGCCCGGTCACCCACGGCTTTACGTGGGTGGGGCCGGCGCTTACGATCCGGTCCAGTTGATCAAGGAGTGTTCATGACGGCGCGGACTCGGCTCTACCCGCTTGCAGCGGTGGCCTGCGTGACCGCGGCTCTGGTGATCGCCGGGCCGCCAGCGTCGGGCGCCACCCGCGTCACAGCCTCGCTGCCGAGCGTGTCGGCTCTGACCCCCGCTGTCGGGCCGATCGCCAGTGGATCGACGGTGACCATCGTCGGCAAGAACATCGGGACGGCAAGCTCGGTGTCTTTTGGCTCCGCGCAGGCGACCGGTCTGGACGAAGTGTCGGCCTCGAAGCTCACCGTCCGTGCTCCTGCCCACACCGCCGGGACGGTCGACGTGCGAGTGCGGACGAAGACCGGGCTCTCGGCGGTCGTCAAGGCAGACCGCTTCACCTTCGCCGCGACCGTGAAGCCGGTCAGTGATCTGGCCGTGACGGCGACGAAGTCGACGAGCGTCTCGTTGTCGTGGACGGATCCGACTGATGCAGGGTTCAGTGCAGTGCTCATTCGCCGAGCAGTTGGGGCGATCGCGCCGACGAAGCCCACCTCGGGCACGCCGGTAGCCACCCTCAGCTCGACCGCCCGCACCTTCGTCGACTCCACGGTGAAGCCCGCGACGACCTACAGCTACTCGGCGTTCGCAGCGGATTCGTGGGGCGCGACCGCCTCGCCGGCGCACGTCATCGCCTCCACCGCGTCGCTGTCGTGGAGTGCAGGCATGACCCTGCCGGTGCCGGTCGACGGGCCGAATCCGTGGAACCTCGGCCAGCTGCAGTGCTTCAGCGCAACGTCCTGCATCGGCAATGCCACGATCTCTCCGCACCTCAGTCAGGACGCACAGAGCGACTGGCTCGCCACCGGCGAGAACTTCGCCGTGACCCTCGACGCCCAGGGCTGGCACACCGAGGCTCTGCCGATGCCGGTGGACACCGACCCCGACGGTGTCGGGCCGATGTCGTGCCTCGACGTCCAGCACTGCGTCGAGATCACCACCGCACTCCAGTCCGGTGGTTCGGACGGATCCCAGAGCGTGCTCGTGGTCGAGACGCTGTCGCCGAGCGGCTGGAGCTCCAGCGTGCTCCCGGTGAGCTCGGCGTGGAGCCAGTTCGAGATCACCCAGCTGGCCTGCCCGGCGGTGGGTCGGTGCATCGGCATCGGCAGGTACTTCGGTCAGGACGGTGTCACTCACCTGTTCAGCGACACGCTCTCGGCAGGGCGCTGGACGCTCACCAACCTTCCGGTACCGACCCCTCCGGGACCTAACGCGGTGCCCTCGCTGAACTCCCTCAGCTGTGCCAGTGCGAGCTTGTGTGTCGCTGTGGGTTCCGACGCCGGCCCGAGTGATCACACCTACCTGGGCCAGCCGCTGGTGGAGACACTGGCCGCCGGCGTCTGGAAGGCGCAGCTACTGCCGACACCGGCCGGTCAGTTCGACGACGGCTCGCTCGACGAGGTGCGTTGCAGCGCGGGCGGCCAGTGCTCCGGCTTCGCCGACTTCGAAGACCTGTCCACGAATCCAGGAGGCGTGGAGCATCCGTTCTACTACGCCGAGACCGGAGGCGTCTGGACACCGACGGCGCTCCCCGCGCTTCCGGCCGACACCAGGCTCGACCTGGGGTCGATGACCTGTCCACAGACTGGTGTGTGCCGGGGCGTCGGCCAGACAACCAGCGCGAACGGCGCCGCAGTCATCCTCACCTTGACCGGCAACGCGTGGACGGTCTCACCACCGCTGACGAACCCAGACGAGGGGTCACCCCTACCCATCTCCCTCGCCTGCCCGAGCGTCGCGACCTGCTACCTGACCGCCCAAGGCAGCCAGTTCGAGCCCGGCGTCATCGAAACCCTGGCCAACGGCGTCTGGATGTCGAAGGCGCTCAGCATCGGCGACGCTCAGGCCGGGTTGCTGCGTGACTCCTGCCCGACCAGCACGTCATGCTCCGCACTCGGCTTCTACGTCGACCCGCACGAACAGCCGCACGCGTTCGCCGACACTCTCGCCGGAGGCACCTGGACGCGCACGGACCTCCCGTTACCCGCGGATCCCGGCGACACCCACCTCGTCCACGAGTTCGTCGCCGACCACGCCGACATCGATTGCGCAGCGGCCGGGGAGTGTGACGCCCTGACCGGCTACCTGTACAACCCCACCGTGGGACCCCATATACCCGCCGATCTGACAGCACTGTCCGTGCTGCATGCCGGGAAGTGGACGAAGGCAACCGTACCGGGCGCCCTCAGCGCAATCTCCTGCCCGGCCATCGGCAGCTGCGTTGCCCTCGGGAGCACCTTGGTGGACGAGTCGGCCGCGGCGGCGGCGGACGACCCGGCCGTGGCCGAGACTCTGACGAGCGGGACGTGGTCACGCGCGAGGGTCCCGCTGCCGACGGGGATGAGCTCCTACCAGTTCACCGCGATCGACTGCGTCGCCATTGGCGTCTGCACCGCGGTGGCGCAGGGCATCGACCCCGTCTCCGGGGAGAAGACGATCTTCGCAGACACCCTGGCAGGCGGAAAGTGGACGCTCACGCCCTTCACGATCGACTCTGCCTTCGGTGACACGGAGCGGATCGACTCGGTGTCGTGCCCAGCTGCTCAATCCTGCGTCGCCGCCGGAGAGTACGTCGACTCCGACTCCAGGTGGTCCGTGGACTTCGTCGAGACCCTGGCCGCAGCAAAGTGGACGGTGACCACGCTGCCGCAGGTTGAACGTTCCGAACAGGGCACCGCACCTGAGCGGGCCTCGGTCTCGTGCCCAGCGAGCATCACGAGCTGTCACCTCGTCACCGCCGTGGACGACGGCAGCTACGGTCGGCTCGGGGTCGCGTACACCCTGGCCGACGGCGCCTGGACCGGCAGCAGCGTTCCGGTCCCGCCTGGCGGGCTGGGCGAGGACGGCCTGGATGCCATCTCCTGCCCGAGCGACACCTCCTGCACAGCCGTCGGGGATGCCCAGGTCGCCGACGCGATGCTGCCCTGGGTGCTGACGCTGCGCTGATGAGGCCGCGGCCGCCGCGGCTCGGTCCAGCCGCAGCGTGCCCGTCATCCACCGGCGAGGACGGGTTCGGTGCCCTCGCACAGCAGGTTGGGCTGGTCCAGGCAGCGTTGCCGGCCGGCTGCGCTCGGTGCGGACGAGCCCACCTTTGGGTAGGCCCTGCGCGTGAGCAGCCCCGAGATGAGCTACCCCTTCCGCTTCGAGCGCCGCTACGAGGTCGTCGCGAGAGCCTTCGGCGTGACCCCGCAGCGCACGGCCATCCTGGTCGCGGGCGGCCGGCTGCGCGCTCGCTTCGGGCCGTGGTCCATCGACACGCCCCTGACGAATCTCACCACCGTGTCGCTGACCGGCCCGTACGCCTTCCTCAAGACGGCTGGACCGGCACATCTGGGGTTCACCGATCACGGTCTCACCTTCGCAACCAACTCCCAGGCCGGGGTCTGCGTCGAGTTCGTCGAACCCATCTCCGGAATCGACCCGTTCGGCAGGATCCGTCACCCGAATCTGACCCTCACCCCAGCCGACTGCGCGGGGCTCGCTTCAGCGCTCGGTGGGCTCCGCAGCGCGGCTTGAACCCGGCGGCGCCGACGAGGCAGCGGCTACCTCGTGCCGTTCGGGGGCAGCAGCTCGATGGAGGCGATGTCCTCGGAGAGGTCGATCAGCTCGACCAGCTCGAAGGGGATGTCGTCCGTCGACCAACCGGTGACGACCACGCCGGCCAGTTCGGCCGCGAAGGCCCATGCCTTCGGCAGGCGGCGCAGATGCACCCCCTGTCGAACCCCCTCGATTGGGACGTCCTCAAGCTCCCAGCCGTCGAAGTGACCCACACCGTCTACCTCCGTGAATCGCTCCAGCTCGGCCAGGAGGGTGCGGTGCTCCTCGTCGGGATCCGAACGGCACGACAGGCTGACGAGATTGCTGATGGCGTTGGAGACCGCATGATCCAGCCCGCTCTGCACAGCCGGACCATGCTCGGACTCCGGCCACGGCAGCTGCTTCAGGGTCGTCGTGACCAATGCGTACGGGCCTTGGCTGGGGTCGCCGTGGCCGATGCACAGCTGCCAGACCACACCGGCCTCCAGCGTCGGCCAGCGCTGCCACGTGCAGAGCCAGCGCAGGCCCTCCACCCGATCAGAGAGTCCGTAGACGGGGAAGGCCGGAGCGCCCGGCAGGTTGACGGCCATCCGCGAAGTGTCGCAGAGCAGGTCGACGCGATCAGCGAGATCGGTTCAGCCGGCTGACCATGGCGCCGACGGCTGGAAAGCCACCAACCGTGGCAGCGGCGACGAGGGTCGCGGCGATGAGCCACAGCCCGTCGCTGCCAGAGCGGGAGTCCGCCGTCTCGGCCAAGGCCAGGTCGAACGACCGAATCGGGCCGGACTGCGAAGGCACCGCCTGCTCGGCCTGGGCAGGCGTGCTCATCTACCCGCCGGGCGGGTAATCGGTCGGGTTGGCCTCGTCCGCTCAGCTGGTGAAGGTGAAGCGATCGGCGATGATGGTGGCGCTCGTCGCGACAGGCGTGGTGACGATGACGTTGTGGCTGCCTGAAGGCTCGGCGGGAGTGATTGCCGTGACGTGCGTCGGGGAGATGACGTGGAAGCTCGCTGCCGGGTAGCTGCCGAACATTACCGTCGTGGCACCGGTGAAGCCGCTGCCGACGATGTTGACGGTGGTGCCGCCGTGGATCGTGCCGGAGGCCGGGGAGAGTGAAGTCACGGCTGGCGGTGCGACGTAGCGGTAGACGTGGCCCGCGGCGCTGGTGCCGCCAGGGGTCGTGACTTCGACGTTGTAGCTGCCCACGCCCTTCGCGGGGGTGACGGCAGTGATCTGGGTGGCCGAGTCGACGTGGAAGCTTGCGGCCGCGGTGGAGGCGAATCGGACGGCGGTGGCGCCGGTGAAAGCCGAGCCAGTGATCGTCACGGTGGTTCCGCCGGTAACACTTCCGGCGTTCGGCGTGACCGCGGCGATCGCCGGCGGAACGGTCGTGAACGTCCAGGTGTCGGCCAGGTAGGTCGTGCTGTCCTCGCCGCCGAACAGGACGACGCGCGACAGCGCGT
>JAOPUX010000243.1 GCA_025963285.1 Jatrophihabitans sp.
TCTACATCGAGTCCGGCCCGCACGACGCACCGCCGGTAGTGCTGGTGCACGGCCTCAGCGCCACGAACTCCTCGATGCTGCCGCTGATCCCGGCGCTGTCGAAGAACTACCACGTGATCGCGCCGGACCTGCCCGGCCACGGCGGCACCCAGGCCACCACGAAGGCTCACGGGGCCGACTTCCTCGGCAGCTGGCTGGTCGAGTTCCTGCACGCCACCTGCGACCAGCCGGCGGTCCTCGTCGGTAACAGCCTCGGCGGGCGCACCTCGCTGCAAGCCGCCCTCGACTCCCCCGCCGACGTCCGCGGGCTGGTGCTGCTCTGCCCGGCGGTGGCGTTCCGGCGACTGCGGCAGTTCGTGCCGTTCGTCCGGCTGATTCGTGATGAGCTGGCCGCCCTGCCCTTCCCGATTCCCCGGATCGTGGCGATGCGGGGGCTGCGCAGCCTCTTCGCCGATCCTTCGCGCCTGCCGCAGGCCTGGTACGACGCCGCGATCGACGAGTTCCTGCGGGTGCTCGGCATCCGCGCGAACCGCATGTCGACCTTCTCCGCGCTGCGGCACATCTACCTCGACGAGCCCTTCGGCGGCAGCGGCTTCTGGGATCGGCTGCCCGGGCTCCGGCCGCCCGCGCTCTTCATCTGGGGCGACCATGACGTGCTCGTGCCCGCCGGCTTCGCACCGTTCGTCACTGACGCCCTGCCCGACGCGCACACCGTGGTGATCGACGACTGCGGTCACGTGCCGCAGTTCGAGCACCCCGAGTTGACGGCCAAGCTGACCACCGAGTTCATCGCGGCCTTGCCGGAGATCACGGCGGAGGCCGAAGCAGCCCGCTGAACGATCACGTGTGTGCTCAGGTCACCGTTTCAGCAGGCACCAGCCCAGCGCAGCACGAAACGAGATCACAGTGCGGCGATCAGGGCCTCTGCCGCCGTGTAGGGGTCACTCTCGCCGGCCACCACCCGGGCAGCCGCCTCGTCGAGGGCATCCGAGCCGTGCACGTGCGCGAAGCGCTGCCGTACCTCTCCGACTGCGATCGCCTCGATCTCGGTGGCGGCCCGGCGCTGCTGGCGCACGGCCAGCTCCCCGCTGTCGCCCAGCCAGGCGCGGTGGGCGTCGATCGCCGCGAGCAGCTCGGCGACGCCCTCGCCGCTGGCTGCACTGAGCTTGAGAATCGCCGCCGTCCAGCCCTCGTGCCGGCCGGCGGTCATCGACTGCACCTGCCGCAGGTCCCGGGTGACCTGCTCGGCGCCGCCCCTGTCGGCCTTGTTCACCGCGTAGACGTCGGCGATCTCCACCACACCGGCCTTCGCCGCCTGGATGGCGTCACCCAGCCCTGGCGCGAGCACCAGGATGGTGGTGTCGGCCAGCGAGGCGATCTCCACCTCGGCCTGCCCGACCCCGACCGTCTCGACGAGGATCACGTCGCAGCCGGCCGCGTCGAGCACCCGCAGCGCCTGCGGCACGGCGGCGGAGAGACCACCGAGCTGGCCGCGCGAGGCCATCGACCGGATGAAGACACCATCGTCGGCGGTGTGCTCGGCCATCCGGATCCGGTCACCCAGGAGAGCGCCCCCCGAAAAGGGCGACGACGGATCGACGGCCAGCACCCCGACGCGGTCGCCGCGCGCCCGTAGCGCGCTCACCAGCGCATTCGTCGTGGTGGACTTGCCGACCCCGGGCGAGCCGGTGAGGCCGAGGACGTGCGCGTGCCCGGCAGCTCCGACCAGCCCGGCCGCGACCTCGCGCAGCACCGGTGAATCGCTCTCCACGAACGAGATCAGCCGGGCCACGGCACGCGGATCTGCGTGCCGGGCCCGGCTGATGAGGTCGGTGACGTCGACGTCACGCCGAGTCGCCATCGTCCGGGAACGTACCTAGCTTGCCGACGGGACGTGCACGATCAGGGCGTCGCCCTGGCCGCCACCGCCGCAGAGGGCAGCCGCACCGGTGCCGCCGCCGCGCCGCTTGAGCTCGAGCGCCAGCGACAGCACGAGCCGGGCCCCGGACATGCCGATCGGGTGGCCGAGCGCGATCGCCCCGCCGTTGACGTTGACGATCTCGTCGGAGACGCCGAGGTCGGCCATCGACTGCAGGCCCACGGAGGCGAACGCCTCGTTGATCTCGATGAGGTCGAGGTCGGCGACGGTCAGCCCCTCGCGGCGCAGCGCGTCGTTGATGGCGTTGGACGGCTGGCTGTGCAGCGAGTTGTCGGGGCCGGCGACGTTGCCGTGGGCACCGATCTCGGCGATCCACTCCAGGCCCAGCTCCTCGGCCTTGGCCTTGCTCATGACGATCACGGCGGCAGCACCGTCGGAGATCGGCGAGGAGGAGCCGGCGGTGATGGTGCCGTCCTTGGTGAAGGCCGGGCGGAGCTTGGACAGCGACTCGGCGGTGGTGTCGGCGCGGATGCCCTCATCCTCGACGAACTCGATCGGGTCGCCCTTGCGCTGCGGGATCAGCACAGGGGTGATCTCCTCGGCGAAGACGCCGTTCTTCTGGGCGATCGCGGCGCGCTGGTGCGAGCGGGCCGAGAACTCGTCCTGCGCCTCCCGCTTGAGGCCGCGGGCGGTGTTGCCGTTGTCGGTGGACTCACCCATCGGGATGTTCTCGAAGATGTCGGTGAGGCCGTCGAAAGCCATGTGGTCGAGCATCTCGATCGCGCCGTACTTGTAGCCCTCGCGGGACTTCGGCAGCAGGTGCGGCGCGTTCGTCATCGACTCCTGGCCGCCGGCCACGATGATGTCGAACTCGCCGGCGCGGATCAGCTGGTCGGCCAGCGCGATCGCGTCGAGGCCGGAGAGACAGACCTTGTTGATCGTGATAGCCGGGACGTTGAGCGGGATACCGGCGTTGTGAGCGGCCTTGCGGGCCGGAACTTGGCCGGCGCCGGCCTGCAGCACCTGACCCATGATTACGTACTGGACCTGCTCGGGGCTGACACCGGAGCGCTCGAGCGCGGCCTTGATGGCGATGCCGCCCAGGTCGGCGCCGGAGAAGCCCTTGAGCGAGCCGAGCAGCCGGCCCATCGGGGTGCGCGCACCGTTGATGATGACCGATCCGGCCATGACGTTCCTCCTCGTTGGAGCGCCCCGGGGTCGTCCGACGGGAGCGCGCGACAGCGTGTCTGCAATACAGCCAGGCAGTCAACTGTAACCGGCGTGTGACACGCCACTGGTGTGAACATGGGCACCCAGAGCGGTGAAGTGTTCGCCAATAACGCTTGCAGTTGCCACGATGGCCGAATGTCCCCCTCCAGCCTTTTCACCAAAATCGACCACGTCGGCATCGCGGTACCGGATCTGGACGTCGCGATCGCCTTCTACCGCGACACCTTCGGCATCGTCAGCGTGCACGAGGAGGTCAACGAGGAGCAGGGCGTCCGCGAGGCGATGCTCGCCGTCGGCGACGGAAATACGCGTATCCAGCTGCTCGCGCCGCTCAACGAGCAATCGACGATCGCCAAGTTCATCGACCGCAACGGCCAGGGCGTGCAGCAGGTGGCCTACACGGTCGAGGACATCGAGGCCGTCTCGGCCACCCTCAAGGAGCGCGGCATGCGGCTGCTCTACGAGGCGCCACGGCGCGGCACGTCGGACAGCCGGGTCAACTTCATCCATCCGAAGGACGCCGGCGGGGTGCTCGTCGAGCTGGTCCAGCCCGCACCACACTGACAGCGACGTTACTGTCCAGTAACATTTTCTCGACTCACCTGACGACCCCCTACTCCGGAGGCCTCCCGTGGCTAGCTCTGACGCTGTCAGCGCCATTCGCAACGCGATCCTGAACGACGAACTCGACACCATCGCCGACCTGCCGCTGCCCACCTCCTACCAGGCCATGGTGGTGCGCAAGGACGAGCAGAACATGTTCGACGGCATCGACAGCCGCGACAAGGACCCACGCAAGAGCCTGCACCTCCAGGAGATCGACACTCCGGAGATCGGGCCGGGCGAGGTCGTCGTGGCCGTCATGGCGAGCGCGATCAACTACAACACCGTCTGGACGTCCATCTTCGAGCCCGTCTCCACGTTCGGCTTCCTGGAGCGGTACGGAAAGTACTCGTCGCTGACGAAGAAGCACGACCAGGACTTCCACGCCGTGGGCTCCGACCTCTCCGGCGTCGTGCTGCGGGTCGGTGCGGGTGTGACGAAGTGGAAGCCCGGGGACGAGGTCGTGGCCCACTGCCTGTCCGTCGAGCTCGAGGACGCAGCCGGCCACGACGACACGATGATGGACCCGCAGCAGCGGATCTGGGGCTTCGAGACGAACTACGGCGGGCTTGCCGAGCTGGCGCTGGTCAAGGGCAACCAGCTCATGCCCAAGCCCGACCACCTCACCTGGGAGGAGGCCGCCTCGCCCGGGCTCGTCAACTGCACCGCCTACCGGCAGCTGGTGAGCAAGAACGGCGCCAACATGAAGCAGGGCGACGTCGTGCTGATCTGGGGCGCGTCGGGCGGCCTGGGCGGCTACGCCACGCAGTACGCGCTCAACGGCGGCGCCATCCCGGTCTGTGTGGTGTCCTCGCCGGAGAAGGCGGAGATCTGCCGTCGCATGGGCGCGACGCTGATCATCGACCGCTCGGCCGAGGGCTACAAGTTCTGGAAC
>JAOPUX010000013.1 GCA_025963285.1 Jatrophihabitans sp.
CCGCGCATCGTCCCGAACGCCCGCCGCCTGGCTACCGTCACGTTCGAGGAGATGCTCGAGCTCGCCGCGGGCGGGGCGAAGATCCTGCACCTGCGCAGCGTCGAGTACGGCCGTCGTTATGGGGTGCCGATCCACGTCCGCTCGTCGTTCTCGACGAAGCCCGGCACCATCGTTTCTGGATCGATTGAGGAGCTCCCGGTGGAACAGGCGATCATCAGCGGCGTCGCGCACGACCGCAGCGAGGTCAAGGTCACCGTCGTCGGTGTGCCGGACAAGCCGGGCGAGGCCGCCACGATCTTCCGTGAGCTGACCGCCGCCGAGATCAACATCGACATGATCGTGCAGAACATCTCGACGGGCGGCACCGGCCGTACCGACGTCTCGTTCACCCTGCCGGCCACCGATGGGGCAGCCGCCCTGGCCGCGCTGGGCAAGGTGCAGGCCTCCGTCGGGTTCAGCGAGGTGCTCTACGACGACCACGTCGGCAAGCTCTCGCTCGTCGGTGCCGGCATGCGCTCGCACCCGGGTGTCTCGGCCACCTTCTTCTCCGCGCTGGCCGACGCGGGCGTGAACGTCGAGATGATCTCCACCTCGGAGATCCGGATCTCGGTGGTCTGCCGCGACACCGACCTCGACGTGGCGGTGCGCGCGGTGCACGACGCCTTCGAGCTCGGCAGCACCGATGAAGAGGCCGTGGTCTACGGAGGTACAGGGCGATGAAGATCGGTGTAGTCGGTGCCACGGGCCAGGTCGGGGCGGTCGTCCGTCGCATCCTCGCCGAGCGGAACTTCCCGGTGGACGAGATCCGGTTCTTCGCCTCGGCCCGCTCGGCCGGCAACACGCTGAGCTGGGAGGGCGTCGACATCCGCATCGAGGACGCCGCCATCGCCGACCCCACGGGGCTGGACGTGGCGATCTTCTCCGCAGGTGGGGCCACCTCGAAGGAACTGTCACCGAAGTTCGCGGCGGCCGGGGTGATCGTCGTCGACAACTCCTCTGCCTGGCGGATGGACCCCGACGTGCCGCTGGTGGTGGCCGAGGTCAACGGCGCCGAGGTGCACAACGCGCGCAAGGGCATCATCGCCAACCCGAACTGCACCACGATGGCGGCGATGCCGGTGCTCAAGCCGCTGCACGACGAGGCCGGCCTCGAGCGGCTGATCGTCTCCACGTACCAGGCCGTCTCCGGTGCTGGGCTGGCCGGTGTCGACGAGCTCGACAAGCAGGTGCGGCAGGTCGTGGACAGCGCAGCCGAGCTCACCCACGACGGCTCGGCCGTCACCTTCCCCGCGCCGGTGAAGTTTGCCGCGCCGATCGCGTTCAACGTGCTGCCGCTGGCCGGCTCGATCGTCGACGACGGCTCCTTCGAGACCGACGAAGAGCAGAAGCTGCGCAACGAGTCGCGCAAGATCCTCGACATCCCGGGGCTGCTGGTGTCGGGCACCTGCGTGCGGGTGCCGGTCTTCTCCGGCCACTCCCTGTCGATCAACGCCGAGTTCGCGCGGGCGCTCTCGCCGGAGCGCGCCCGGGAGCTGCTGGCCACGGCGCCCGGGGTCGAGCTCTCCGACGTCCCGACGCCGCTGCAGGCCGCCGGGCGCGACCCGTCCTACGTGGGCCGGCTGCGGCAGGACCCGGGCGTTCCCGGTGGCCGCGGGCTTGCGCTGTTCATCAGTAACGACAACCTGCGCAAGGGTGCCGCGCTGAACGCCGTCCAGATCGCCGAACTCCTCGTCTGATTTCCCGATTGTGCAACCTTCACCGGGCTGATGCCGGTGAAAGTTGCACAATCGCGAGGCTGTGGACAAGCGCCAGCCTGGTTCTGGTCTTCTTGGCAGGGTCTTCACCGTGGATTGGCGAGATCTGGCGCGGGGGCAGGCAGGCACGGTTGCGCGGGGCCAGCTCCTGCGCTGCGGCCTGACGGACGATGCGGTCGACGGGCTGGTGGCGCGCGAACTGGTGACGGTGCTGCCCGGCGTCTACTCCCCGCGCGCGGTGCCGCGTTCGCTGGCGCAGCGCGAGTGGGCCGCGGTGCTGTGGTCGGGCGGCGTGCTCAGCCACTGGTCGGCAGCACGGCGCTGGGGCCTGCCGGTCCCGTCCCGCCCCCAGCCGCACGTGACGGTTGGGGATAGGCGGTTCCGCGGGCCCGTCGCCGGGGTCCGCGTCCACCGCGTGCGGCTGGCTCCGGACGACCGGACCGTGCTGGACGGGCTGGCGCTGACGACACGTACCCGCACCGTGATCGATCTGCTGCGCGCGCTGCGCCCTCCGGAGGCCCGCGAGCTGCGTGATCGCGCGCTCGCGCAGCACTGGATCGAGCTGGCCGACCTGCAGCGCTCGGTGAGCGCCCAGCTCGGGCGCACCGGCAACACGCAGCTACGGATGCTGATCGGCGAGCACGAGGCAGGGGCTGACGCCGAGTCCGAGCGGGTGCTGCACGCCCTGCTGCGCCGGGCCGGGATCACCGGCTGGCGTCCGCAGTACTGCCTGCTGCTCCCCGGCCGGACGCTCTACCTCGATGTGGGCTTCGACGCGCAGCGGCTCGCGATCGAGGTGGACGGGCGCCGCTATCACGACGACCTCTCCGACCGCTTCGAGGCAGACCGGGCCCGTCAGAACGCGCTGATCGCCGCGGGCTGGCGAGTACTCCGCTTCACGTGGCGGCAGCTCACCGAGGAGCCAGACCTCGTCATCCGGACGATTGTGCAACTTCTCGCGGCCTGACGGCGGCGAGAGTTGCACAATCGCCTATGGAACCGGGGCGTTCCACTCGAAGGGCTCCATCTCGCGCAGCACCCGGCGCCGTCGGTTGCGCGGCAGGTGGTCGATGTAGAGCACCCCGCGCAGGTGGTCGGTCTCGTGCTGCAGGCAGCGCGCGAAGAAGCCGTCGCCGCTCACCTCGATCGGCGCGCCTGTCTTGTCCACACCCCGCACGACGGCATGGCCGGCACGCTCGAGTTCGTGATAGGGGCCGGGCACGGAGAGGCAGCCCTCGTCGTGGAGCTCGGGCGCACCGGAGGTCTCGATCGTGGGGTTGATGACGTGTCCGACCTGCCGCTTGCCGGTGCCGTCGGGGCAGTCGTAGACGAAGACGGCGAGGCCGACGCCGACCTGCGGGGCGGCCAGCCCGACGCCCTCGGCCACCGCCAGCGAGGCGAACATATCGTCGATGAGCGTGGCCAGCTCATCGTCGAAGGACGTCACCTGCCGAGCTGGGGTGCTCAGCACCGGATCGCCGACAACCGTGATCTTGCGCGCCCTACCCGTCACAAGAGGCGATTTTAGGGGACGCGGTAGGGCATCGGACGACCGGCGCTCACGTAGCGCGGTGAGAACCGCAGCATGTCCAGCGTCGTGCGCACGTTCTCGGTGATCTCCTCGGCCACGGTCTTGGCCCGCCGGACCGCCGTCTTGAACGGATCGGCGACATCGTCGTGCTCCAGGCCGACGTTGCTGACCTGGGCCCGCGAGGCCGAAGCCTGGGCCACCGTGCCGGCCGCGTCGGGCGCGTTGACGTACGGTGCCAGCCGGGCGAACTCCTTCATCGTGAACGTTCGACGGAAGATAGGCGGCATTTCGGTCATCAAGGCATCCCGGTGAGCCCGCTCGGCGGTCAGGATCAGGTCGGCCTCGGCAGCCATCCAGGGCTCGAACTGCTTCCCGCGATGCTGGGAGGTGTCGATGCCTAGCTGCCCGAGCGCCGATGCTGAGCTACCGTCTATGCCACGGCCCACCAGGGCCTGCATGCCGGCGCTGTGCACCGACACGTCAGCTCGAGGGTCTGCCCAAGCCCGAAACAGCAGTTCTGCCATGGGCGATCGGCACACGTTGCCGGTGCAGACATAGAGCACGGAGAACGGCATGACAACAATCATCTTTCATACCCAAAAGCCGCGCATCCTGAAAGTCATCGGATCGTTGATACCGACATGCGCCTGAACCTGCACGACTACAGCGGCCATCCCTTCCAGGTGGAGCTCTCGCGGTACCTGGCGGGCCGCGGGCACGAAGTCCTGCACGGTTACGCGATGCAGTACATCACCGGGCACGGCAACCTCACCGTCAGTCCCGAAGATCCCAGCACCCTGCGGATCGAGGGTCTGCGCGCCGAGCGGGAGATGCACAAGTACGACCCGGTCGGCCGCGCCCGCTTCGAGTTCAGCTACGCGAAGGCCTGGCGCGAGCAGCTCGACCGCGAGGACTTCGACGTGGTCGTGGCGTGCAACGTGCCGCTCTTCGCACTCGCCGCCATGCGCCAGTACTTCGCCCGCCGCCGCCAGCCGTGGGTGCTCTGGCATCAGGACATCTACAGCCTCGGGGTCGGCGCTGAGGCGGGGCGACGCCTGCCGCAGCCGCTCTCCGGCGCCGCCAAGGCGCAGTTCGAACGGATGGAGCGCGCCCAGGTGCGCTCGGCCGACCGGGTCGTGGCCATCGGTGACGGCTTCGTGCAGCAGTACCAGCGGTGGGGCCTCAACGCCGATCACGTCACCGTGATCCCGAACTGGGCACCCCTGCAGGAGCTCACGCCCGGCCCGCGCGACAACGCCTGGACGCAGCGGATGGGGATCCCGAGCGAGCCCGTCCGGCTGCTCTATGCGGGAACGCTGGGGCGCAAGCACAACCCGATGCTCCTGCTCGAACTGCTCGACAAGGTGAAGGCCCGCGGGGTCGACGCGATACTGCTCGTCTGCTCCGAGGGGGTCGTCGCAGACTTCCTGCAGGAGCAGGCCGGCGATCGCACCGACGTCCGCGTGCTCGGCTTCCAGCCAGCTGAGGACTTCAGCGACGTGCTCGCCAGTGCCGATGCCGTCATCGCCGTCCTCGAGCCGGACGCCGCCGAGTTCTGCGTGCCGAGCAAGGTGCTCTCCCACATGTGCGCGGGGCGCCCGACGATTGCCCTGATGCCGGAGAGCAACGCCTCAGCCAACGACGTCCGCTTCACCGGCGGCTACGTCGGTGCGCCCACGCCGGAGGGAGCAGACGGTGCCGCTGCGTGGCTGGCCGCGGCTCGTGCCGACGAGACTGCACTGGCCCGCATCGGCCATGCCTGCCGTAACTTCGCCGAGACCCGCTTCGACATCAACACCATCGGTCAGCGCTTCGAGGAGATCCTCGCCGAGGTCGCCCAGAGGCCGGTCGGCCTCGACGACGGCACGCCACTGGCGATCGTCACCGAGGACGGCGTACCGAACGTCGCCTGACGCCCTGGGTCTGGTGACGAACGTCAGCTGCCGGCGGGCAGGGGATCCCGGGAGAGCCACGCGGTACCCAGCCGGGCCGTCTTCGGGTCCTGCTTCACCACGGTGAGGCCGACCTTGCCCAGCCAGGCCTGGAGCTCCTCCCAGGACTGCCCCTCGACGTCGTGGTACTCGAGGACGAGGCGCTTGACGGACGCCCAGCTGCTGGGGTCCGAGCCGTAGATCATGTCGTACTCGGCGCCCTCGGAGTCGACCTTGATCACGTCGATCGTGCCGCCGGCCGCGGCGATGGCCTCGTCGAGTGCGACCGTGGCCACCTCGACGAGTCGGCCTGACGCGGGGTTGTGATCCTCGTCGATGAGTCGCCGCTTGCCGGCCACGAGGCCGTTGTGCCCGCTGCCGGCGTTGTTGTCGTCGAAGACCGCCACGCCGGTGCTGCGGGCGACGGCCGCCTGCGTCACGTGGATCCGGTCGCTGAAGCCGTTGTCCGCGACATTGCCCCTGAGGAACTCGGCTGACTTCGCCGACGGTTCGTAGACCCAGATCGAGGCCTGCGGGTACTCCGAAGCGAACTGGCAGGAGAAGGTGCCGACGTGGCCGCCGATGTCCAGGACGTTGATGGGGCCGGTGCCGAGTCCGCCGACGAACCACCGCAGGTGGTAGGTGTCCTCGGCGAAGATCTCGTAGATCGGCACCCGGGCGCCCGGGTGGTTCGGGGTGTCGATCTTCAGGCCGGTGCGCGTCTTGAAGTGCAGTGTCTCCGGGCCGCGCCCGACCTTCTCGGCGGCCAGCCCGCGCAGCAACTCGCTCCAGTTGGAGAAGGCGCCGGGTGTCTGCTGGACGCGACGGGCGTTCCTGGCCAGGATCACCCGGGCCGTGTGCACGTTCATTTCGCGTCGCCTGACATGGCTGGCTTCAACTCACACCTCGGGAATCGTCGGGTCATCGGGCAGCTACGGCCGGGATCGGATCGCGCGAGAGCCAGGCCGTACCGAGGGAGTCGGTGACGTCGTGGCTCGCGACTTCGTGCAGACCCGCCGCCGCGAACCAGGAGCGCAGCGTCGACCAGGACTCACCCTCCACCGGATGGTGCTCCATGACGACACGCTGCACAGTGCTCCAGCTCGCCGGGGAGGAGCCGTAGACGAGCTCGTACTCGCCACCCTCGCAGTCGAGTTTGACCACGTCGACGGGCTGCGGGGCGGTGCTCACGAACTCGTCGAAGCCGACGGTCGCCACCTGCAGCGTCCTGCCCGACGCGCCCTGGTCGCCCTCGCTCCTGACCAGCCGCTGCCCGTCGTGGACGAGCCCGTTGTGCACGCTGCCGGCACCGTTGTCGTCGAACGTCGCCGTGCCGGTCTCGGCGCTCATGGCTGCCCGGTGCACCCGCACCCGGCCGTCCAGGTGGTTGGCCGCCACGTTGCGCTCGAGGTAGTCGGCGGTCTCGGCGGAGGGCTCGAAGCAGTCGATCGTGGCCTGCGGATGGCGGGTGGCCACGTTGCAGGCGAAGGCTCCCACGTGCGCCCCCACGTCCACCACATGGATGGGGCGGGTGGAGAGGCCCCCCAGGAACCAGGCCAGCCGGTAGCCGTCCTCGGCGAACTGCTCGTACGCGGGCAGCCGTGCGCCGGGCTGGTTCGGGCAGGTGAGCAGGACGCCGGAGCGGGACCGGAACGTGATCTCCGCGGGGCCGCGACCGGCCGCCTGGGCGAACATCGCCCGCAGCAGCGAACCCCAGTTGCTGAAGCTGCGATATGTCTGGGAGACGCGCTTGAGGTCGTAGCCGACGCTGAGCGTGCGTGCCATCAGGCGCCTGTCGGCGTGGGGTTCATGACGCTCCTGCTCGCGTTGCCCATGCGGTCTCGAACTGCGGGGGTTTTCGGCACGGTGGGGGTTGCGGAAACGACACTGTATCGAAAGGTGGAGCGGGTCGCAGGGCGAACGGTGGACGGCTTCCTGGATGGGATTCACGACACCTCGAGGAGTGCCGCTCCGGCGCGCGCCGGCTGCCACACGGCACAACGCCGTGCGGCGAACTATCCTTGACCCACCTTCCCCCGACGCTGCTTCGCGAAGGACGACGATGACTCGAGAACTCGATCGCTCGGCCACCTTCTACGTGGCTGGACACCGTGGTCTCGTCGGCTCCGCGGTGTGGCGCGAGCTCGAGGCGCGCGGCTTCGAGAACCTCGTGGGGCGCAGCTCGGCCGAGCTGGACCTGCGTGATCGCGACGCCACCTTCGCCTTCATGGCCGAGGCGCGCCCGTCGGTAGTGGTGCTCGCGGCGGCCCGCGTGGGCGGGATCATGGCCAACTCCACCTACCCGGCCGAGTTCATCTCCGACAACCTCCGGGTGCAGGTCAACGTCCTCGACGCGGCGCAGGAGCTCGGCGTCGAGCGGCTGCTCTTCCTCGGCTCGAGCTGCATCTACCCGAAGTTCGCCGACCAGCCCATCCGCGAGGACTCGCTGATGACAGGTGCGCTCGAACCCACCAACGACGCCTACGCCATCGCCAAGATCGCTGGCATCATGCAGATCCAGGCGCTGCGGCGCGAGTACGGCCTGCACTACATCTCCGCGATGCCGACCAACCTCTACGGGCCGAACGACAACTTCCACCCGCAGAACTCGCACGTGCTGCCCGCGCTGATCCGCCGCTTCGACGAGGCCGCTCGCGCAGGCGACGAGGCGGTGGCCATCTGGGGCACCGGCACCCCGCGGCGGGAGTTCATGCACGTCGACGACATGGCCCGCGCCTGCCTGTTCCTGCTGGAGAACTACGACGAGCCGGAGCCGATCAACGTCGGCACCGGGTCCGACGTCTCCATCGGCGAGATCGCTGCCCAGATCGCCCAGGTGGTCGGCTTCGAGGGGCGCATCGAGAACGACCTCAGCAAGCCGGACGGCACGCCGCAGAAGCTGCTGGACGTCTCCCGCCTGCAGGCCCTGGGCTGGAAGGCGCAGATCGGCCTGGCCGAGGGCCTGGCCAGCACCTACGAGTGGTACCGCAACAGCGAGCACCGCGGCGTCTGACGCCGGATTGAGCAACTCTCACCGTCCTGGTGGCGGTGGAAGTTGCACGATCGGTCATTTCTTGCGGGCGTAGACGATCAGTGCGGTCTGGGTGGCCTTCGGGAACCGCGGCTCGACGGCAGCGGCGACGCGCGCCAGCCGGGGCCAGCGCGGCAGGTACTGGTCGAGGCCGCCCCGGTGCGACACGGCCCACTGGTAGTCCCGGTCGAAGAGCTGCGCCAGCGCCTTCTCCGAATTCATCAGGTACGTGGTGGGGAAGACGTCGCGGGACTCGCGCCGCGGCTGCAGCCGGGAGAGCACCCCGGCGTGATTGTCGTTGGGCACCGCCCGGGCGGCCAGGGAGAGTGGCGAGTAACGGCTTACCGTCCGTGCCACGAGGGCACCGCCCGGACGGAGCACCCGCGTCAGCTCGGCAACGAAGGCCTGCGGGTCGGCGACGTGCTCCAGGGTGAAGTCGCTGACCGCGAGATCGACGCTGCCGTCGTCGACGGGCCAGACCAGGTCGTCCTTGATGAGCCGGAACTCGTCGACGATCGGGTTCTCGACGCCCACCGGGTCGATGTCGATCCCGATGACGGTGCGCCCCGGGCCCCGCAGATCCTGGAACGGACGGGCCGGCCCCCCGTCTACCTGGCCGCCGCGGCCGCACCCCACCTCGAGCACCACCGAGGCATCGGCGGCGAGTACCTGGGCCACGCCGAGGAACGGCACGATGCTGTCGTAGGCGCTCTTGGCCGGGTCGAAGACCTCGTCCCAGCCGATGGGGGTGGGGCTGTTCACGTATCCATCTCCCGACGTTTGACGAAGCGAGCAGGCACCCCGCCGTAGATCGACTGGGCCTCGACCGAGCGGTCGACCACGCTGCCCGGCAGGATCACGGCGTTGTCGCCGATCTCCACCCCGGAGAGCACCATGCAGCGCGAGGTCACCCAGACCCCCGAGCCGATGTGCACCGGCGTGATCACGAGATCCATGGTGGCGCGCAGGTCGTGGCTACCGGTGGTCAGGAAGCTCTCCTGCGAGATCACCGTGTCGGCGCCGATCGTCAGCTCGCCCTGGTTGTGGATCCAGACCCCCTCGCCGATCCAGCAGCGGTCGCCGATCGTCAGCCGCCACGGGAACTTGACCCGGATCCGCTGGCGCATGATCACGCCCTCGCCGATCGTGGCCCCGAAGGCCCGCAGCGCCATGATCCGCAGCTTCGACGAGATCTGCAGCGAGTTCGTGACGAAGAGCCACTCGACGAGCAGCCAGAGGCCGATGTGGAGCTTCGAGCGGCCCGTATCGAAGCTGCCGTTACCCGCGCGGGAGAGGTCGATGGGCGGCGACAGCGTGTCGCCCGGGACGGGCGGAGGCTCGGCTGCTGGCACCTTACGGATCGTAGGGCAGCGGGCCGCCGCGTGCTCTTCGTCCCAGCCCGGACTTCATCCGGCCGGGGCCGGGCGCGCGCCCTAGACTCCTGCGCATGCCCTCGACCCGCGCCGAACGAGCCATCACGCTCGTGCGCGCCAACACGCCGCCATGGCGCCGGTTCATGCCTAACCGGACGGTCCGCAAGCACGTCCAGGGCGTCGACCTCTACCTGCCGTGGTCGCACCTGCTGCCGGACTACGCGAAGTCCCGGGCCTCCTACGGGCAGAACCTCGTCGAGCTCGCCGCCGGGCTGGCCAAGGACCTCGACGGCCGGCTCAAGGTGCTCGACATCGGCGCCAACATCGGCGACTCGGCCCTGCAGATCTCCAAGCGCACCGGAGCCGAGGTGCTCTGCGTAGAGGGCGACCCGTACTGGGCGGAGTACCTGCACAAGAACGTCGACGGGAACCCGCTGGTGCACGTCGCGGAGTTCCTGCTGACGCCGGCCGAGGGGGAGTGGGACAACTCCAGCCCCGTCCGCGTGGGGGGTACCACCAAGTTCGTCCAGGACGCCGGCGGCGCCATGCCGCGCCTGTCCGTGGCCAAGCTGCGCGAACTGCACCCGGAGTTCGAGCAGCTCCGGCTGGTGAAGTCCGACACCGACGGCTTCGACGCGACCCTCGTACCGGCGGTGGCGGAGAGCTGGCGGGACGCCGGGCCCGTCCTCTTCTTCGAGTTCGACCCGATCCTCACCCGCGAGGCGGACAAGCGGGACCCGAACCTGATGTGGCAGCGGCTGATCGATCTTGGCTATACCCACCTGGCCATCTGGGACAACGGCGGCGACCCGCTCGGTCAACTGCCCATCGACCAGGCGGCGATCCAGGCAAAGACGCTGGAACCGCGACCGGTGGGGCTGGGCTACTACTTCTGGGACGTGGCCGCCTGCCGGGCCGACGACGCCGCGGCCAGGACCGTCTTCGACCAGCTGGTGCCGCTGCCGTTCGACATCCGCGGCACCCGGCGGTGACCTGCCTGTGCGGGTAGTGATCGACGGCCTGCCGATCCAGGGGCAGAGCCTGGCCATCGTCGTGCAGCACCTGCTGGAGGGGTGGGTCAGTCTGGAGACCGGGGACGAGCTGCACCTGGTCACGGGCCCCGACGCCGAGCTGGAGATCCCGGAGCAGGTGGTCGTGCACCGGGCCGACGCCGGTGGCGGCAACTTCCTCGGCCGGCTGCGCGACCAGTCCTTCACCGTGCCACGGATCTGCCGCGAGGTGAACGCCGACGTGATGCTCGGCGTGCTGCCCACCACCGTCTTCACCCCGCTGCCCTGCCCGCGCGCGCTGATCGCCTACGACCTGCGTCACGAGCTGCGCCGCGACCAGTTCAGCCGCAGCCAGCGCCTGCGGCGGCGCGTCTTCTACGACCTCGGCTTCTTCCAGGCCGACGCGATCGTCTGCATCTCCGAGCGGACCCGGCAAGACATGCTCGCCGCCCGTCCGTGGCTGTCCAGGCGGGAGCTGCGGGTGGCGCACCTGGGCGGCGATCACGTCGACGCCTGGCGGACCACCGGGCCGGCCAGCGTGTCGGCGGCTCCGGTGAAGGCCACGGCGCGGCGGCGGTCGCGGGCCAAGCACCGGCCGACCTATGCGATCGCCTTCGGCCAGTACGGCAACAAGAACGTGGACCTGGTCGTGGACGGCTGGGCGAAGCTGCTCCAGTCGGGCGTGCGGTACCCGCTGGCGATCGTCGGCCTGGACGACGACTCCCGCGCGGCGACGCAGCAGCGCGTCGACCGCCTCGGCCTCGCCGAGCTGGTGACGCCGCTGCCGTGGCTGTCCGACGAGCAGTTCCGCGAGCGCTTCGCCGGTGCGTCGCTCGTCGTCTTCCCCTCGGACTTCGAGGGCTTCGGGATGCCGGCCGTCGAGGCGATGCGCCTCGGCATCCCGCTGGTCATCACCCCGGAGCGGGCACTGCTCGAGGTCACCGGCGGGCACGCCGTCGTGATGGACGGCTGGGATGCCGCGGCCCTGGCCGCAGCCGTGCCGAAGGCGATCTCGCCCAGCTACGACGTGGCGGCGGCCACCACGCACGCCGCCGCCTTCACCTGGGCGGCCACCGCCCAGAGCACCCGAGCTGCCCTGCTCGCCGTGTGTAGGCTCGAATAGCCGCTCGCCGCCCGACCCACCGCCGCTTGCCGCTCCACCACCGCCGCTTGCCGCCCAACCATCAAGGACGACGCAGCCTCATGACCCGCCCCGCAATCTCGGTCCTGATGCCCGCCTACAACGGCGGTGACTTCGTCATCGAGGCGGTAGCCGGCGCCCTCGACCAGATGGGGCCCGAGGACGAGCTGCTGATCCAGGACGGCGGCTCGACTGACGGATCGGTCGAGGCACTTCAGACGAGGTTCGGCGACCGTCCGCAGCTCTCCATCGTCTCGGGGAAGGACGGCGGTCAGGCCGATGCGCTGAACAAGGCGCTCGCCCGCGCCAAGAACCCGATCATCGGCTGGCTCAACGCGGACGACTGCCTCTACCCCGGCGCGCTCGAGGCGGTCCGCGACGGCTGGGAGCGACAGCCCGGTGCCGACATCGTCTATGGCTCGTGGCGGATCTTCGACAACAGCGGCACGGTCATGCGCGATGTGGTGCCGAAGGAGTTCACCCTCACCAGCATCATGTGGCAGCCGCACGTCTTCTCCGGCGCCATCTTCTTCCGCCGGGACCTGGTGCGTGACTCCGGCGGTTTCGACGCCGACCTCTACATGTGCATGGACCTCGACCTCGTCCTGCGCCTGGCCGCGGCAGACCCCACCTACGTCAAGGTCCCGGAGACCCTGGCCGGCTTCCGCTGGCACGACGACAGCAAGACCGGGGCCATCGACTTCCGGGTCGTGAGCGAGGCCTACGTCGTCCGCCGCCGCTACTCGCACGGGCTGAAGCGGGTCGCCTTCGCCGACCTCTGTTCGCTCATCCACCTGGTGGTGTGGTGTCTCACGCCGCTGCGGCGGGCCAAGTGGTACTCGCGACTGCGGGTCAGGCGCGCCGAGCGCCGCGGCTGATCGGGGCGGTGCCGAGATGCGACGGCTGAAGTACAACGTTCTGGTGGCGCGGTACAAGGTGCGGCGCTGGCTGGAGCAGTTCGACAACCCCCAGCTCCGCAACGCCCGAAGGCTGCTGCGGGTACTGCGCAGCACGTCGCAGCCCGACGTCGTCTACATCGGTGATTCGACCGTCAGCTTCACCGCACCCGGCGACGTCGACAAACGCCGACTGTCGGTGATGGTCGACGAGTTCCTGCCGGACCAGTCCCTCTTCGCCATCTTCGGCGGTAGCTATCACGCCGACCTGATCGCCGACTACGTCAACCTGATCGGCCTCACCGGTGCCCGTCCGGTGCTGGTGGTGCCGCTCTGGATCCGCGGGCGGTACGTGCCGTGGATCGAGCACCCGGTCTTCGGGCACAAGCGGGCGATGGCCTACCTCCGGACGATCCGGCGGCGTACCCCCACGCGCAGCATCCGGCAGGGCTTCCCGGCCCCGTCGGCCCAGGAGTTCGCGGAGTTCTACGCGCTGCGGCACAAGACCTTTCTGGGCGACCTCCCGATCGGTGACTACATCAACCCGCTCAAGGACCGTGACCGGTGGAAGGGCAAAGAGGACGAGCGGGTGCGGATGCTGCACGCCTACCATCACGGGGCGGCGCTCACCCCGGGTTCACCGGCTATGGATGCCGTGGTGAAGCTCGGCCGCGCGGTGCGCGAGCTCGGCTGCCCCGTCGTGGTCTATCAGACGCCGGTGCCCGTCGAGTCCGGCGTGGGCTACTTCGGCGAGGAGTTCGCCGACCTGGCCAGGGCTAACTTCGCCGCGCTCGACGCCGCCTTCACCGAAGGGCTGGGCCGGCCGATCGAGATCATCCAGTCCGGAACGATCTTCCCCACCTCGGAGTTCATCGACGTCGCCGGCGCGGACGAGCACCTGAACGAGGCGGGGCGTCGCCGGCTCGCTGCCCTGATCGCCACGGCGGTCGGCCGTGAGCTCGATGCGCGCGGCCAGACCGGGCAGCTATAGCATTCGGCGATGCCATGGACGCAGGGTCAGCGCACCCGAATGATGTACTCGATGCGCATGCCATGGCGCCGCATCGGCCGGGAGACGCCGGTCCGCCGCACCGTGCAGGGCGTGCCCCTGACGATGCCGCGCAGCCACATGCTGCCCTACTACGCGAAGCTCAAACCGAGCTACGGGCAGAACCTGGTGGCGCTGGCCTCGCTGCTGGCCAAGGCCGAGCCGGGTGCGCCGCTGCAGGTGCTCGACATCGGGGCCAACATCGGCGACTCGGCGCTGCAGATCAGCGCCGCGAGCGGTGCCCACGTGCTCTGCGTCGAGGGCGACCGGTACTGGGCCGAGTACCTGCACAAGAACGTCGACGGCAACCCGAAGATGTCCGTCGAAGAGGTGCTGCTGCTGCCCGATGGCGCACATGCCTTCGAATCCTCGGCCACCGCCGTGCGCACCAACGGCACCACCCGCTTCGTCAGCGGTGAGTCGGGCACCGACGCGATGCCCTCAGCCACTGCCTCCCAGCTCCGCGACCGCAACCCCGACTTCGCCGCCGTGCGGCTGGTGAAGAGCGACACCGACGGCTTCGAGCCGCAGCTGGTGCCCGCCGTCGCCGCCACCTGGCGGGAGAGCAAGCCGGTGCTCTTCTTCGAATACGACCCGATCCTGGCCCGCGCGGTCGGCATCGACCCTGATGCCATGTGGGGCGCCCTCGCCGCGCTGGGCTACTCCCGGGTGGCGGTGTGGGACAACGCCGGCGATCCACTCGGCCAGCTGGACATCGCCGAGGTATCCGAGCACACCGGCTCGCTCGAGCCGCGCCCCGTGCACCTCGGCTACAACTTCTGGGACGTCGCCGTCTGCCGCGACGACGACCCGATCGGTCGCGCGGCGCTGGATGAGCTGGTGCCGCTGCCGTTCTCGGTGACCCCGCCCTCCGCCTGACGGGAGTGCATTTCCGGACCCTTAAGCGCGCAGCCGGGGTGACTGGGTGGGCGGGCGGCTGACCTTGTGCGCGCAGCCGGGGCGGGCGGGCTGACCGTGTGCGCGCTGCCGGGGTGGGCGGGCTGACCGTGTGCGCGCAGCCGGGGTGGGCGGGCTGACGTTGTGCGCACAGCGGGGGTAATCGCGCGCTGCCAGCGCCGACTGTGCGCACAAGGTCGCAGCGGGCAGCACTAGCC
>JAOPUX010000024.1 GCA_025963285.1 Jatrophihabitans sp.
TGCTAGGGCATCCCGAGTCTGGAGAAGAGCGGTTCGTATTGAAGGCCCGGGACGATGGCTCAATCCAGTTCACAGTCTCAGCCTTCTCCCGACCTGCGGCGAGGATCGCCCGATTGGGTGGTCCGATCAGCAGTGCCGCTCAGTATCGAATGACTTCCCGGTACCTACGCGCCCTCGACGATCTCAGCTAGGGCTCCAGACCCCCGCGGTCTGCCTTACCCGTCAGCCGTGAAAACGCGTCCTCCAAAAACGGCATCCTGCTCGCTGAAGGAAGCCGCCCCAAGACGTCGGATTTCGGTTCGAGCCTGATCCGCAGCGTCGACATCTTCGGTATCCGGGTCGGTGTGCTCGACCTGATCACGATCGGTGCCACGATCGCTCTCACAATCGGCCTGACCTTGATTCTCGGCCGCACCACCCTCGGCCGCCAGCTCCGGCGGCCTCCGAAGACTTCATGATGGCCCGGCTCCTGGGCGTGCGCGCCAACACCGTGATCGCATTCTCCTTCGGCATCAGCGGCGCGCTCGCTGCCATCGCCGGGATCCTGCTGACCATCAGCACAACGACGGTCACCCCCGACCCCCACGCTCCGATGCGTGGCGAGAGCGGCTGCGGCGTGGCGCCCAGCTTTCAGCTCGCGACACACGCCACGACGAGGTCGAGCCCGTTGGGCAGCGCGATCGTCACCAAGTCGTCGTGCCCCACCCGCCCGGAACACGTGTGCGCCACTCGGTCCGACCTCAGATCGAGCTCTCGGCGGGTCACCAGCTCGTCGCCGCACCGGACCGCGACGGCGTCAGGTGACTCGTCGGCCAGGTGCGCGAACGCCTGGCCGATCGACATCGAGGTCATCGGAGATGACCTGTGTAGAAGTCCAGGTGGGCGGCCGCGGCGGCCTCCCACGTGTAGGACGCCGCGAGGTCCCGGCCGATCTGCGGATCGGGCGGCTCTGACAGCACCGAAGCCAGCGATCCGGCCATCGCCATCGGTTCCGACGCGAACCGGACGGCGTCGCCGAAGACCTCCCGCAACACCGGCAGGTCGCGTGCCACGACGGGAACACCGGCGGCGAGGGCCTCCATCGCCGCCAGGCCGAAGCCCTCCTTGGTCGACACGAACGCCATGGCCGCGGCACCCGCCACCAGACCCGGCAGCACCTCCTCGTCGACGACCCCCAGCATCTCGTGGTGGACGCCCAGCTCAGCGGCTCGCCGCTCGAAGGCGGCCCGGTAGTCGCGGTAGTCGAACAACGTCTCACCGCCGGCGAACACCAGACGGACATCGGGGCGGCGTCGCCGGACCAAGGCGTACGCCTCGAGCAGGTCGATGCTGCCCTTGCGTGGCTCGATGCCACCGAGCGCGAGCACGTACGGACCGAGCTTGTCGCGCCACATCGCGCGATCGGCGTCGCCGTCCGGGCCGGCGGCGCGCGCGAACCGGGCGGCGTCGACCCCGTTCGGGATCACCTTGGGTGCCAACCCCCATCCTGCCTTGACCTCGGCCGCGACCGACTCCGACACGCAGATGCGCCCGACCGGATTGACGACGGCCTGCTCGTGACAGGCGACCAGCTCCGGCGTCGTGAACGTGTCGAGGTGATGGATCGTGCGCAGGCACGGCATCGCGGCGTTGGCGCTGATGCAGTCCTGCGCATGGACGATGTCGTACGCGTCCGGCGTGAACGCCTCGCGCAGCACTGCGATCGACCGCTGGATGCGCGCGCCGACGTCCTCGTCGGACTCCTCCGGGAAGGGCACGGCGTGCACCCCAAGGGCGGGGTCGACCGGACGGTAGAACGTCGAGTCGCCACCGCGACCGAGAGTCCACACGTCGACATCAGTTCCGGCCCGACTCAGTGCCTCGGCCAGGGCGAGCGTGTGCACCACTCCGCCGCGCGGTTTGGTCGAGTACGTCAACAACGCGACCCTCACGGCGCCTCACCCCTGAGCGTGTCGACGTAGCTGGACGGTGCGCGCTCCTTGAGGTGGTGCAGGATGCGGCGGGATCGGGAGACCTCCGACTCGACGTCGATCTCGGCGACCGCGAGGGCCCCCTTCGACCAGGTCTTGGCGAGCACGTCGCCGCCGGGGCCGACCACCTTGGCCTGGCCCAGGAACCGCAGACCACCCATGACCCCCGTCTGATTGGACGAGACCCACACGATCTGGTTCTCGGCGGCGCGGGCGCTGTCGTAGAGGTCGAACAGTCGCGACTGGCGATCCTGCGGAAGACGGGACGCCCGTTCCGTTACGCTCGCCGGCCACGCCGACAGGCAGGCGACGACGTGCGCCCTGTCGAGCGCCAGCGACCGGGCCGCCTCGGGGAACGTCTTGTCGTAGTCGATCAGCATCCCCATCCGGCCGACAGGGGTGTCGAATGCCCGGAAGGTGTCGCCGGCCCGGTACGCCAGCGCCTCACCGGCCGGCTGATGCACTTTGCGGTGGCGCCCGAGGATGCCGTCGCCGGTCACGCACAGTGCCGCGTTGTAGTGCAGGGCCTCGCCATCGCCGACGGCCTCCTCGGTGTAACCGAAGCAGATCACCATGTCGCCGGCCATCGCGATGACGCGTCCGATCTCGAACGAGTCCTCGGCGAGTGCGGGTGGCAGGGCGTGGACGTCGGGACGCCGGAGGTCGGACAGGTAGCCGCCGAGCGTCGCGTCGGGGAACACCAGCAGGTCGACCCCCGACGCCCGCGCGTCGCCGACGATCCCGGCCATCTTCTCCAAGGACCGGTCGATGTCACGCCCGAAGTGGGCGGCGACGGAGGCGAGGCGCACGCTAGTGGTCGACCGACGCGGGCCGGCGTGCGCCGACGATGCACTCGAAGACGTGCTCCGCATCGCGCGCGATGCCGGCGAACCGCCCCGATCCCCACGTGTGCATCCACGGCAGGCCGAGGAAGTACAGGCCCGGCACCGCTGTGACGCCACGGGTGTGGGTCGGTGCCGCAGCCCCGTCGAACACACCCACCTTGACCCAGCGGTAGTCGGGGCGGTAGCCGATGCACCACACGATCGAGGTGATGCCGGCTTCCGCCAGGTCGAGCATCCGTGGCTCGTGATCGGGCGACCAGACCGGCTCGTACTGTCCACCAGCCGGCGCGTCGATGCCCTCGCGCTCGATGTACGCGTCGATGTCGCGGCAGATCGAGTTGTAGACGGCATCCGCGCTGTCCAGAGCCGCCGTCATCGTCGGCTCGAACGACAGCATGGTGCCCTCGGCGCCTGACATGAGCCCGTACAGCCTCATTCCCTCCGCGGCGAACTGGCGCAGGTCGATGTCACGCCCGCCGTCGCGTCCGGTCACGTAATGGTTCGTCTTCTCGCGCGCGGCGCGACCGCCGGGGTACTGCTGCACCGGCGTGTCGTACAGGCCCATGTCGTCGAGCCACGTCATGCAGTCCCGCCCGCGGTAGAACCGCGCGACCCGCGGCGCGTCGCCGAGCGCGAGGTGCACCCGGCGTCCCTCGAGGTGCAGGTCCTCGGCGATCTGGGCACCCGACTGTCCAGAGCCCACCACCAGCACGTCCCCGCCAGGCAGCTGGGCGGCGTTGCGGTAGTCGGCCGAGTGGACCTGGGTGATCGACGGGTCGATGCCGGCGGCGAACGGCGGCACGATCGGCAGGTGATACCCGCCCGTGGCGAGCACGACGTGCTCAGCCTCGAGGATCTCCTCACCGTCGGCGCCCGAGAGCGTCAGGACGAACCCGCCCCCTTCACGCTCGGTCAGCATCGTGACGGCAGTGTTCTCGCGGACCGGAGGCTCGAAGCTCGCCACGTAGCCGGCGAGCCATGCTGCGACCTCCTCGCGATTCATGAACCCGTCGGGGTCGTCCCCTTGATAGGCGTAGCCGGGGAGCCGGCAGTGCCAGTTCGGCGTCACGAGGGTGAAGTTGTCCCAGCGGCGATCGGTCCACTCGTGGGCTGTCGTCGAGGCTTCGAGCAGAATGTGCTCGACGCCTTCCTGCTTCAGGTACCAGCTGACCGACATGCCGGCCTGACCGGCGCCGACGATGGCAACGGGAATGGTCATGAGGACTCCTTGGACACGGGCGGAAGTGGCGGTTGCATGTCGAGGACATCGACGAGGTCGGTGGGGGCGAAACCAGATGCCGTCAGCTGGATACGTTCCAGTGAGGCGGCTGATGCCGTGCAGTAGAACCCGTACCTCGCGCGGACGCGCTCGCTCGCCTCGCCCAGCGCTTTCGTCGACCGTTGCGTGAAGTCGTCGACCCGGTAAGACGTTCCCGGCTGCAGGTGGTCGTGCATGACCAGCGAAGGCGAGTAGCAGTCGGCCACCCGTCCGTCGGGCCAGCGGACGGTCACTGTCATCTCAGGCATGGACCGGCACCTTCATGACGTACGTGTCGGGGCGACGGTCACGCAGATGGAACATCGACCGGCGGGCGGTGTCGAGCGCCTCACCGATGTCGACGCCTGCGATCGCCAAGCCTGCTTCCGAGCCGGTCGTGGCGAGCACGTCGCCGCCGGGGCCGACGATCTTGGCGTTGGCGACGAAGCGCATGGAGCCGAACGTGCCGACCTGGTTGGCCGCGACCCAGATGATCTGGTTCTCCAGCGCTCGCGCGTGGTCGAACAGGTTGAACCGCTTGGTCCAGCGGTCCTCTGCGATGTCGGTCGCACCCGCGGTACGGGACGACGGCCAGGCGGAGATGCACGCGACGACCTCCGCACCGTCCAGCGCGAGGGCACGGGCTGCCTCGGGAAAGGCCTTGTCGTAACAGATCAGCATCCCTAGCCGTCCGACTGGCGTGTCGAACGCACGGAAGACCTCGCCGGCCTCGTAGTAGAGGTTCTCCCCGAGCGGCTGGTGCACCTTGCGGTGGACGCCGATCACACCGTCACCCGTCACCGCTGCAGCGCTGTTGTAACGGATGCCATCATCTGCTTCACAGAACCCGAGCACCAGGGTCATGTCGCCGGCGATCTCGGCAACCTTGCGTAGCTCGGGGCCGTCGAGGTCGATGATCGGCGGCAGCGAGTCGGGCCCGTCGCCGTCGGTGTGCAGCGTCGAGAGATAGCCGCCGAGGGCAGCCTCCGGCAGCGCCAGCAGGCGTACGTCCTCGGCCCGCGCCTCGGCCACGAGGCCCGCGATCTGGGCGTACGCCTGGTCGAGGTCGCGTCCGAAGTTGGCCGACGCGGCGGCCAAGTGGGTGATGGTCATGCAAGGTGCCCTTTCGAGAGGTGCTCGGTCGCAGGACCCAGTCCCGTGACGTTGCCGGCGATCGCGGAGGTCACGATGCCGTCGGGCCAACGCAGGTCGACCCCGCGGCCCTCCTTCAGCCGTCCACAGACGGCGGTGTCGACGAACGTCGGGATCGACGCCCGTGCGGGGGTGCGCTCGGCCGAGACCATCGCGAACCCCGGGAAGCAGGTGAGCCAATCGCCGGGCTTAGCCTGCGACGGCATGGGGATGTCGCCGACGTCGAGGACCGCCTTGCAGCCACTCGCCTCGGCCAGCATCCCGGTCGTCCCGATGACGCCGGTCATGCTGACGTCCTTCGCGGCCGTCGGCCTCAGCGCGGGCACGACCCCGGCCAAGGCGCGGAGCTCGTCCGCCCGCCGGTGTGACGAGGAGTCCCACTGCGACCCGGTGTACCCGGTGCGCCACTCGCCGCCGAGATCAGCCGTCACCCGCAACGACTCACCAGGGCTGCCACCTCCGCCGGGCACGGGACGGTCCGCACGCCCCAAGGCGGTGACGCTGAGCGAAGCGGGGACCCCGAGCTGCGTGTGACCTCCGAGGACGGGGACCCCCCAAGCGTTCGAGGCGGCCCGCAAACCACGCAAGATGCGGCCGGCGAAGGACGCGTCGCGGGCACCGACGGCGTCGAGCAGACCAACGGGCGACGCGCCCATCGCGGAGATGTCGTTGAGGTTGACCAGCACGGCGCACCACCCGGCCCACTCGGGGTCGCGTTCGACCGTCGACGGCAGGATCGCATCGCACGCTGCGAAGAGATCGGACCCGGGCACGGGGGCGGCGTCGTCACCGACGAAGCCGCTCCCGCCCAGGGCAGCCCCGTCCACGACGGGGCTGCCGAGTCCCTCGAGGAGAGCCCCGAGCGCAGCCTTCGTCGCACGAGCAAGACGCTCGACGCGGTCGACGGGCCAGATCATGTGGACGTGCGGACGGCCGTGGACGTCGAGGCTTGCGATCCCTGTCCACCCCAACCGGCGGAACAACGGCTCGTTCTGCGCCTGCACCGTGGCGTCGAAGCGCAGGGCCCCTTCGGCCTCGGCACGGGCACAGGCGGCGCGGACGAGCGCACCGCCGATGCCTGCATGCGTGCGCGCAGCGACACTGACGGCGAGGCGGCTGCCGGACCACCAGCCGATGTCGCGACCCTCGACAGCGGGGGCGATCCGGACCCCCCCGAGCATGGTGCCGTCGGAGGCGCGGGCCACCAGGACGATCGTGCGCGGGTCGTCGTCGACACGGTCGGTGTCGTCCCGGGCGAAGAGCCCCTGCTCGGCGACGAACACCTCGCGGCGCAGCGCCCTGAAGTCCTCCAGGTCGTCGCGGGTCTGCGCCTGCGCCACCAGAAAAGTGGAGGCCGGCACTGGACGCGTCCCGGTCAGGATGCCACTGTCGAGGTCGACGATCGTCATGTCACGCACCCTCGCTCTGAAGGACGCCGCAGGCACCGCACGCGGCGCAGCCGGCAGCCTGGTCGGCACCGTGCATGCCGGCCTCCATCAACGCGTGCGCGACGCGACGCGAGACGTTCTGAAGGACCTCCGCGGGAGGTGGCGGCACCTGGTCGACGTCGGTCGCGAGCGTCCCGGCCAACGGCCGGAACGGGACGACGAAGGGGTAGACACCCATGTCGACGAGCTCCTGTGCGGCCTCGACCATCTCGTCGGGGTCCTCGCCGAGCCCGACCAGCAGGTACGTTGAGACCTGGTTGTGCCCGAAGACCCGGACGGCCTCGCGCCAGGCGGCACGGTACTCGTCCAGCGAGACGGACGACTTGCCCGGCATCCAGCGGCGACGGACGTCATCGTCCATCGACTCGACATGGATGCCGATCGAGCGAGCGCCCGCCTCGTACAGGTCGGTGATGGTCTGCAGATCGGCCGGCGGCTCGCACTGGACCTGGATCGCGAGGTCAGGCAACACCTCACGCACCGCGCGGACGCACCGAGCGAGGTGTGTCGCGCCGCGGTCGCGACCGTTGGACGTCCCGGTCGTCATGACCATCTGCGTGATGCCGTCCAGCTCGTGGGCCGACTTCGCGACCTCGGCGATCTGCGAGGGTGTCTTGACCGCGATCGTCGACCCGGCCTCCAGCGACTTCTCGATCGCGCAGAAGCGGCAGCGCTCCGCCTCGTCGTATCTGACGCACGTCTGCACGACGGTCGTCGCCAGGACGTTCGCCGAATGCAAGCGAGCGATCTTCTCGTATGAGACACCGTCGGCCGTCACCATGTCGTAAAACCTGGGGCGGCGCACCGGCTCCACGCCGAGGCCGGTGTCGGCCCCGTCGAGGAGCAGGCGCCCCCGGTTGATCGTGAACGGGCTATCGGGGTTAATCGGGATCGCGGTCCCGATCCCCTCGAGCAGCACGTGACCGTCGTCGCTCGGTCCCGCACCCGACTGCCGGCTGACCGGCGCATCGAGCAGTCGGATGCCCTGAATCGCGACATCCACTCGTGTGCTCGTGCGGAGCCCGACATCCGAGCAGGGAGACGCTGTCTTGTGCGTGCTCTCAGACGTTGCAGTCATGTGTGCACTCTCAGAGGTTGTAAACGGAGTTGATGATCGCGCCCTTGCGGGCGTAGTGGATGATCGCGTCCTGGACGTCCAGGGGGTGACTAGGGATGACGCCCTCGATCAGGTCCTCCTCGCGGATGCCGTGCAGCGCCAGGCCGAAGCGGCAGCAGTAGACCGTCCCGCCCTCGGCGATGTACGTCTCGAGCGACGCGTTCATGTTGAGCTCGCCCGGGAACCCGGCGTCACCGGTCGTCGGGAAGCCTCGGTTGGCCGAGCACGCCAGGGTGCCGGGACCGTAGAAGTAGATCGCCGTCTCGAAGCCCTTGCGCAGCGCGCGCGTCGCCTGCAGGATCGCGACGAAGCTGACCGACGACTCGTGCGGGATGCCGTGGATCAGCGTGAAGTACGACTGGCCCTCCTCCGCCTGGTAGTCGGGGAACAGCTTGGTGGAGCCGTAGAGGTTGGTGCCCTTGGGCAGCGACG
>JAOPUX010000061.1 GCA_025963285.1 Jatrophihabitans sp.
TGGTGGCAGGTTGGTGCATATCGGCTAGCACCGCGTCAAGGCGACGGAATCGCTCCTCGGCTTCGCGTCGGTAGCGTTCGATCCACTTCGTCAAGAGGTCGAGTACCTCTGCCTCAAGGTGGCAGGGACGGCGTTGAGCGTCGCGCCTCCGGCTGACCAGCCCTGCATCTTCCAAGACCTTGAGGTGTTTGGAGACAGCTTGCAGACTCACGCTGTACGGAGCGGCCAACTCGCCAACTGTCGCGTCGCCCAACGCGAGGCGAGCGACGATATCGCGCCGCGTCGAATCTGCCAACGCTGCGAACATCAGTGAGAGTTGATCCGACGGCATCTTCGCTCCTCAACTAGTCAGTTGAATAAACGCTAACGCGCGGCTCGACCGTGGTCAACCACATGGTTGAAAACAAGATGCGCTAGTGACGGCCGCAGTCGCCCGACCGGCGGCAGATCCGGTAGGGCCGCTTCGCGGCAAGTAGGCACGTTGGCGAAGTCAGCGTTATTGCTTGCGCACGTTCCAGCGTTCGATGAACTCAAGTGCAGCCACCACGAGAATCATGACGACTGGAACCACCACGAACCACTCACCGGCAACGTGCTCGCCAACCACAGCCGCCGAACCTGAAATGACGACGGCGGCCAACAGGGGCAACCCGACCAGCACGACGACCTTCTGCTTGCCCTTCGGCGGGTGAGAGTAGCCAGGTCGTCCCATCGCACACCTCCGCTCCAAATAACTTGGTCAAGAGACCCATGGACGATCGAAGGCTACTCGAAGGCGCCGGAACAGCGTCCGCTCATCGACAGAGTCGGGCGACCGTCGCGGCATGTGCGGACGGTTGTGGGCGGGATATTCGTCGGGTTCGCTCCAGTCGCCGCATGTTCATCCAAGATTGGTCGCGAACCTAACGGTGCACTGGAATCGTCCACGGGTTATGACGGTGCGCGGCCCACTCTTGCTTGTGTTTGTGCTCGCCACGGCCTGCACAACGTCACACTCATCGGGGAAGCAACACCTGTCGAACAACTCGCCAACTGCGCAGGCTGACTCATCCGCGTCGAACACACCCACGGGAACGTCTGCACAAGGCTCCGCGACGGCCGCGCCCACCAATCCGATCACCGCCCGTCAGGCCGTCGTTGCGACGGCGACCGCTCGACACGAGCTTGCAGTAGACGCCAAGGTCACGCGCTCAGTCTTTGAAGCGACTGCCACGCTCGGATCTGACGAGCATCTCGGGTCAGACACGAACACGGGTTATCGATGCCCCGCCGGGCCGGTGCTGGTGATCAAGATCTACGGAAGCTTCAACATTAGTCATGGCGGCGCGGCGGGACCGCCGACGTCCGCGGCGGCTTCCTCCCCGCCTGACGGTGTCGGCTATCAAGCGGTCGTGATCTACGCGAATCGGGACACAGGCAAGCCTTGCGTTCTCGCCTGGGAACCGGGACCTATCACGCCGCTACCGAGCGAGACGGTGCTGTTCGCCGAGTAGCCACGGTGACGCACGTGGGTTATTGAGGCACCACAACCTGCCGGGGTGGAGACAACCGGACCTCGGGAAAGTCGCGCACCTCGCGGCAGATCCGGTTGTGTCAGCGGCTTGTGCTCTTGCTGGACCCCCAGAGCGCCAGACCCACAATGAAGCCGAGGCCCGCGCCTGTTACTGCCGCCGTCGGATCGCCGAACGTGGGACCGCCTGGATAGATCAGGTCGCCGACCCATGCCCCCAGCGCGCCTGCGCCGATGCTGAGCGGGACCAGCCACGCACCAGTGACGCGCCTTCGCTCCACGCTCCTCATAGTTAGGGACTCTAGCCCGAGGCAGTTCGCGACTCGCTGTCATAGGCAAACTCGTGCGCACGATGCGGCAGATCAATGCTGTCGGGGTTACAGCGTCTCTAGGTATCGATCCCATCTGACCGCCTTGCGGTACGGCCCAGCGCCAGCGGCGTCGAGTTGGAGTACATCGAAGTCCACGGAGTACTCCAACTCGCCTGCGTTGGCGACTCGCTTCTGAACCAACTGCGGAGGAAGGGCCCGGTCGATAGTTCCAAGGAACACCTCGCGCCACGTCCCGTCACAGGCCGAATCCTTGATGACTCGAACTCGGGTTCCGGGCGGCAAGGCAGTCGTGGGCCACTCATCGTCATCGAGGGACCGCCCAATGATCGCTTCGATGGCGCGGCGGTCGCTCAGAACCTCGTCGTCGGAACCGGTACCCACGACTACAAGTTTGCCTCACGCGACCATCCGCAGATCGGCAGAGTCGCGCGCGGTCGGCGGCAGATCCGGCCCTTAGCAACTGACCGATTGGATTAGAAGCATGTAGTCCGGGTCGAGTCCCCCGCGCAGCCTCACCACGTCGTGAACGCGCCAATCCGTCCTGACGTCAGGGGTGTCGAAGCCCTCGTCCCATTCGTACTGACCGATGAGGCTGAGACGGCACCGTGCGCTGAGTAGTGGGTAGGTGGCTGGCAGCGGGATCGCTGCGTCGAGTTGGATTCGGAAGCCGGTTGTGTTGACGCGCAGCAGCAGCTCCCGCAAATGGATGCGTGAGTGTGGGAGAGGGTCGATCCAGAAATCCGTCTGGGTCTCGACTGTGCCGCTGAGGACGTAGTCCAAATCTTCCGGGTGATCGGCGCTCGTCGCCTCGAGTTCGATCCTGCCGGATTCGCGAGCCTCTGACAGTTCGAGACACTGGCCGTGGACCCCTGCCGAGCGCAGCAGACCTCCCGGCTGTGGGACCGCAGGCTCGTCGTCGATCGCCATCCATATAGGCAATCGAACCCAAAACTCATCGACGACCATTCTGGGACAGTAGCGCCGAGCCAGCCGCGATAGGAGCGAGCGCCGGTTGGAACCTGCAAGCGCGGTGTCGGCGGCAGATCCGGTAGAGCCGCTTCGCGGCAAATGCGGATGTTCCCGGTGGGCTACGGCAGCTAGGTTCGACGCGTGGCTGCATGGGAACCGGACGACTCGCTAGCTCATCGACTTGACTACAGGCTTGCGGCCAACACTTTCGTCACGATGTTCTGGCAGCCTTCGCTGCTGGACGAGACAACCACCTGGCTACGCGATCACGACTACGACGTCGTCATAGTTGATGCCTCTGGGTGGGCCGCTCCTGCAGACATGCACCAAGCGCTGGCCGACGCACTCGACTTCCCCGACTACTACGGCAACAACCTTCATGCCTTGAATGACTGTCTCAGGGACGTCGCGGCTGGTGACTACGGCGTGGGCGGCGCCGCGACCGGACTAGTTCTGACCATTCGGAACTACGAAACCTTCGCCGCAGAACAAGCCCAAACGGCCCAGGCACTCCTCGACATCTTCGCGGTCCAAGCGCGGGCAGCCGCACTCATCGGACGACGCATGATGTGCTTGGTGCAGTCCAACAATCCCAAGCTGACCTTCGGCCCGGTCGGCGCCATGCCGGTCGTCTGGAACGAGGCTGAGTGGCTGGACTCAAAGCGGCAGCCGTAGCTCGGCGAGGCGCACCTGATGCGGCATGTGCGGATGTTCCATTGGCGCGTTCTGGCTAGCGTCTAGGGATGCTCGAAGTTGTTGCGACTGGCACATGGCTCTACGCCGACAGCGTGCCTACGGTCGTCCGGGTGATCCAGAGTGACCACGACTTCTGGTTCGACATCGGCGAGGCGGGCCACGATTTGAGCGATGGCGAAACGCCGCACCTGAACGAGAGTGGACTCGTCCTATTACCTGCGTACCCGGCCTGACTGGGAACCAGGGCAGCCGTTCTGGCCAGACTCGCAAGGCTTTATGACCATCGCAGATGCGAAGGCCGCTGCTGAAACTCAAGTACCCGGCACCGTGTCCTGGACCTAGCCGCCGACGTCCGACTTTCGACAAATGCGGATGTCGGTGGACGTCATTGAACGGCGTGCGGCAGCTTTGCTGGCGTGTCGTGCCGCAGGCACTTCAGCCTCGTCCGCAGATCGGCAGATCCGGTCGACTTCAAAGATGCCCGATCCGGCATCCCGCACGACGCCGCGGCGGCTGTCGACTGCATCGCGACGTTGCCCTGGCCCGGATGGGTGAAGATCACGGCCGACCGCGTGACTACCGCTTCATCGCACGGCTGACGCGGCTGAGAACCGGCAGGTCACGCCTACGAGCGGCCCGACGTCGTCAGATCGGTCTCACTGCTGCCAAGCCCGGACGCCGCGGCCGCTCGTGCCGCGCGCACCCCGAGCACGCCGATCACCGTGCCGAGCACCAGGGAGACGACCGTCAGCACGAGGTGGACGCCGAAGAAGGCCGTCATGCCGTGATGCCACGAGCGCGGGTCCTTCCAGATGTTCTTCAGGAACGTCGGCCAGATGATCCAGCTCCAGACGCCGAACGCGATGAGGAACCAGGCCACCCGCTTCGAGATCGTCACCCGACCAGTATCCGCTCCCAGCCAGAACCAGCCGACGTCACCGAGTGTCGATGTACTGCTCGCCACTACGCCGGGAGCTCAGCGGGCGCGGCGGGTGAGCAGCCCGAGCGAGGCGACGGCGGCGACGAGCTCCACGCCGACGATCGCCCACCAGCCGTGCACGAACGCGGTGTGCGCCGAGAGGTAGGTGCTCGGGGTGCCGAGGATCGCGACGGCGACGCTGACCCCAAGGACGAAGCCCAGCTGCCTCGTCATGTTGATGACGCCACTGCCGGTGGAGGTGCGGTGCGGCGGCAGGTCGACAGTGGCCGAGGAGAGCAGCGTCGGCAGCGCCAGGCCCACCCCGATGCCGACGAGGAGCTGGCCGGGTAGCGACTCGCTGGCGTAGCTCGAACTGTGCGGGCCGATGACCGAGAGCGTCAGGGCCACACCACCGGCGAAGGCCAGGCAGCCGAGCGCGGCGAGCACCCCTGCCGGCAGCCGGCGCGAGAGACGCTGCGCTATCAGGGCGACGCCGGGAACCATGGCCGGCCCAGGAGCCACGGCCAGGCCGGTGGTGATCGTCGACCAGTGCCAGACGTTCTGCATCCAGAGCACCATCATCAGCAGGTAGGCGGCGAAGCCGATGCTAAAGGTGATCATCGCCAGGTTCGCCGCCGCGAAGGTGCGCACGCGGTACAGGTCGGGTTCGACCACCGGCACCGGGTGGTGCTCGGCGCGCCAGACGAAGCCGGCGAGCAGGGCCACCGCCGCTACGAAAGCGACCACCGTGTCCGCGCTCCCCCAGCCCCAGCCGCCACCCTTCACGATGGCCAGCGCCAGCGCGCCGACACCGAGGGTCAGCAACCCAGCACCGACCGCATCCGGCACCTTCGTGACGGCGGAGTCACGCGAGTCCGGCACGATGCGGCGCGCGGCGATGATCGCGACGATGCCCACCGGCAGGTTGACGAGGAAGACCCAGCGCCAGCTCGCCGTGACGAGCAGGCCACCGAGCACCGGCCCGGCCGCCGCGGCGATGCCGGCGACGGCCGACCAGATCCGCACGTAGGCGAGGCGCTTCTCCGCGGGAACCGCCGCGAGCAGCAGTCCGAGCGAGGTGGGGGTCAGCGCGGCAGCACCCGCGGCCTGCAGCACCCGGAACGCCACCAGCCACCACAGGCCGGGGGCCGCCGCACACGCCACGCTCGCGGCGGTGAAGAGCCCCATGCCCAGCAGGAACATCTGCTTGCGGCCGACCTTGTCCGCGAGGCGGCCGAGCGGCACCAGGAGCGCCGCGTAGAAGATCGCGTAGGCGTTGAGCACCCAGCTCACGTCGCTGATCGAGGAGCCGTGGAAGCTCTCGCCGATCTTGTCGAAGGCGACGTTGACGATGAATACGTCCAGGCTCGCCATGAACGCGGCCAGCGAGAGCACCGCGAGGATCGCGCGGGGGCTCCTCACCCGGACCGCGGGCAGCACGTCGATCGGAACGGTCGCCTCGCTCTGAGTGGTCACCCGGCCACGGTAGCCAAGTTGACTATCTTCAAGCAAGTCAATAGTGAGATTCGACGGCGGGTGACGTCAGCGGGAATAGAGGGCCGACGCCTGCGGCAGTGGCGACGCTGCAGGGAGCCGTGCGGCGTGTTCACCCGCAGCGTTGCCCTTGCCCACCTGCCCAGGTTCACCCGCAACACCGGTCAGACGGAGATCTCGGCACCCATGCTGATCGTCGTGTCGGTGGGCAGGCCGAAGTACTGCACCGGGTTGGCCGAGTTGTGCGCGATCGTCAGGAACAGCCGCTTCTGCCACCGCGGCATCGTGTGCTTCGCCGACTGGGTCAGCGTGATGCGCGAGAGGAAGTAGGTGAGGTCCTCGAGGTCGGCGGCCGGCAGCAGGTCCTGGACGACGGCCAGTCGCAGGGTTGCCGGCACGTTCGGCTGGTCCTGGAAGCCGAAGGTCGCCTGGAGATGGGTGATGCCGTTCTTGTTCAACCCGGAGTCCAGGCAGACGAGTTGCCGCGAGTCGGGGACGTGCGGCACGTTCGCGACCTCGATGTTGAGAATCACCACGCGCTCGTGCAGCACATGGTTGTGCTCCACGTTGGTGCGCAGCGCCAGTGGCGTGGTGTCCACGGTGGCATTGAGGAAGACGGCCGTCCCGGGAACGCGGTGGACCTTGGGCTCGACGTGATGAAGCTCCTCGAGGAACTCCGAGAGGGAGCCCTCCTCCTTCGTCCGGGCCCGGGTCACGAGGGTGCGGCCGCGCTGCCACGTCACCAGCACTGTGAACACCACGGCGGCCACCGACAGCGGGAGCCAGCCGCCGTGCGCGACCTTGGTCAGGTTCGCGGCGAAGAACGACAGCTCGGTGAAGAGGAAGACGGTGCCGAGTACCGCCACCTGCCACTTCGGCCGGCGCCAGAGCGTGCGGGCCACCACGAGGAAGAGGATCGTGTTGAGGACGAACGTGCCCGTCACCGCCACGCCGTAGGCCGACGCCAGGTGGGCCGAGGAGCGGAACCCGAGCACCAGCACGACCACCGCGACGTAGAGCGTCCAGTTGATCGCCGGCGAGTACACCTGACCGACCTCGTGCTCGGAGGTGTGCCGGATCGTCATGCGCGGCAGGAAGCCGAGCTGTACCGCCTGCCGCGTGACGCTGAAGGCACCGGAGATCACCGACTGTGAGGCGATGACGGTGGCCACCGTCGCCAGCAGGACCATGGCCGTGCGTCCCCACGTCGGCACGATCAGGAAGAACGGGTTCGAGATGGCAGCGGGCACGTGCAGGATCAAGGCGCCCTGGCCGAGGTAGTTCAGGGTCAGCGCTGGGAAGACGACGAAGAACCAAGAACGCGAGATCGGCGCCCGGCCGAAGTGACCCATGTCCGCATAGAGGGCCTCGGCGCCGGTGACGGCCAGCACGATCGAGCCGAGCGCAATGAAGGCGATCGTGCCGTGCGAGACGATGAACTGCACGCCGTAGGAGGGCGAGAGCGCCTTCAGGATGGCCGGGTCGCGGCGGATGCCGTTGATGCCGGTGGCCGCCAGCGTCGCGAACCAGAGCAGCATCACCGGGCCGAAGAACTTGCCGACGAAGCCGGTGCCGAAACGCTGGATGACGAAGAGCAGCGTCAGGACGGTCACGGTGATCGGCAGGACGTAGTGGCCCAGCCCGGGCGCGGAGACCTTCACCCCCTCGACCGCCGACAGCACGGAGATGGCCGGGGTGATGATGCCGTCGCCGTAGAAGAGCGAGGCACCGAAGACTCCCAGTGCGATCAACACCGCCTTGCCACGCTTGGTCTTGAGCGGGTTCTTCTGCAGCAGCGCGGTGAGGGCCATGATGCCGCCCTCACCGTCGTTGTCGGCCCGCAGGATGAACCCGACGTACTTCACTGAGACGATGACGGTGATGGCCCAGAACACCAGCGAGATCACGCCGTAGACCTCGACGGGGTTGGTGTGGACGCGCGCGTGATCGGCGCTGAATACCGTCTGGATCGAGTAGAGCGGGCTGGTGCCGATGTCGCCGAAGACGACGCCGAGGGCGCCCAGGGCGAGGGCGGCCGCGCCGCTGCGATGGCGGTCGGGGCGCGTGCCGTCGTAGCGACCCCGAGCGGCGCGCGGGTCCGCGGACTCCGGCTGCTCGTAGCCCACGACCGGGTCCGGTCCCCCGGATTCAGAACTCAACGCCGACCCCGTCTCGTGGCCCTGGTGTGCCTACGCCCAATCTATCGCCCGCGGTCCGGCGATCCTGACCAGACGTTGTTACCGGTGCACCGAGGACGACCTCAAGATCATCGAGCGCCGGTGGGTGACGAGAGGTCGCGGAGCGAGGGCCCGTCTCCCTCGCAGGTTGTCATACAGATCGTCGGACGAATCCAGGAGATACCCAGCATCCCTAAGACCAAACGCGCCGGGGCGCCGCCGTGTCTTGCTAGCGTCGGCACGATGACCGAGATGATCCACGACGAGGACGTCCGTTCCGCGCGGCTGCTGGACGCGCAGGACAAGGCCGTCGAACTCTTCGCCGCCGTTCAGAGCCGCGGCCTGATCACGCCGGGTGCCACCGAGAGCGGGCTGAGCAACGCTGTGCGCGATCTGGCCGCTGAACTCTTCGGGGTGAGCCGGCACTGGCACAAGCGCATCGTGCGCAGTGGCCCCAATACCCTCCACCCGTACCGGGAGAACCCGCCGGACCGGGTCGTGCGCGACGACGAGATCCTCTTTTTCGACTTCGGCCCGATCTTCGAGGAGTGGGAGGCTGACTTCGGCCGCACCTTCGTGCTCGGCCAAGACCCGGCGAAGCACCGGCTCCGCGCCGACCTGCAGGTGATCTGGCAGGCCGGGCGGCGGTACTTCGAAGCCGATCCCGAGATCACCGGGGAGCGGCTCTTCGCGCACGTCCGCCAGCTCGCCGAGGAGGCCGGCTGGGAGTTCGGTGGGCCGCACGCCGGCCACCTGGTCGGCGAGTTCCCGCACGAGAAGATCGCCGGGGACGACATCGAGTACTACATCGCGCCCGGCTCGAACAAGCCGATGCGCCGCCTCGACCGCAGTGGCCGTCGCTGCCACTGGATCCTGGAGATTCACCTCGTCGACCGCGAGCGGGAGATCGGCGGCTTCTTCGAGGAGCTGCTCGATCTCGGCCCCGGGGCGGGTGTCCTGCCAGCGGCAGCCTCACCAAGCTGATCGGGGCTGGACTCAGCCCAGCTGGTTGACGGTGCTGCGCAGCTGCTCGAGGGCGGTATGCGAGAGCTCGGCCAGCGTCTGCTCGTTGCCGGTGACAACCCAGGC
>JAOPUX010000095.1 GCA_025963285.1 Jatrophihabitans sp.
CGCGCAGTCGGTGGGGCGGCACGTTGTGCGCGCAGTCGGTGGGGCGGCACGTTGTGCGCGCAGTCGGTGCGGACACCGCCTGCCAGCGCACCCTGCACGCACAAAGCCGACCCCGCGACGCCCACACCGCGCACAGCCAACCCCAACCGACCGAGCTGACCACCCAACCCGACACCACAGCCCAGACGCCGGGCACCGCGGCGCGGCAGGCGGCACGTTGTGCGCGCAGTCGGTGGGGCGGCACGTTGTGCGCGCAGTCGGTGGGGCGGCACGTTGTGCGCGCAGTCGGTGCGGACACCGCCTGCCAGCGCACCCTGCACGCACAAAGACGACCCCGCGACGCCCACACCGCTCACAAAGCCAGCCCCAACCGATCGAGCTGACCACCCAACCCGACACCACAGACCAGACGCCGGGCATCGCGGCACGGCAGCCCGGCGGCTCTTTGTGCGCGCAGTCGGTGCGGACACCGCCTGACAGCGCACCCTGCACGCACAAAGCCGACCCCACGACGCCCACACCGCGCACAAAGCCAACCCCGCGACGCCCGCACCGCACGCCCTGCAGTCTCGCGGCACGGCACGGCACGGCACCACGGCACGGCCCCGCTGCGCGGGCCCGCCGCGCACGCCCCGCTGCACACACCCCGCTGCGCGGGGCCGCTAGACCGCGGGGCGACAGAGACGAACTACAGCGGGTCGTCCTCGGCCTTGCGAGCGGCGTCGCGCATCTCGAAGGCGTCGGTGGCCCACTCGCCGACCTCGTGCGCCACCTCGCGCACCGCGCCGGTGAGGATGGTGGCGATCCGGCCGACGTGGGTAGCCGCGGACTCCACGAGTACCTGCGCGGTGTCCTTCGCTGCCTCGCCCTTACCGACCATCGTGACCATCCTTCATTGACAGCGGGCGAACCTACGCTGCGACCCGGAGCTTCTTGTCCACCACGGTAACCGCCGGCGGCTTCGTCGAGCGGTCCTGCGAGCCGATCGGCAGCGCCAGCCGGAAGATCTTCGCCCAGGTCGAGCCGATCTGCTTGGAGAAGCGGCCGCTGTTGTAGGGCAGGCCGTACTTCTCGCAGAGCGCTTTCACCTCGGGCGCGATCTGCGGGTACCGACGGGCCGGGATGTCCGGGAAGAGGTGGTGCTCGATCTGGTGGCTGAGGTTGCCGGAGAGGATGTGGAAGAGCTTGCCGCCGGTGATGTTGGCCGAGCCCATCATCTGGCGGATGTACCACTCGCCGCGCGACTCGTTCTCGGTCTCCTCCTGGGTGAAGGTGGCGACGCCCGTCGGGAAGTGGCCGCAGAAGATGATGGAGAAGGCCCAGAGGTTGCGGGCCAGGTTCGCGGTGGCGTTGGCGGTAAGCGTGGAGACGAACAGCGGGCCGGTGAGCGCCGGGAAGAGCACGTAGTCCTTGAGCGTCTGCCGGCCGATCTTGCGCCAGATCCCGTCCCAGAGCGCCTTGTTCTCCGACAGCTTGCGCTTGCCGGTGATCACGTTCTCGGTCTCGAGATCGTGCAGCGCGACGCCGTACTGGAAGAACGTCATGAGCAGGAACGCCCAGGCCGGGTTGCCAAGGTAGTAGGGGTTCCAGCGCTGCGTCTCGTCCATCCGGAGGATGCCGTAGCCGATGTCCCGGTCCTTGTCGAGGATGTTCGTGAAGGTGTGGTGCATGTAGTTGTGCGAGTGCCGCCACTGATCGGCCGGGCAGGCGGTGTCCCACTCGAAGCGCTTGGAGTTCAGCGCCGGGTCACGCATCCAGTCGTACTGGCCGTGCATGACGTTGTGGCCGATCTCCATGTTGTCGAGGATCTTCGACAGGCTCAGCGCGGCGGTGCCCGCCAGCCAGAACGGCGGCAGGAAACCGAGGTAGAGCGACGCGCGGCCGCCGACCTCGAGCGCTCGCTGGGCCTTGATCACGTTGTAGATGTAGTCGCGGTCTTCCTTGCCCAGATCGTTGATCACGCGCAGCTTGATCGCGTCGAGCTCGCGGCCGAGCTCGTCGATCTGGTCCTTGGTCAGGGTGATGGAGGCGTTAGTCATGTCAGTTCTCCTAAAGGTCGATGGAGACGTCGCCGACGGGAACGTTGATGCAGAGCTGGATCTCTTCGTCAGGGTCGGAGTGCAGCTCGCCGGTACGGATGTTGCGGGTGCAGCCGCTCGTCTTCACCTGGGTGCAGGAGAAGCAGATGCCCATCCGGCAGCCGTACTCCGGGGTCAGCCCGGCGGCCTCGGCCTGCTCCAGCAGCGTCTCGCCGCTGTTCTCTGCCGTGGTGTCGCCGAAGGCGATGGTGCCGGTCGGCTCGCCGTCGTCGACGACGATTGGGGCGGGCTGGAACTCCTCGATGTGCAGCAGATCCGTGAGGCCGGCCTCGGCGTAGTGCGCCTTGACCGAACTCATCAGCGCGGGCGGACCGCAGAGGTAGGTGTGCGACTCCGCGAACCACGGCGCAACCTCGGCCAGGTGGTGCGGGCCGAAGAAGCCGGTGAGGTCACCGTCGGTGGCGTCGGTGTAGGCCAGCACGAGGCGGACGTTGCCGTGCTGGGCCGCAAGTTCACGCAGTTCGCGCAGCAGTGCCACGTCGTGCTCGCCGTTGGAGTAGTGCAGGAAGACGACCTCGCCGCTGTAACCCTCGTCGCAGAGGGTGCGCAGCATCGACAGCACCGGGGTGATGCCCGAGCCGCCGCTGACGAGCAGCAGCCGCTCCGGGCGCAGCGCCGGCAGGTGGAACACACCGTCGGCCTGCGACAGCTGCACCACGAGACCCGGCGCGGCATTGGCGTGCAGGTACTGCGACACCAGCCCCTCCGGGTGCCGCTTGATGGTGATCTCGATCAGGCCGTCCTTGCGGTACTGCGAGCAGGTCGGCGAGTAGCAACGGGTGCGGCGAACGCCGTCGATCTCGACGGTGACGTTGACGAACTGGCCGGCCTTGAAGCCTCGCCACTGCCGGGTCGGACGCAGGGTGAGGGTGACCGAGTCGAGGGTCGAGCGGTGCACCGCCGTCACCTCCGCCCGCAGCTCGCGGACCGTGAGCATCGGGTTGACGAGCTCGAGGTAGCGGTCGACGCCGTGCGGGGTGGCCAGCGCCTCGAAGAGTCGCAGGGGCTCAAGCCGACGCAGGGGCGACAGGCGGCGAGGCGAGCGGTTCGAACGCTTCGGCAGCAGGGCCGTCATGGCGCGCTCCTTTCGGGTCAGAGAGAGTTCGGTGTACAGCTGTTCACTGGAACTAGTGTGTCTAGGGTGCCCAGCTGCTGTCAACGACTAACCGTGTGACCTGGCGTACGCGCCGCTTTCAACAAAATCCGGAGTACGGGCGTATCTTTTTCTTGTGACCGAGGTCAAGAGCAGGGCAGAGCGCAAGGAACACACGCGCCAGAAGCTGCTCGACGTCACCCTCAAGCTCATCGGCCAGCGCTCGCTGGCCTCGATCTCGCTGCGCGAGGTGGCGCGCGACGCCGGCATCGTCCCCACCGCGTTCTACCGGCACTTCGAATCGATGGACGCCCTCGGCGTCGAGCTCGTCGATGAGTCGATGCGCCCGCTGCGGCAGATGATCCGCGACGCCCGGCGGGGCGTGGCCAGCCATGGCGACATCATCAAGGGCACCGTCGAGGTGCTGGGCATCCAGGTGCGGCAGAACCCTGATCAGTTCCGCTTCCTCTCCCGCGAGCGCTACGGCGGGGTGCGCTCGGTCCGCCGCGCGATCGAGACGGAGCTGCGCCTCTTCACCAGCGAGCTCTCGGTCGACCTGGCCCGCCTCACCGCCGGCTTCGACTGGACGTCCGACGACCTGGAGATGACGGCCGACCTGATGGTGGCCGCCATGCTCGCCTCGGTGATGGACCTGCTCGAAGTCGACGCCCGGCACCCTGGCGACGAGCGGGCCATCCTGGAGCGCTCAGAGAAGCAACTGCGGCTGATCGCCCTCGGCATGGCCGGCTGGCGCAGCAAGCCCTAGCGGGGCGTATCACTGATACCCACGCACCACTCTCGCGGCGTGTCGCGGTGCGGGCGCATCACTGATGCCGGCCGCTCCGGTGCGCAACGGCCGGCGTGCCCGCGTCCAGGGTCGCTGAGGCCGGCAGCCCGGAGAGCTCGGCCACCAGGGCGCCGATCCGCGCCATCAGGAAGTCGGTGACGGCCCGCAGGTCCGGCTCCGGACCCGGCCCGGCCACGGCCAGCAGCTCGGCGGGGCTGATCGGCTCGCCCACCGTCAGCAGGCAGAGCGGACGGCGCGGGCGCCGCGGAGAGCGAAACCAGCCGAAGAGCCGCGGCACGCGCAGCAGCGCCACCCGCCCCTTCGGCGTGAGCGCCAGCTGGGGACCCCACTGCCCGATCGGCACCACCGGAACGCCTGAGGCGAGCGCCAGCCGCGCCACCCCGGTGCGTCCCGGCACGAGGCCGAGCTCCGGCGTGGTGTTGATGGTGCCCTCGGGGTACATGCACAGCACCTTGCCCTGGCGCAGCGCCTCGGCAGCCGGCGCGAGGGCCGCCGAGGGCGACGGTGCCGCGCGATCGACCGAGACGTGCCCGATCTTGGCGAACCAGCCACCCAGCACCGGGATGCGGAAGAGCTCGACCTTGCCCATCCCAAGGGGGTTTCGCCCCGCGGAGCGGACGGCGTGCGGCAGGGCGAAGGCATCGAAGAGCGAGACGTGGTTCGAGACCACCAGCACCCCACCCTCGGCGGGGATCCGCTCGACGTTGCGGTACCTGCGGCGCGCCGTCAGCAGCAGCGTCAGGTGCATCACGCTGATGATCGCGTGGTTGACGCCGCGCCAGAATCGGGTGCCGGTCACGGGCGTCATGGCGCAACTGTCCCACGCGGTTGTGAGGACGCCCCTCAGCGTGTTGGCTGGGGCCCATGTCCGATCGACCCACTCCCCTCGCCGCGTGGCACACCATCGTCGCGTCCAGGGAAGAGCCGGGCTACGACGCCGTCGCCGCCCTCGACGTGCTGCTGGCCGACGACTGCGTCTTCCGCTCCCCCGCCGTCTTCAAGCCGCAGGAGGGCAAGGAGCTCACCAAGGCCTATCTCGGTGCGGCGCTGACCGTGCTCGGCCCAACGCTGCGCTACGTCGACGAATGGAGCTCCGACACCGGCGCGGTGCTCGAGTTCGAGGCACCGCTCGACGGCATCCTGGCGCACGGCATCGACATGATGCGCTGGAACGAGGCCGGCCAGCTGACCAGCTTCACCGTGATGATCCGGCCGATGCGGGGCCTGCAGAAGGTGATCGAGCTGATGAGCGTCGAGCTGAACCGGGTGCTCGGCGGGTAGAGCGGGGAGCTCAGGCCAGCGGCAGGCCGGCCGCCACCTCGTCGACCAGGCCGGCCAGCTGCAGATCGAGCGCCGTCACGCCGCCGGCGCTGTGGGTCGTCAGCTCCACCGCGACCCAGCGCCAGGTCAGCCTCAGGTCGGGGTGGTGGTCGAGCTCCTCCGCGAACGGCGCCAGCAGGCTGACGAACTGCACCGCGGTGCCGAAGTCGGCGAACTCGATCGAGCGGGTCAGCTTCGTGCCGTCCGCCGACCAGCCCGGGTCCAGCCCGGCCAGCCCATCGGCGATCGCCTGCGGATCGAGCAGTTCACGTGTCACGAAGTTCTCCTCGAGCGCTCGGCATGGTTGGCTGCACAGGCAACGCTAGACCCGCCGTATAGCCTCAGTGGATGAGCGACCGGCTGGTATGGATCGACTGCGAGATGACGGGTCTGGATCTCGAGCGTGACGCCCTGATCGAGGTGGCCGTGCTCGTGACCGATGCCGAACTCACCGTGCTGGACCCGGGGCTCGACGTGATCATCCATGCCGACGACGACGTACTCGCCGGAATGGTGCCCTACGTGCGCGACATGCACGCCTCCTCCGGCCTCACCGAGGAGGTCCGGGCCTCCACGGTCACCATGGCGCAGGCCGAGAAGCTGGTCCTCGACTACATCAAGTCCTTCGTGCCCGAGGTGCGCAGCGCCCCGCTCTGCGGCAACTCGATCGCCACCGACCGCGGCTTCCTGAACCGGGACATGCGCGCGCTCGACGAGCACCTGCACTACCGGATGATCGATGTCAGCTCGCTCAAGGAGCTGGCCAAGCGCTGGTATCCGCGGATCTACCAGTCCCAACCGGAGAAGGGTCTGGCGCACCGGGCGCTGGCCGACATCTACGAGAGCGTCCACGAACTGGAGTACTACCGGCGCACGCTCTTCGTCGCCCCGCCCGGCCCGGATCTGGACACCGCCCAGGCCGCAGCCAATGCGGTTCTCGAAGCTGCTCGCGGCCGGGTAGACTGATCCGGCTCGGCGTTGAGCTCGTCTCGACGCTGGCATGGTGGGTGTAGCTCAGCTGGTAGAGCGCTGCGTTGTGGTCGCAGATGTCGCGGGTTCGAGTCCCGTCACTCACCCCACCGAGGTATCACCGGTACCCGTCGTGCGACACGCCGCGGCGGGTGCTGGTGCCGACTTAGGAGGGATCCCCCGTGGCTGAAGGCCTCGTCTCCCCGCAGTTGGCTCTGGAACTGATCGCCGAGCTGAGCAACCAGGCTGCCGGAGCGCCGAGCGTCCAAGAACTCCTCGAGCGCGCGCTGGCCCTCGCCATCGAGATCGTGCCCGGCTGCGAGCAGGCGGGCATCTCGGTGCTCAAGGGCGGCCGGATCGACACCCCGGCCTCCGTCGGCGACTTGGCGGCCCAGTGCGACAAGATCCAGGAGCGCAACGGCGCCGGGCCGTGCATCACCGCGCTACTCGACGCCGACACCTACCGGATCGACGACCTCAACACCGACGACCGCTGGCCCTCCTTCGCGGCCGAGGCGAGCGTGCTCGGGCTGCGCAGCATGTACGCCTGCCGCCTCGCCACGCCCCGCGACCGCTTGGCTGCCCTGAACCTGTACTCCACCCGGCCGCACTCTTTCACCGACGTCTCCGAGGCGCTCGCGAATGCCTACGCCACGCATGTCGGGCTGGCGCTGTCCAACATCGACAAGGAGCTGAACCTCCGCGCGGCGATGGAGAGCCGGGAGCTCATCGGACAGGCCATGGGCATCCTGATGGAGCGGCACCGCCTCGCGGCGACGCAGGCCTTCGACCTGATGGTGCAGGCCTCGCAGGTCACCAACGTGAAGTTGCGGGTCGTCGCCGAGGAACTGGTGCGTACCGGGACCTTCCCCGGCTGAGCTAGATCGACTCCGCCGCGGTGGGTGCGACGATCAGGAGCCGGTCGGCCAGGCCGTGCTCGCGGAACTGCTTGCGTAGGGCGGCATTGACGCCGGTCAGGATCACGGTTCCGCGGCGGGCGAGCAGCCGGTCGTGGGCGCCGGCGAGGGTCGCCGCGCCAGAGGGGCCGACCCGCTGTACTCCGCCGAGGTCGACGCGAAGGTAACGCCGGCCCGCGCGGACATGCCCGTCGATCACCTCGTGCAGCAGCACGGCTGCCGAACCGTCGAGCTCCCCGACCACTCGGACCTCGGCCCGGGTGCTGTCGGCGTGCAGGGTGGTGATCTCCACGTCCGGACCTCGGTTGGCCTCTGGCTTCGTCGCCAACGCCGTCATCGCACTGCCCCGCCTTCGTCTTCATTGCGGTCCGCGCGCTGCATCTTTCAACCCGGGGACCCTGAAGACTCCTACCCAGTCGGGCTCGTGGACTAACCGATCAGTCCTGAATCGTGCCGGTGAGGATGACGTCGTCGGCGACCGCGCGGAGCTTGCGGTGCTGGCGCTGGCTCACCTCGCGAAGCAGCTCGAAGGCGCCGTCCTCGGTGATCCGGCGGTGCGCCATCAGAATGCCGATCGCCGTACCGATCTGGCGGTTGCTGGCCAGCGCCGCCTCCAGGTTCGCGGCGTGGATCTCGCTACGCTGCCGCTCCATCTCGTACCCGGCCACCACGTCGCCGAGGTCCATGGCCACGAGCAGCACGCCCTGCACCACACCCTCGGCGTCGGCCACGCCGCGCAGCTGGACGGCCCACTGGCCGGTGCCTGGCACCACCACCGTCGCGCTGGCGGGCGTGGTCGTCGCGCGAGCCACGTCAAGCATCGGCACGAGCTGCTCCAGCACGGCGCCGGAGAGCAGCGGTGCCGCGGCCGGATTGTGGAACGGTGGTGCGTCCAGGCCCCACCACAGCGCCGTCGGCGTCGGATTGACACGCACCGCCTGGACACCGGCCACCAGTTCGGGAGGCCAGGTCTCCGGGGCACCGAAGGCGGCGAGCGGCGCCTCCGAGATCGGTACTGAGCGAACCGAGGGATCGGTGTCGCGGCGGGGCAACATGGACGCTCCGTGACGCTCATTCCGGGCTGCGCTAGCGGTCCAACGCGGTGCCACGGTCTGGCCGGATACTAGCTCCGCACCCTGGCCTGCCGCGCACCGACCGTCCCACGCTTGCGCGGGCACGGGCACGGGCACCTCCGGCGGACTGGTAATGTGTGTCCTCGGCCCACTCAGTGGGTCGAAGCCCTGCGCGCCGCTAGCTCAACTGGCAGAGCAGCTGACTCTTAATCAGCGGGTTGGGGGTTCAAGTCCCTCGCGGCGCACCAAATAGTACGGGAACAAGCAGTAGAACCAGGGTTCAGATGTAGCCACGGTGGTAGCCACGGCCAAGGAATGGGCCGTGGCTACGGTGCATTTCGGCCGCGGAACTGTCGGACCTTCCCCGTAGCTTCCCGGGTATGGACGTCCCCACCGACACCGAACTGGTCACCCTCGCCGGCCGCCGCTACCGCCGCGAGGGCGCACGCGACAAGGCGATCCGCGACCAGTTCAGTCTCACCGCCACCCGGTTCTGGCAGCTCGTCGTCGCGGTCCTCGACTCCCCTACCCGGATCGGCGCGTTGCCGCCAGAGCTATGGCCGGTCGTGAAGCGGCTCGACGAACGCCGCAAGATCGCCAGCTGACCCCCGGAAACGCTAGGCTGACCCGCCATGGGCTACTGGCCGAAGCATCCCCGGAAAGACCTGGAGATGCTGTTGGTCGCATTCGACATGGCTTCATGGCAGATTGAGCGGGGCAAGACCTACTATTCGGTTAAGTGTCCGTGCGGGGACCACAAGCGCATGATCCACCTGACCCCGAGCGGCGCGAACTATGGCAAGAACGTGCAGCAGTGGCTCAAGCGGCAGAACTGCGCACCGAAGGACGAGGGCGAGGCGACATCATGACCGTGACCGTTGGAGTGATCCGCGCGTTCACAGTTACCAGCACGGCCGGCGGCCCGGCCGTGAACCTCGACGCAGAGACCGATGCACTCATGGAAGCTCTCCTAGCGCTCGAGGATGACTGCATCTTCGACGCCGGAGTGGGCGTGGAGCTCTCCACGGGGACGGTCGAGATCGAGATCGCAGCGAAGGCGAAGTCCTGGAAGGCCGCGGTCGAGAAGGCCGATTCCGCCATCCGCACAGCCATCCACGCTGTCGGCGGCAACACGAACGATGCCGATTGGCAGAACCGCCAACTCCTCCGCGAGTCGAACGAGCTCGTTCCTGCCTAGTTCTCAGCGCTCGGCGCTGCTCGACGAGGAACGACTCCGGCGGATGCCCCGAGCTAGCTAGTCCCCCTCGGGACTGGGGTGTATCCGTAGCCGTCTGGTCCGTAGTGGCGGGGCACGTGGACGGTGTGGCGGCAGGCCCGGCAGTACCAGGTGCGGTGGCCGTCTTCGCCGCGGCAGTTGCAGGGCTGGTAGGCGCGGGTGACGTTCTCCCGGTACGGGGTGCCGCATCTGGGGCAGACGGTGGGGCCTCCAGTCTCCACCCAGACGCCGGCCGCGTTGCGGACGAGCTCGACGGTGTAGGGCTCGGGGTCGGTGAACTCCACGCGGTGAGGGTAGCGGCCGACAACGACAAAATCTGGCCCTCACTCCCCGGGTAGGGAGTGAGGGCCAGGTAGGGCCGTGCTCAGATCAGGTTGACGTAACTTAGAAGCTGATGGCGATCTGCCCGTCTGCCCCAGCGCCGCCGTTGCCGCCAGCACCACCAGCGCCACCGCCGCCGCCTCCACCGCCGCCGCAGCCGGGGACGGTGGCCGTGGTGCCGTTCGCTCCCGCCGCGGTAGCTGTCGGCGTACCGGATGCGACGTCGACAAGCATCCCCGGCGACGTCGCTGCGTTACCGCCCGCGCCGCCCTTCGGTGTCGCCGTGGACGGGGCGCCACCACCTCCGCCGATGGTGCTGCCCAACGCGAGGGAGTAGCTGCCGCTCGACGTGCTGGCCGTGCCACCCATACCCGGGATACCGGCGGTGGTGCTTGACCGTGCCGCGCCTGCAGCAGGAAGTCCACCACCGACTGACGTGGTGGACTTCGCTGCGGACGCGCTACCCCGAGATCCACCGAGGGCGGTGTAGGTGACGGCGCCGATCGTGATGGTGGTGTTACCGCCCTGGCTGCCGTTGGCGCCCGCGTTGCCGGTCGCGCCGCTGGACGCCGCACCACCAGCCGGTGCCGCACCACCGGAGCCGATCGCGGTGACGTAGCTGGTCGCGGCGGTGAGGCCGGTGATGAACGCCTCGAGCACTTGCCCCGCCCCCCCACCGCCGCCACCGACCTGGGTGCCGATACCGGAAGTGAGTGCGTCCGACCCTGCAGCCCCGCCGGAACCGCCAGCGCCGGTGAGCCGGAACCGTGCCTGAGTGATCCCAGCCGGGCACACCCACGCCGTCACACCTGCGGCGAGGCTCTCAGCGTGTCCGCCAGCCTCGAACGTCCACGCCGCCCGCTCCGTAGCGTCGAACGTGGACCGGCTCGTCCCCGCCGTCGCCCGGTAGCCTTTCCCGCCAGTGGGGAGGATGACCCGCTGGTATGCGGTGTAGGCGGTGGACGCTGCCCAGAGCGGCACCGCAGCCGCCCCAGATGGGAGCTGCCCGACCGTCGCAGCATCGGTGGATGCGACACCGTTCGCCAGCCCGGTCAGTTTGTGGCTGTTCATCGCGACGTCGCCCTGAGGTGGTTTCACCTGATCGAGGGTGCCGTCACCGGGGAAGTTCATCGACGTCATGTGAGGCCTCCGACGATCTGCTTCGCCCACGCGACCTGCGCGGCGAAGAACGGCCCGAACTGGCCTGACGCGCCGTGGTCACCGGACCCGATCAGTTGGGTGATCTGGTTCCATGACCCGTACTTCGCGATGAACGGCAGCGCGTGCTGCGCTTCGGGGACGGTGTTGTCGTCCGGTGAGTATTCGATCCAGATGGGGACGCCACCCAACGCCCAGCCGGGCATGTCGGTGGAGAGCGGGTCGTGCCCGTACCGGCATGTCGCCGAAGGGCCGGTCTTCGCCTCATAGGTGGGGTCGGGGTAGGAGCCGAGGTTGTAGGCCTGCACCACGCCTGCCCGCAGCCCGGTCGAGTCGTAGGCTGCCCGCAGCGAGCACACCGGCTGGTTCAGGATCAGGCCAGCGACACCGGGGATGATCCGGGACGCCATCGTCACCAGCGTCCCCAACCCGCCCATGCTGCCGCCGTAGAGGAACACCGGGCCGGGCGCGAACATGTTCATCCCGTACTGCCACGCCGCGAGCTGCGCCTGAATGAAATCGTCACCAGCCCACTCCTGGCCGAGGGGTTCCGCTTCGGTGGAGATCACGATGAACCCGGCCTGGGCGAACGTGAGTGCC
>JAOPUX010000102.1 GCA_025963285.1 Jatrophihabitans sp.
ATCATCGGCACGCCCTGGGAGAGCAGCAGGGTGGTGATGAAGTTGCGCTGCTGCCGGGCCCGCAGCGCGCGCACGGCAGGGTCGTCGGAGGGGCCCTCGGCACCGCAGTTCCAGGAGCGGTTGTGGCTCTCGCCGTCGTTGTTGTCCTCGCCGTTGGCCTCGTTGTGCTTCTCGTTGTAGGAGACGAGGTCGAGCAGCGTGAAGCCGTCGTGGGCGGTGACGAAGTTGATCGACGCGACCGGGCGGCGGGCCGAGTGCTCGTAGAGGTCGGCCGAGCCGGTGAGGCGGGCCGCGAACTCACCGATCGTGGCAGGCTCCCCGCGCCAGAAGTCCCGGACGGTGTCGCGGTACTTGCCGTTCCACTCCGTCCACTGCGGCGGGAAGTTGCCGACCTGGTAGCCGCCCGGGCCAACGTCCCACGGCTCGGCGATCAGCTTCACCTGGCTGACGACCGGGTCCTGCTGCACCAGCTCGAAGAAGGTGGAGAGGCGGTCGACGTCGTAGAACTCGCGTGCCAGGGTCGAGGCGAGGTCGAAGCGGAAGCCGTCGACGTGCATCTCGGTGACCCAGTAGCGCAGCGAGTCCATCAGCAGCTGCAGTGAGTGAGGATGCCGGACGTTGAACGAGTTCCCGGTGCCGGTGTAGTCCATGTAGTACCGCAGGTCGTCCTCGACCAGCCGGTAGTACGCGGCGTTGTCGATGCCGCGCAGGGAGAGCGTGGGGCCGAGATGGTTGCCCTCGGCCGTGTGGTTGTAGACGACATCGAGGATCACCTCGATGCCCGCCTCGTGCAGGGAGCGAACCATCGACTTGAACTCCTGCACCTGCGAACCGGCCGAGGTGTTGGCCGCGTACTTCGCATCCGGGGCGAAGAAGCCGATCGTGTTGTAGCCCCAGTAGTTCGACAGGCCCTTGTCGATGAGCGTCGAGTCGTTGGCGAAGTGGTGCACCGGCATCAGCTCGAGTGCGGTGACGCCGAGATCCTTGAGGTGGCTGATGATCACCGGATGGGCGATGGCCGCGTACGTGCCGCGCAGCTGCTCCGGCACGTCAGGGTGGGTCTGGGTCAGCCCCTTCACATGGGCCTCGTAGATCACGGTGTCGGCGTAGGCAGTGCGCGGCGGCCGGTCGGTGGACCAGTCGAAGAACGGGTTGACGACCACCGACTTGGGCATGTGCGTGGCCGAGTCGTCGTCGTTGCGGCTCTCCGGTTCGCCGAAGTTGTAGCTGAACAGGGACTGGTCCCAGTCGAAGGTGCCGTCGATGGCCTTCGCATACGGGTCCAGGAGCAGCTTGTTCGGGTTGCATCGATGCCCGGCCGCTGGGTCGTACGTGCCGTGCACGCGTTAGCCGAAGCGCTGTCCCGGCTCGATCCCGGGAAGGAAGGCGTGCCACACGTGACCATCGACCTCGGGCAGGGTCACCCGGGTCTCGACGCCGTCATCGTCGAAGAGGCAGAGCTCCACGCGTTCGGCGATCTCGCTGAAGAGCGCGAAGTTCGTGCCGGAGCCGTCGTAGGTGGCGCCGAGGGGGTACGCCGACCCCGGCCAGATCTCGGTGATGGCGGACGGCGCCGTGGGTGATTCTGAGCTGGGCATGGGTAACGCCGTTTCTTCGCGGTCGACAGGGACGCCCTCGTTGCCGGGGCGTGGCGAGGGTGCCCAGCGCGAGGAGAGTTCAACCGTGCTGTGACCTGCCTCGTGCCAGGGGGTGGAACGCCCGCCGCGATGGGTACATCGACTCGGACGCCGAAATAGCCGGCACCCCCAGACTCCCCGGGAGCCCGACATGTCCACCGACGCCATCGTTCTGCTCAAAGCAGACCACAAGGAGATCAAGCGGCTCTTCCGCGAGTTCGAGTCCGCTGGAGAGCGCGCCACCAAGAAGAAGGCCGACCTGGTCGCGAAGATCATCGAGCTGCTGACGGTGCACACCTACATCGAGAACGAGGTGATGTATCCCGAGGTCCGCCGCCTCCTGCCCGACCTCGAAGACGACGTTCTCGAGTCCTACGAGGAGCACCACGTCGCCGACCTGCTCTGCATGGAGCTCTTCGGGATGCCGGCCGACGCCGAACGCTTCGAGGCCAAGACGACCGTGCTGATCGAGAACGTCACCCACCACATCGAGGAGGAGGAGGACGAGTGGTTCCCGAAGGTTCGAGCCGGGCTCGGCCGCAAGCAGCTCTCCGAACTCGGTGAGCGCCTGCTCGAGGCCAAGGCCAAGGCGCCGCACTCGCCGGCCCAGCCCTCGGCACTGAAGAAGACGATCGACGCCGTCCTCAAGTAACGGCGTGCAGGCTGCGCGTCAGCCGGCCCGGGCATGGTCGAGCACGGCTGCGGCTACCGCTGAGAGCGGCTGGCCGTTGCCAGCTGCGATCGCGACGAGGCGCGCGTAGGCCTCGGCCATCTCGATCCGCTCCGCGTACGCCAGCGCCCCCTTCGCCTGCTCGATCAGGGTGCGGGAGGCGAGGGCAGCCCGGATGCGGTCTGCGATGTCGGCGACCGTGAGGTCGGTGGAGTGCGCGAGGACTAGGGCCGCGATGTCGGCGAAGGACTGCCCGATCAGGCCCTGGTCGGCGTGCGGCGGCCGGGCGTCGCCGAAGACGTTCATCGCTCCTATCGCCGTGTCGTGCCAGCGGATCGGGTACGCGTGCACCGACTCGAACCCGGCGGCCGCGATGGCGTCGCCGATGTCCGGCCAGCGCGCCTTCAGGGCAGCCGCGCCGCTGCAGTCCTGGGCGGCGTTGTGGGCGATCGCGTCGATGCAGGGGCCCGCCTGCTGCTGGATCTGGTACAGCTCGAGCTCGGCAACGCGGTGTGAGGTCGCGCTGAGCAGCTCCGTGCCGCCGTCGGGCGAGGTGACGAGGATGCCGATGGCGTCGGCGCCGAGGACGTCGGCGCAGTCCCGGATCAGCGCAGCGAGCAGGTCAGTGACCTCGCCCGGGTGCAGTAGCGCTGCGGTGGCGTCGGCGATGGCCTGGGCGGTGGTCTTGCCGGTCATCGCGTCTCGTCTCCGGAGTCGTCGGTGGTGGAGAAGTCGAGCCGGCGCTGCAGCACGTCTGCAGCGATCGCGGCCAGGCTGGTGTCGTGGGCGTAGGCATGGGCGCGGAGCAGAACGAGGGCGTCGGCCGGGCTGATCCGCAGCTGGGCCACGACCATGCCGGTGGCCTGATGGATCTGCGACCGGCTGCTCCACGGCCCGCTCAGCAGGTCGGTCTCGGCGCGTGCGTCGTTGAGCAGCGCCGCGCCGAGCGCATCGGCGAGGAACTGCGCCACCTCGAGGTCGTACTCCAACTGCTCTGCGGCGCGCTGATGCAGCGTGAGCACGCCCAGGGTCACCGAGTCCGGCCGCATGGGCAGCGCGTACAGGGTGAGGGCGCCGACTGCCGCATGGGCCGACTCGTTGAACATCGGCCAGCGCCCGGCGGCATCGCCGTCGGCACCGAGCCGCGCGACGATCAGCCGTCCCGACTCGTAGGCCTCCGGCCCCGGCCCCTCGCCCAGCACGTCCTGCAGATCCTCGAGGCGCTCGGCCACCGGATCGGTCGCGCAGAGCGTCACCCGGTTGGCGTTGGTGTAGGCGACGGTCAGCGCACAGCCGTCGACCCCGAGGATTCGCACGCAGGCCAGGCAGAGCCGCAGCGGAAGGGGATGCGCGTCGGCGTGGGCGGCCACGGCCCGGGCCAGCTGTGCGAGCAGCCTTGCCTTGTCGCTCACTGTCGCCCCCGACCTGCCACCACCGCGAGGGGGCCCTCACCCAGGCTAGGGGGTCGCAACACCCCCTAGCCACTCCCTGGGTCTGTTAGTGCGCGGCGAGGACCGTGTCCGCGGGTGCACTGGTGGCCGCACCCGCCGGCGACTGGACGGACTCGCGCATCGCGGCGAGGCGGGCCTTGGAGGGGAAGAGGGCGGCCGCGAGGACGGCTCCCGCGGCGAAGGTGCAGGCCGAGACGAGGAAGACCGTCGAGTAGCCGTGGGTGAAGGCGACGGCGTCGAGGCCACGCACGTGGCCGTGCGAGGAGATGTAGCTGGCCGTCACCGACGCGGCGATCGTGCTCATGACCGCCGTACCGATGGAGCCGCCGACCTGCTGCATCGTGCTGACCATCGCAGCTGCCACACCGGAGTCGCGTGGCTGCACCCCGGCGGTGGCGGTGTTCATCGAAGGCGCCATCACCATGCCCATCGCGAGCCCCATGACGATCAGGGCGGGCAGCACGGAGCCGGCGTAGGAGGAGTGCACGTTGATCCGGCTCAGGTAGGAGAGGCCGACGAAGCCCAGCACCATCCCGACGGTGATCACGATGCGCGGACCGAAGCGGGGCAGCGTGATGATGTTCGACGTGTTCGAGCTGATCATGACGCAGGCGATCATCGGCAGAAAGGCGAGGCCGGAGGTCACGGGGCTGAAGCCCTTTACCTGCTGTAGGTAGTAGGTGAGGAAGAGGAACAGGCCGAACATCGCGAGCCCGGCGATGCCCACGGCGGCGAAGGCCATCCCGCGGGCACGGTCAGCGACGACGCGCAGTGGCAGCAGTGGCTGGGCGACCTTCTGCTCGGCTCGGACGAAGGCCGCGAGGAGGACCACGCCGACAGCGAGGGAGACGATCGTGGTCGCGGAGGCCCAGCCGTCGGTCTCGGCCTGGGCGAACCCGAAGACGAGGCTGAAGAGCCCGGCTCCGGCCAGTAGCGCGCCGATCACGTCGATGCGCGGGCGCACCGCCGGCTTGACCTCGCTCATGTAGACGAGCGCACCGACGAAGGCTGCGGCGGCGAAGACGACGTTGACGTACATGCACCAGCGCCACGACAGGTACTGGGTGAGGACGCCGCCGAGGATCAGTCCGACTGCACCGCCGCCGACGGCTACGGTGCCGAAGACGCCGAAGGCCTTACCGCGGTCACGCGGATCCTGGAAGGTCGTCACGAGCGTGGCCAGGGCCGCGGGCGCGAGCAGGGCACCGGCCACCCCCTGCAGGGCACGGGCGAGGACGAGGACACCGAAGTCCGGTGCGGCGCCGCCGAGCGCGGAGGCCGCAGCGAACGCGACGAGGGAGATGAGGAAGGTCCGTTTGCGACCGATCAGGTCGCCGATGCGTCCACCCAGCAGCAGCAGGCTGCCGAAGGCGAGAGCGTAGGCGGTGACGACCCACTGTCGCTCACTGTTGCCGAAGCCGAGGTCGACCTGCGCGGAGGGCAGCGCGATGTTCACGACGGTGGCATCCAGCACCACCATCAGCTGCGCGATCGAGACGACGATGAGGACTAGCCAGCGATGGTCAGGCTTTGTGGCTGCGCTACTTGCGGACATTGCATGCTCCTGACGGGAGGTTGTTGCGGATGTCGGTGAGGAGGGCGACGAGCGTCGCGCGCTCCTGTGGGCTGAGGCCGCCGAAGATCTCGTCCATGACCTTGGCCCTGACGATCTGGGCCTTCTCCCAGGCCTCGGTGCCGGCGGGGGTGAGGGTGACGATCCGGGCCCGACGATCGGTGTCGTCCTCGGCGCGGGTGACGAGCCCCTCACGTTCGAGCGAGTCGACGGTGTCGGTGACCGAGCGGGGCGCGAAGCCGAGCTGGGCCGCCAGGGTGGCCTGATTCATCGGGCCGTCCGCAGTGAGCCGCATCAGCACCTTGGCCTTCGTGAGCGAGAGGCCGGCGTTGGTCATGCGCTGATCGACGATGCGGTGCAGCCCGTGGTGCAGCTCGAGATAGGCCTGTCCCACGGCGACTGCGGACACGTCCTCGACCGGCACCGGACCCTTCTGCGGCACTGAAACTCTCCTGAAATAATAATGAGGCACCTCATCGTGAGGCACCTCATTATCCTAACTCCGGCTGTCAAACGACTGCACGAACGCTCGCAACGCCGCCGCCCTACCGTCGGTATAGCGATCCCCGAGGAGAGGAAATTCCCATGGCGCACACCCGGCTGGGTTCGTCGGGCCTCAAGGTCAGCCGCAGCGCGCGATCGGCGCACTCGAGGCGCCGTACGTGCCCCGGCTACCCACCTAACTTCTGAGCCGAGGGTTGATCTCACCGTCACGTGTCTGCCGGCAGCTGTAACAACTCCACGCGGACTATGGAGCTGTACCCGCGGAGGAGCACATGACGATCCCGGACATCCTCAACGCCGCGTGGCCGCAGGCCGCCGCCCGGCTGCCGAAGATCCTGCTAGTCGACGCCCTGACCTCACGCAGCCGCGAGCTGTACTGCCGTCGCAACGGCCACATGTGGTCACTGGAGTCGGAGCGCTGCCTGTGGTGCGGGTCGCCCACGGCCTGAGGCTCAGCTGCCGGAGTTCGGCGCTGGACGGCCGGCCCGCGCAGGATGCGGTCGCCGGCTGCCGACGAAGGTCGCGGCCAGGGCCACGATCGCCCCGAGCTGAATCGCGACGTCGGCGACGTCGAGGCTGCCCCCGCGGCCGCCGAAGTGAATCCAGTCGACCACCGCGCCTCGCCCGAGACCTGGGGCGCGCACGAACCTGTCGAGCAGGTTGCCCAGCGCCCCGCCAAGGACGAGCGCCAGTGAGATCGCCACCACCCGGTTCCGGGTGCCCAGGGCCAGCGCTGTCACGAACCCGATCGCGACGATCTCGATCCCGGTGACGATCAGCGGATGATCGGCGCCGATGCCGGTGCTGGCGCCGTGGTTGCGCGCGAGCACGATCGAGATCCAGCCGCCACCCGAACCCGGCCGTGTGCCGGCGTGCGTGGCGAGCACGAGGGACTTGCTGAGTTGATCGGCGCCGGCCACCACTGCGCCGACGGCCAGCATCGCGATGCGCAGTCCTTGGGAGGTGGGTGCCACCACTCGATGGTTGCACCTGCCGCTGTGTGCCGGAGAGCGCTCCCTAGCCGACGTCGATGAGCACCTTGCCGACGGCGCCCTGCTCCACCGCGTCGTGGGCCTGGGCGGTCTGCTCCAGCGTGAAGTGGTGCAGCGGCACGCCGTGCTCCTGCCCCACGCCCACCCGGCCGTCGAGCACCGCCGCAGCGACATCCTCCAGCGCGTGGGTCTTGGGGCGCCCGGTGACGCCGTAGACCAGGACGAACTGCCAGCGGGCGTTCTTGGCCATCAGGGAGCGCACCGGAAGCTGCAGTTGCTCGTCGCCGGTGGCGGCATAGCAGGCCACCGTGCCGTGCTCGGCGAGCAGCGCGACATCGAGGGCCGCGTTCGAAGCGGCCACCTCCACCACCATGTCGACGCCGTGCGGGGCGATGGCCCGGACCTCCGCCTCGACATCCTGCTCCCGGTAGTTGAGCAGGTGGTCGGCCCCCGCGCGGGCCGCGAGCTGGGCCTTCTCCGGCCCGCTGACGGTGGTGATCACGGTGCCGTCGGACCAGCGGGCGAGCTGGATCGCGGCGTTGCCGACCGCCCCGGCCCCACCGGCCACCAGGATCGTCTTCCCGGCGAGCGCGCCGGGGCCGAGCCGCGACGGTCCGAACTCGGCCACGGTGAGGCAGCGATGTGCCGTCAGGAACGGCACCCCCAGGCTCGCGCCGAGATCGAAGGAGGCGCGGTCCGGGAGGGCGACGACGTGGCTCGCCGGCACAACCGCGAACTCCTGCGCGGTGCCGTCGGGGCGGCCGTAGGCGGCCTCCCAGATCCAGACGCGCACCCCGCGCCACGCCGCGTCGACACCCTGACCCACCGCCTCGACTACCCCCGCGCCGTCCTGGTTCGGCACCTGGGCCGGCTCGACCGGCTCGCCCGGGCCCGACCCGCTGCCCTGTCGCGCCTTCCAGTCCGTCGGGTTGACGCCCGAGCGAATGATGCGGACCCGCACCTCGCCCGGCCCCGGGTCGCCGCTGTCGCGCCCGACGATCTCGATCACGTCGGAGCCGCCGTGCCGGGTGTAGACGGCGGCCCTCGCTTCGGGGCGCGTGCGCTCGGTCATGACTACAGGTCTACTCGGTTCGTCACTCCGGGATCATGTCGAAGGTGTCCGGGTCCGGCCCGGTGCGCTGGCCCCGGTCGAGCGCCGAGATCGCCTCGCTGTCCTGCGACGACAGCTCGAAGTCGAAGATGTCGATGTTCTCGGCGATCCGCTCCGGCGTCACCGACTTCGGGAAGACGATGTGGTCGTGCTGGATGTGCCACCGCAAGACCACCTGGGCAGGCGTCTTGTCGAGGCGGCGGGCGATCGACACGATCGTCGGATCGTCGAGCACGAGCCCCTGGCCGATCGGCGACCACGCCTCGACGGCGATCTGGTGCTCGCGGCAGAAGGCGCGGACGTCGTCCTGGGTGAAGTAGGGGTGCACCTCGATCTGGTTCACGGCCGGCGGGAGTTCGGTCTCCTCGTGCAGCCGGCGTAGGTGGTGGGGCTGGAAGTTCGAGACGCCGATCGATCGGGCCCGTCCCTCGCGGTAGAACTCGATGAGCGTGTTCCAGGTCGAGACGTAGTCGCCGCCGTAGCGGGTGGGCAGCGGCCAGTGGATGAGGAAGAGGTCGACGTAATCGGTTCCCAGGGCCTCGAGCGTGCCGTCGAAGGCTCGCCGGGCGTCAGCGGGCTCGTGGTAACCGTTGTTGAGCTTGCTGGTGATGAAGACCTCGCTGCGGTCGAGGTCGGACTCGGCCACTGCCTGGCCGACCTCCCGCTCGTTGCCGTACATCTGGGCGGTGTCGATGTGCCGGTAGCCGGCCTCGAGGGCTAGGCGGGTCGCCTTCACCGTGTCGGCGGGGTCGATCTGGAAGACACCGAAGCCGAACTGCGGGATCGTGTTGCCGTTGTTGAGCGTCAAGCTGGGGATGGAGCCCACGGGTCGTCGCCTCCTGAATGTGGCGGGTTTGCGTACCTGTCAGGAGGTGGGTACCCGGTGGGTCCTGGGGTCTCACACCCCGGACCGCAGTGCGGGCGAGCCCTGCACGGTGGAGGCGAGCAGGCGTAGCTTCTCGTCGCTCTCGCTGCCCTGGTCGGCGTAGTAGAGCACCAGGAGCAGGCCGTCGACGGGGAGCTTGTCCCGATGCAGCTGCAGCTCCCCGACGACCGGGTGATTCACGGTCGTGGTGCCGCCTTCGAGGTCACGGACGTCATGGCGCGTCCAGAGCGTCCGGAACCTGTCGCTCGACAGGGCGAGCTCGCCGACGAGCTCGACGAAACGCGGGTTGTCGATGTCGTCGCCGATGGACTTCCGGAAGGCGGCGATCAGCCCCTCGGTGGAGCGCGTCCAGTTCTGCTGGAAGGCCTGCTCCTCGGGGTCGAGCAGGAGCGAGCGGAGCCGGTTGTAGCCGGGTTGCAGGCGCGGTGAGAGCGCAACGGCGAGCGAGTTCGAGGCGAGCACGTCGAAGGCGCGCCCCTCGACGAATGCTGGCAGCTGCACCCCGGCCAGTAGCTGGTGCAGCCGGGCCGGAACCCGCTCGGGTCGCGGGCGCCGCTTCGGCCTCGGGCGCGTCGCGGCCAGGCTGAGCAGGTACTCCTCTTCGAGTTCGTCGAGCTGCAGGACCCGGGCAAGCGCTGCCAGCACCTGAACCGAAGGGTGCTTGTCGCGACCGCGCTCGAGCCGGATGTAGTAGTCGGCGCTGATACCCGCCAGCATCGAGACCTCTTCGCGGCGCAGCCCGGCGACGCGGCGCCCCGCTGAGGGCGGCAGCCCCACCGACTCGGGCGTGACCAGCGCGCGCCGGGCCCGCAGGTAGGCGCCGAGCTGGTTCGTGCCGTCGTCGCTCACATCGGCCATGGTAGGTCGGCACGCTGGCGGGAGGGGGGCCCTGCCAGGACCCCGGTTCGCCATGACCCCGGATAGCCAGGGCATTCCCACCCCCGGGCGAGCCGCCGCAGACTTTACCCATGGACATCAACAACCGCACCGTCTTCATCCCCGGCGCCACCTCCGGGATCGGCCTCGAGCTCGCCCGCCGCTTCACCGCGGCAGGCAGCACCGTCATCGTCGGGGGCCGCCGGGCCGAGCAGCTCGAGCGGCTCGCCGCCGAGGGCTTCGCCACGGTGGCCATCGACGTCACCGATCCGGAGAGCGTGGCCCGCGCCCGTGACTCGGTGCTGCAGAGCCATCCGGACCTCGACACGATCGTGACGATGTCCGGGGTGATGCTTCTCGAGGACCTCCGCGACCCCGCGCACTTCGCCGACACGGAGCGCACTATCGACACCAACCTGCTCGGCACCATCCGCGTGATCGACGCCTTCACCGCGCATCTGATCGCGCGCGGTGCGGGCACGATCATCACCGTCACCTCGGGCATCGGCTTCCTGCCCTTCCCGCCCATGCCCACCTACGCCGCGTCGAAGGCGGGCGTGCACGCCTACACCGAGGCGCTGCGCGCACAGCTGGACGGCACCGGTGTCGAGGTCGCCGAACTCGTCCCCCCGGCGGTGGCCACGACCCCCGAGCAGGCGCGGAGCAACCCCCGCGCGCTGGCGCTGGACGCCTTCGCCACCGAGGTGATGGAGCTGCTCCGGACCGACCCGACCCCGCACGAGATCCTGGTCGAGGGCGTGCAGATGCACCGCTGGGCCGAGCGTGACGGCACCTACGCCGAGCTGGTCGCGCAGCGCTCGCAGGCGCTGGCGATGCTGCCGGGCCGCCAGTAGCGCGCTGCCGCTTAGCGCGCTAGACGGCCGACCTTCGCTGCAGCACATGCAGTGCCACCCAGCCGGCCGGCACGGGTAGCCAGAAGGTGGCGATGCGGAACAGCAATACGGCGCTCACGGCCGTCGCGCTGGGCATCCCCGCGCCGGCCAGCCCGGTGGAGAGCGCGATCTCCACCGCGCCGAGCCCGCCCGGGGTGGGTGCCACCGAGGCGACGGCCGCGCCGGCGAGGTAGACGACCGCCACGGGGGCGATGTCGATGCCCCCACCGAAGGCACGCACGGCGAACCAGAGCGCCGCGATGTAACAGCCGTTGAGCAGCAGCGCTCCGGAGACGGCCTCCACCAGCTTCACGGGGCTGGTGAGCAGGTCGACGAGCCGGGGGAGGGCCTCGCGCAGCGGGGGAATGGCACGGGTGAGTAGCCACCGCCGGGGCGCGGGGATCGCCAGCAACATCAGCAACAGCAGGGCAAGCACGCCCAGGGCAGCGAACGCCCAGCCGGGGATCGGCAGGCTCTGCGGCGAGGCCACCCCCGTCGCCGTGGCGAAGCCGATGAGCAGCACGGCGTGGAAGATCGCGTTGGAGATCTGCGAGATCCCGACGCTCGTCGCCGCCGCGGTGGGGCTCAGTCGGGACCGGCGCAGGTAGCGGATGTTGATCGCCAGGCCACCCACCGACGGCGGCGCCACGAAGCCCACGAACGAGGCCGCGATCTGGACGAGCACGGTGCGGGCAAACGGGAGCCTCTCGGCGACGAAGCCGGTGAGGCAGAGCGCGGCGGCGAGGTAGGTACCCACCGAGGCCAGCAGCACCAGAGGCACCCAGCGCCAGCGAGCCTCGGCGAAGACGCTGACGAGGTCGACGGAGCCGAGCTGGGCGACGAGCAGGTAGCCGGCCACCACGGCGGCCACGATCGAGACGACGGTGCGCGGGCGGAACCGCTCGACGCGGATCGCCTCGCTGGCCTCGTAGTCGGTCTGGCCGCGGATCTCGTCACGGATCGACTCCAGCAGACCGGAGTCCTCCTTCAGGGCGGAGCGGGTTGCCGTGGGCAGCGCGATCGGCTGGAGCAGTGCGACCGTTGCGGCCAGCGCATCGACACTGAGCGCTGACCGCGCCGCCTGCACCGCACGCTCGACGCCGGCCACCTGGGCGGTGGTGATGAGGGCCTGCGTCCGGTCGAGGCTGATGCGCAGCTCGGAGGCGAAGACCGCGCCGTCCGTGGGGATCGGCAGGACGACCCTGGCCTCGGAGTCGAGGCTGAGGCGTTCGGCGGTGAGGCCCCGGTGCGTCATCCGGGCCTCGTGCAGCTTGGTGAGGTTGGCCCAGAGGTCGTCGAGCTGGTCGTCGGTCGGATTCTCGAACGGCGCCTGCTCGGGTTGCTCGTAGGCCAGCACGATGGTGTCCGGCCCGCACGGCACGCCGGCGACGAAGCGCGGCGTGCGCACGTCGGCGGCCGCGGCGGCCAGCGCGAGCAGTGATCGCCGCTCCGCGATGCGTTCGAGGGACAGCGCCGGTGGTGCGGCCACGTCGGCGCGGATCCGCAGGCGACGATAGATCCGGTACACCGCACCTGTGGCGACCAGGTCGCGGTCGAAGACCTGAACCAGCAGCGGCAGCTCGTCGCTGGTCACCGCCTGGTACTCGCGGTGCTGCTCGTGCCTGCGGGGCACGCGAACGATGCTTCTCAGCACGATGCCGCGCCCCTCGAGCGCCTCGGCCACCCGCCGCGCGTCCGGCCGGTCGTTGCCGCTGCCGGCGAGGTAGCGGGCCGCCACCCCCGCCGCGGCGCCGATGAGCGGGCTGGCGATCAAGGTGAGCAGGGAGGCCTGCCGGGCGAGGAACGCCGAGGCCACGTAGACCCCGACGACCGTCCAGAACGCGGACCGCCACCGCGGCTCGCCCAGTACCGCGATGACCAATGCCAGCGCGAATAGTGCCGCGAGGTAGGCGTCGAGCGGCCGCCCTGTAGTCCCCCGCGCGACGTCGGTGAGCGAGGCGTGCAGCGAGCTGGAGCGATCGGAGGAGATCGTCAGGTTGAGCAGGTCGACGATGCCGATGGCCACCAGCCCGGTGAGCAGGGCCTCGGCCAGCCGCCACCCCCGGCCGCGGAGGATCTCGCGGACCACCAGCGCCGCCGACACCGTGATCACGCCGAGCGACCCGGCCAGGCTGAGCCCACGGGTGAGGATCTGCGGCACGCCGCTGAGCAGGCGGGCAAGGTCCTCGTTGCCCGCCAGGGCCGTTGCACTCGCCACCGAGGCGAGCCCGGCCAGCACCGCCAGCCCCAGGAGCAGGCCGATCAGCCGGAGCAGGTCCAGCGGTCGCCTGATGCGGGCCGAGGCCACATCACTCACCTCGAGCGTCGCCGGCTCCGGTCCGTCCCGTGGTGGGTCCGGCTCGGCCATGCACACTCCCCCGCACGGCTGCTGCGGCCACCTCGCCGCGTCCAGCCGATCGTACGTACCCGGCCGGCCGTCCCCCGTTAGCCCTCCTCAGCATGTCGCCAACCCCGGACGATGCGCTGAGCGTCCGCGCTAGCTTCCCGCGTCGAGCTGGGCGAGCAGGGTCTTCGGGGCAACACAGCGGTAGGCGTCCCGAACGATCTCGTCGATCTCGGCCCAGTCGGGGTCGAGGTCGATGCGCACACCGAGCCAGCCGCGATGGCCGACGTAGGGCGGCCGGAAGAACTGTGCGGGACCGGCGGCGATCAGCTCCTCCTGCGCTCCCGGTGCCGCTGCACACCAGAAGGCCAGGTGGTCGACGCCGTGGTGGTGGTCGTCCACCGAGACGAACTGCTTCTTGCCCCGGACGAAGAAGCCAGGCGATCCGTGACTGGCCCGTTCGACGGTCTCGGGCAGGGCCAGGCAGAGCCGCCGGAGCTGGTCGACGGGGTCCGCCGCAGGAGCCATGGCGCAAGCCTACGAGGGCACGGTCCGGGCAACCATGGGGGCCGAACTGCGAGACGACTGATGCGGGTTCACCTGTCGTGGTGAGCCGGGGCGGCAGCGGACGTGCCCGGCAGGTAGCTTCGGTTCATGCTCCGATCGGTGGCCGAACATCAGCGGATCGTCGCCGAGCTGATCCCAGCAGCCCGCACGGCCAACCTGCCGCTGCGCGCGGCCGCCGGCCGGGTGCTCGCCGGTGACCAGGTGGCCGCCGTGGCACTGCCGTCCTTCGACAACTCCGCGATGGACGGCTATGCGGTCCGCGCTGCGGAGATCGCGACGGCCACGGCATCGGCACCGGTGCGGCTGCCCGTCGCCGAGGACATCCCGGCCGGCCGGGTCGACCGCCCGGTGCTGGCCAAGGGCACCGTGCACCGGATCATGACCGGCGCCCCACTGCCCACCGGCGCGGACAGTGTCGTGCAGGTGGAGCACACCGACGGCGGCGTGGAGACGGTCGCGATCAGCGAACCCGCGCGGGCCGGCGCGCATATCCGCCGGTCGGGCGAGGACGTCCGGAGCGGTGACCGGGTGCTCACCGACGGCACCCCCCTCGGCCCTGCGCAGGTCGGCCTCCTCGCCGCCCTCGGCCTGGCCGCGGTGCCGGTCTACGCACCCCTTCGGGTGCTCGTGCTCTCCACCGGCAGCGAGCTGGTGACTGCCGGGGAACGCCTGCAGCACGGGCAGATCTATGACTCCAACGGCCCGATGCTGGCCGTGGCCGTGCAGGACTGCGGTGCCGAGGCCACCCTGCTGCACTTCGTCGCCGATGACATCGCCGCCCTCCACGCCGCACTGGACGAGCAGCTCGGCGCCGTCGACCTGATCGTCACCACCGGCGGCGTCAGCGCCGGCGCGTACGAGGTGGTGAAGGATGCACTCGCCGAGGAGGACGTGGTCTTCGCGAAGGTGGCGATGCAGCCGGGCATGCCGCAGGGCGCCGGCCGCTACCGGGGTGTCCCGATCGTCACCTTCCCCGGCAACCCGATCAGCTCGCTCGTCTCCTTCGAGGTCTTCCTGCGCCCCGCGCTGCGAGCCGCCATGGGTTACCCCTCAGCCCGGCGGCCGGTGCTCGCGGCGCGGCTGCGCGAGCCGCTCGACTCGCCTCGCGGCCGGCGCCAGTTCCGGCGCGGGACGTTCGACGCCACGACCGGCGAGGCAGCGTTGATGGGGGCGCCGGCCTCACACTTCCTCTACGCGCTGGCCCATTCGAACTGCCTGCTCGACATCGGCGAGGAGGTCGAGCACCTTGAGGCCGGCGAACTGGTCGATGTCTGGGACCTCAGGGGCTGTTGACCCACTCCTCGGTCGAGTCGGTGAAGACCTGTCGCTTCCAGACCGGGAGCAGCCGCTTGACCTCCTCGACCAAGGCCGAGCAGGCGGCGAAGGCCTCGCCCCGGTGGGCGGAGCTGACCTCGGCCAGCAGGGCGTACTCGCCGACCGCGAGCAGGCCGGTGCGGTGGGCCACCCGCAGGGTGCTGACCTGGGGGTGACGCCCCGCCACTGCCTCGGCCGTCTGCTGCAGCACCGCCGCCGCGCTCGGGTGGGCGACGTACTCGAGCTCAGCGAC
>JAOPUX010000107.1 GCA_025963285.1 Jatrophihabitans sp.
CGACTCGCCGATGGTGGCGAGGGCTGGATCGACGAGGGCGGCCGTCAGCAGGCCGGAGAGCTTGGCAGACACGGGGAGAGACCTTTCGAAGGCAACGCAAAATGTCCCCGCACCAGCGTGGGTGAGGGGGTCTGGTTCCAGCGTACGTCGCTAGTACGACACCGTTGGACGGGCTGGGTCGGGCGGGGCGCGCGGTCGCAACCATCCGCCCTCTTCCCTCGGGCTCACGCCAGGCCCGTCCACGCTCCTCGCGCGCCCCTACCCGACCCAGCCCTCACGATCGTTCGCCAGCGCCGCCGGAGCGTCGGCGAATCTAGGATCGCGGCATGAGCGTTCGGCGGCTGGGCTATGTGATCGAGGCGCTGCATGCTCCGGCGTACTTCGCGCCGGAGGTGCGCGAGGCCTACGCGGGGTTGGGGCTGCGGGGCTTCTGGCGGGGCTACTTCGCCGGACGGGCCTCCGCGGTGGCGTTGAACGAGCCGGCGGCCGACGCGGCACGGATCACCGAGCTCTTCGGCGGGTTCGCGCCGCGAATGGTGGCGCGGGCGATCCCGGAGGTCTGGACGATCACCACGCCCGAGGCGGCGTACGAGGCCCGGCGCGATGGGGCGGGGGCAGCCATCACCCGGCTCGCCGCCAAGCAGCTGCCCCGGACCCAGCTGGTGCTCGCCGACCTCGCCCACCGGGTGGAGCCGCACCTCGGCACTGCCCCGATGGCCGCGGCCGAAGCGGCCCGTCCCGTGCCCGAGGATCGCGGCGCGGCGGTCTGGCACTGGGCCACGATCCTGCGCGAGCTGCGGGGCGACCTGCACCTGGCGGCCGTCCGTGCGGCTGGCGTCGGCTGGCCGCAGATGCACGTGCTGGTCGCCCCTACCGGCCGTCTCGATCCACGGCAGCGCGAATACCGCGGCTGGACGGAGGACGAGTGGGCGGCGGCCGAGGCCGAGCTCACCGACGCCGGCCTCTACCGCACCGAGGCAGGCGCGGCGCTGATCGAGCGGATCGAGGTCGAGACCGACCAGCGGATGACCGAAGTGCTCGGCAAGGCAGCAGTGCTCTCGGCCACCGGGTTCCTGCGGGCCGCGGCCGTGCTCACCGTCGCCGACGTGCCCTTTCCCAACGCGATGGGGCTGCCTCCCCTCGACTGAGTGCAGATCGGGTGCCTAGAGCCACCCGATCTGCACTCAGAGCTGGGACTGGTGGAACCGCCAGGCGTCGCGCACCATCGCGTGCAGGTCCAGCGTCGGCTTCCAGCCCAGCAGGGCCAGCGCCTTCTCGTTCGACGCGACGAGCGTGGCCGGGTCCCCGTCGCGCCGGGGCGCCTCGGCGATCGGGACGGGCAGCCCGGTGACGTCTTGCACCGCATCGAGCACCTGCCGCACCGAGTAACCCGAGCCCTGCCCGAGGTTGACGATGTGATGTCCCGGCTCCACGTCGAGTGCAAGCAGGTGGGCCACCGCGAGATCGACGACGTGGATGTAGTCACGCACGCACGTGCCGTCCGGCGTCGGGTAGTCGGTGCCGAAGAGCTTCATCGTCACCCCGGAGCCACCTGCCGCGAGCAGCGCGTTGGGGATCAGGTGCGTCTCGGTGCCGTGCCGTTCGCCGAAGTTCTGCCGCTCGGTGAGCAGCGCGCCGGCGACGTTGAAGTAACGCAGGCTCACCGCGGCCAGGCCGTACTGGTGGGCATAGTCGGTGAGGGCCAGGTCGACGGCGAGCTTGGTGGCGCCGTACGGGCTCGTGGGCCGGGCCGCGGAGGTCTCCCGGATCGGCTGCTCCGTCACGTCTCCGTAGGTGGCGGCGGAGGATGAGAAGACGATCCGGGGTACCCCGTGTGCCCGCATCGCGTCGAGGATGGCGAGCGTGCCCACCACGTTGTTGCGCCAGTAGGCGGCCGGCTCGACCACCGACTCCCCCACCAGCGACTTCGCGGCGAGGTGGATGACGGCATCGACGGGGACGGCGGCCAGCACGTCGCCGATCTCGGTGATGGATGTCTGCACGAACCGGGCGCCGGCTGGGACGGCGTCGGCATGGCCGGTGGAGAGGTCGTCGATCACCGTGACCTCGTGCCCTGCGGCGATCAGCTGCGCGGCGACCACGCTGCCGATGTAGCCGGCCCCGCCTGTGACGACTACTCGCACCGCGAACTCCCTGTCTGAGACTGCCCTAAACCCTAGACGGGCATGCTGGGATGAACGTATGCAGCCAGATGACGACGCCGCCCTCCGCGCTGACGTACGCCGGGTGGTGACGCTGCTCGGCGAGTCGCTCGTTCGCCAGCAGGGCACCGAGGCCCTCGAACTGGTGGAGCGGGTCCGCACCCTCACTAAGGCGAGCAAGGACGAGGGCGACGACGCCACCCGGGCGCAGGTGCAGCAGTTGCTGGCCGAGCTTCCCCTGGACACCGCCGCGGTGCTGGCCCGCGCGTTCGCCGACTACTTCCACCTGGCCAACGTCGCCGAGCAGGTGAACCGGGTGCGCACCCTGCGGGCCCGCCCCGCCGACGAGGGCTGGCTGGCCCGGTCGGTGTCGGCGGTGGCTGCCGAGAAGGGCCCCGAGGCGCTGACGGCAGCGATCGAGCAGCTGGCCGTCCGCCCCGTCTTCACCGCGCACCCCACCGAGGCGAGCCGGCGCTCCATCCTCACCAAGCTGCGCCGGGTGGCCGACATCCTGGCCACGCCCACCGATCCCGACACCGCCGCCCGCGGCCGTCAGGACCGCGACCTGGCCGAGGTCATCGACCTGGTCTGGCAGACCGACGAGCTGCGCCAGCAGCGCCCAACCCCGCTGGACGAGGCGCGCAACGTCGTCTACTACCTGCAGGACCTGGTGGACGAGACGCTTCCCGCCCTCGCCGCCGACCTCGCCGACGAGCTGGCGCGGCACGGCGCGCGCTTCGCCGCCGACGCCAAGCCGCTGACGTTCGGCACCTGGATCGGCGGCGACCGGGACGGCAACCCGAACGTCACTGCGGCGGCCACCCGGGACGTCCTGCGGCTGCAGCACCACGTTGCGGGGCGGGCCATCACCCGCGCGCTGGACATGCTGATCGTGGAGCTCAGCTCGTCGACCACGGTCGTGGCGGCCTCGGCCGAGCTCGCCGCCTCGATCGAGGCGGACCTGGCGGTGCTCGACGTCGACCAGCGGCTGCTCACGATCAACGCCACCGAGCCGTACCGGCTCAAGCTCACCTGCATGAACGTCAAGATCGCCAATACCAGGCGACGGGTCGACGAGGGGCTGCCGCACGTCCCGGGCCGGGACTACCTCGGCGCCGACCAGCTCCTGGCCGAGCTCGCGCTGCTGGGTGACTCCCTGCGCGCCCACTCCGGGGCACTGATCGCCGACGGGCTGCTCGCCCGGGTGGAGCGCACCGTCGCCGTCTTCGGGCTGCACCTGGCCACGATGGACATCCGCGAGCACGCCGACGCCCACCACCACGTGGTCGGCCAGCTCGTCGACCGGCTCGTCGAGGAGACCTGGCTCTACGCCGACGTCCCGCGCGACTACCGGCTGCGGCTGCTGTCACGCGAGCTGGCCTCGCGACGGCCGCTGGCCTCGTCACCGCCCCCGCTGGACGAGGCCGGGGCCAAGACCTTCGCCGTCTTCACCGAGATCCGCCGGGCGCTGGACACCTACGGGCCGGAGGCGATCGAGAGCTACATCGTGTCGATGACCCGCGGCGCCGACGACGTGCTCGCGGCCGTGGTGCTGGCGCGTGAGGCCGGCCTCGTCGACGTGCACGGCTCGGGCGCGGGCGGGGTGCGCGAGCCGGTCGCGCACATCGGCTTCGTGCCACTCCTGGAGACCGTCGACGAGCTGCGCCGCAGCGGCGAGGTGATCAGCGACCTGCTCGCCGACCCGACGTACCGGCTGATCGTGAAGCTCCGCGGCGACGTGCAGGAGGTGATGCTCGGCTACTCCGACTCGAACAAGGAGGCCGGCATCACGACGTCGCAGTGGGAGATCCACAAGACGCAGCGCACGCTGCGTGACGTCGCCGCCCGGCACGGCGTGCGGCTGAGGCTCTTCCACGGTCGCGGGGGAACCGTCGGTCGTGGCGGCGGCCCGACGTACGACTCCATCCTGGCCCAGCCCTGGGGTGCCCTCGACGGCGAGATCAAGTTCACCGAGCAGGGCGAGGTGATCAGCGACAAGTACGCGCTGCCCGAGCTGGCCCGCGAGAACGTCGAACTCACGGTCGCGGCCGTGCTGCAGGCCTCGACGCTGCACCGCACATCACGCCAGCCCGCAGCCCAGCTCGCCGGGTGGGACGCCTGCATGGACCGCGTCTCCGACGCCGCCTTCGCCTCGTACCGCCGGCTGATCGACGACCCGGACCTCGCCGAGTACTTCATCGCCGCGACACCCGTCGAGCAGCTCGGCTCGCTGAACATCGGCTCTCGGCCGTCGCGCCGGCCCTCCTCCGGCGGCGGTATCGGCGGCCTGCGAGCGATCCCGTGGGTCTTCGGCTGGACCCAGTCGCGGCAGATCGTCCCCGGCTGGTTCGGGGTCGGATCGGGGCTTGCCGCAGCGCACGAGGCCGGCCTCACCGAGGTGCTGATGGACATGCAGGAGCACTGGCACTTCTTCCGGACGTTCATCTCCAACGTCGAGATGACGCTGGCCAAGACCGACCTCGACATCGCCGCCCACTACGTCTCGACGCTGGTGCCCGAGCCGCTGCGGCGGGTCTTCGCGCTCGTGCGCGAGGAGCACGAGCGGACGCTGCACGAGGTGCTCCGGATAACCGGCTCGGCCCAGCTTCTCGACAGCGCACC
>JAOPUX010000110.1 GCA_025963285.1 Jatrophihabitans sp.
CGGGTCGGTCAGAGACCGGCGTCGGGTGCCGCCGCAGCCAGGGCGGCACGCATCGCCGCAGCCGGCGCCGCGCGCCCCGTCATCAGCTCGACCTGGGCCATGGCCTGGTGCAGCAGCATCAGGGCCCCACTCAGCACCGCTCCACCGGACGCGCTGACCGCGGCGGCTAGCGCCGTGGGCCACGGGGCGTAGACGACGTCGAGCAGCGTCTGGTCGCTGCGCCAGGGAGCCACGGCCAGGCCGTCGGCCGCCCCGGCCGGAAGCGTGCTGACCACGAGGCCTGCCCCCAGTTCGGGGGCTGCGACGGTCAGCTCGCCGAGACGCAGTGTCACCCCGGCCGCCGCGGCGGTGGCCTGCAGGTCGACGGTCCGGCCGGTGTCGCGGACGAGCACCGCGCACTCGCGCAGGCCGAGCTCGGCGAGCGCCACCAAGGCAGCCTGGGCTGTGCCGCCGGCTCCGAGCAGGGTGGCCGTCGACGGGCGGCAGGAGGCCTCGGCCAGTGCGCCGAGCACGCCCTGCACATCGGTGTTGTCGGCGCGCCAGCCGCCCCCGTCGACCGGCAGCAGGGTGTTGGCCGCCCCGACCGCCCGGGCCCGGGACGACGCCTGGACGGCCTGCTCGAGCGCGGCACGCTTGAGCGGCATCGTCAGCGAGAAGCCGGCCCAGTCGGCGCGCTCGGCGAGCACGCCGGAGAGGTCGACGACCCCGCAGTCCTGCGCCTGGTACTGCCACGGCAGCCCGAGGGCGGTGTAGGCCGCGTTGTGCAGGACGGGCGACAGCGAGTGCTCGATCGGCCGGCCGAGCACGCCGGCCAGCCGGGGTCGATCAGGCACAGCCCCAGTGGTTCTTCTGACACTTGGCCACGGCCGTCGCGAACTTGTTCGGGTCGTTGGTGAAGTACAGGTGACCTGCCTTGTCCCCGTTGACGTAGTAGAGCCAGTTACCGGGCGTCGCGTGCACGGCCCCGTTCATGGCCGCCGCGCCGGGGTTGCCGATGGGCGTCGGGGGCAGGCCCTTGTTCTGATAGGTGTTGTACGGGCTGTCGATCTGGGCGTAGATCACCTTTGCCGGATCGAGGCCCTGCAGCTTGGCGGCGTAGGCGCTGGTGGCGTCGATCTGCAGCGGCATGCCTGCCTTGATCCGGTTCAGGATCACCCGGGACACCTTCGGCATGTCCTCGGGGTACTTCGCCTCGGCCTGTGCGATCGAGGCGATGATCAGGGCGTCGTACGGCGACAGCTTGGCCGCCTTCGCGTCCCCGGCGAAGCCCGTATTGCGGTCCTCGCTGATGTAGCGCTGCACCATCTGCTGGAGCGCGGCGTCGGCAGTGGTCCCCGGGTCGAAGTTGTACGTGGCCGGGAAGAGGAAGCCCTCGGGTGAGCCGGTGAGCTTGCCGTAGTTCACCGGCAGCCCGATGTCGTCGGCATGGGTCATGATCTTCTTGATCGCGGCCGTCTGGCTCGAGCCGAGCACCTTCTCCAGGCGCGCCTCGACATCGATGACGGTGGCACCCTCGGGCACGAGCACGTCGTCATTGGAGTTACGGCTGGCCGGGTCGAGCAGCTGCAGCACCGCCTGCTTGCCGGAGGTGTGCTTGTGCAGGTTGTAGGAGCCGGGCTGGATTGACTTGGAGTTGGCGTTGGAGCTGGCCGCGTCGGTGAACGCCTCCGTGCTGGCCACCACGCCGCTCTTCTTCAGGATGTCGGCGATGTCGGAGGCGCTGGCACCGGTCGGGATCGTGACGACGACGACGGCACCTGAGCCCGCACCGTGATAGTCGGCGACGGTGAAGTGATCCTTGAGGAGCGGGATCCCGACGGCCAGCACCACGGCCACGAGCACGGCGACCACCACGAGGATGAGCCGGCCACGGCGTCGACGGCGTCCCACGGCCTTCTGCCGGTGCCGGTCCGAGCGGCGCGGCCGGTCGGTGGAGTCGTCCTGGGTCGCGCCGTCGAACAAGTCATCGTCCGGGCCGAAGACCAGAGAGCTGTCGTCGAGGTCGCCGAGGGAGCCGGGGGGCTCGAACTCGCCGCGTGTCACGCCGTGGCACTCCGTTCTGGGGTCGGGGGCATCGACCTGATCAACGGACCCAGGTCAACTGGGTCGGGTGTCCAGCCATCCTTGCAGCAACTCAACCGCAGCCGCCTGATCGATGACGGCCCGCGTGGCTTTCGAGCCGCGCAGACCGCCGGTGCGGAGCTTACGCTGCGCTGAAACCGTCGTCAGGCGTTCGTCGACGTGTCGCACCGGTATCGGCTCGATGCGGGCAGCCAGTGCCTCGGCGTAGCTGCGGGCCATCGCGGCCGATTCGCCCTCCCGCCCGGCAAGCGTGCGGGGTAGCCCGACGATCACGCCGACCGTCTCGTACTCGCCGATCAGCCGGACGAGTTCGGTGATGTCGGAGTCTGCCTCGACGTCACGCGGCAGGGTGGCCACCGGCGTGGCCAGGATGCCGCTCGGGTCGCTACGGGCCACACCCACCCGGACGGTGCCGACGTCCACGCCGAACCAGACGCCGACGGGCAAGGTGGCCTGCTCCTGCTACTTGGCGGCGAGCAGGCTGCGGACCGCGGCGAGCGCGTCGTCGAGCTTGGCGACGTCTCCCCCGGCCCCCTGCGCGAGATCGGCCTTGCCGCCACCGCGCGCCCCGAGCACCGGGGCGAAGGTCTTCACCAGCTCGCCGGCCGCGATGCCGAGCTGCTGCGCGGCGTCGTTGACCGAGGCGATGAAGCCGACGCCGCCACCCTCGGCGGGCGAGGCGAGCAGCACGACGGCGGGGGCTCCGGCGGGGAGCCGGCCCCGGACATCGAGAGCCAGCGAGCGGAGGTCGTTGCCGGCGATGCCCTTGGGGGCCTGGGCCAGCACCACCTGCGCCGCACCGATCTGCTCGGCGGTCGAGGCAAGACTGCCCGCACCGGCGAGCACGGCCTGGGCGCGGATCCTGTCCAGCTCGCGCTCAGCGGCGCGCAGCCGCTCGATCATGGTGGCGACGCGATCCGGGAGCTCCTCGGCCGGGGCCTTCAGCGACTCCGAGAGCTGCGCGACGATGGCCCGCTCGGTGGCCAGGTAACGCATGGCCTCGATGCCGACGAAGGCCTCGACCCGGCGCACCCCGGAGCCCACAGATGCCTCGCCGGTGATCGTGATGGTGCCCACCTGCGACGAGTGGGCCACGTGCGTGCCACCGCAGAGCTCGCGCGACCACGCCCCGCCGATCTCGACGACGCGCACGATCTCGTCGTAGGTCTCGCCGAAGAGTGCCAGTGCGCCGAGCTCGCGTGCCTCGGGCAGGGAGAGGTACTGCACGGCCACCGGCAGGTCGCGGCGCAGCGCCTGGTTGGCGACGTCCTCGATGTCGGCGCGGGTCTGCGCGTCGAGGGCCTTGCTCCACGCAAAGTCCAGGCGCAGGTAGCCGGGGCGGTTGTAGGAGCCGCTCTGCAGTGCCGAAGGGCCGAGGACGTGCCGCAGCGCCGAGTGCACGATGTGGGTACCGGAGTGGGCCTGCCGGGCCGACGTGCGCCACTCCGGGTCGACCGCGGCGAACGCGGCACCACCGTTGAGCAGCTCACCCTTCTCGACGACGGCCGTGTGCACGATCAGGCCCTTGACCGGCTTCTGCACGTCGAGGACGCGGAGCACGGCGTCACCGACGGTGATCATGCCCTCGTCGGCGATCTGGCCGCCGGACTCGGCGTAGAACGGGGTGCGGTCGAGGACGACCTCGACGGTTTCACCAGGCTGGGCGGCCGGCACCAGCTCGCCGTTGCGCAGCACGCCGCGCACGGTGGTCTCGGTGTCGAGCTCGTCGTAACCGGTGAACTCCGTCTCGCCCATCGCGCGCAGCGAGCGCAGTGCCGGGCTGTTCGCGTGCTCGGACTTCTTCGACTTGCTGTCGGCCTTCGACATCTGCTTCTGCTCGGCCATCAGGCGGCGGAAGCCCGCCTCGTCGACGGTGAGGCCCTGTTCGGCCGCCATCTCGAGGGTGAGGTCGATCGGGAAGCCGAAGGTGTCGTGCAGCTGGAAGGCCTTGTCACCGGGCAGCTCGGTGCCCTTGCCAGCCTTCACGCCGGCCACGGCGGTGTCGAGGATCGTGGTGCCGGCGGCGAGGGTGCGCGCGAAGGCCTCCTCCTCGCCGTAGGCCACCATCTCGATGCGCGCGAAGTCCGTGGCCAGCTCCGGGTAAGAGGGCGCCATGCAGTCCCGGGCGACGGGCAGCAGCTCGGGCAGCGAGCGGTCCTCGTAGCCCAGCAGGCGCATCGAGCGGATCGCCCGGCGCAGGATGCGGCGCAGCACGTAGCCACGGCCGTCGTTGCCAGGGGTTACGCCGTCGCCCATCAGCATCAGGGCCGAGCGGACGTGGTCGGCGATGACCCGCAGCCGGACATCGTCGGGGTGGGACTGGCTGGCCGCGTGCCCGGAGTGGGCGCCGTAGACCTTGCCGGAGAGGTCGGCGGCCCGCTGCAGGATCGGGCGCGTCTGATCGATCTCGTAGAGGTTGTCGACCCCCTGCAGCAGGGCGGCGACCCGCTCCATGCCCATGCCGGTGTCGATGTTCTTGGCGGGCAGCTCACCGAGGATCGGGAAGTCGGACTTGCCGCCCCCCGGCCGGGTGGCGCCGCGCTCGTTCTGCATGAAGACGAGGTTCCAGAACTCCATGTAGCGGTCCTCGTCGACCGCCGGACCGCCCTCGACGCCGTAGTCCGGGCCGCGGTCGTAGTAGAGCTCGCTGCACGGGCCGCACGGGCCGGGGATGCCCATCGACCAGAAGTTGTCGTCCATGCCCTTGCGGACGATCCGCTCCAGCGGCAAGCCGATCGTCTTGTGCCAGATGTCGATGGCCTCGTCGTCGTCCTGATAGACGGTGGCCCAGATCTTGTCGGCGTCGAGCCCGAAGCCGCCATCGGCGATCGAGCGGGTGGAGAGGTCCCACGCCAGCTGGATGGCGCCTTCCTTGAAGTAGTCGCCGAAGCTGAAGTTGCCGTTCATCTGGAAGAACGTGCCGTGCCGCGTGGTCTTGCCGACCTCGTCGATATCCAGGGTGCGGATGCACTTCTGGATGCTCGTGGCGCGGGTCCAGGGCGGGGCCTGCTGGCCGACGAAATACGGGACGAACTGGGTCATCCCGGCCACCACGAAGAGCAGGTTCGGGTCGTCGAAGGGCAGCGGTGCGCTAGGCACCACCGTGTGACCGTTGGCCTCGAAGTGACCGAGGAAGCGACGGCGAATCTCGTCAGACTGCACGATCGGTCCCGTCGGCCTTCTGGAGCGTGGCCGACTTGTCGAGCTTGCCGTCCAGGCCCGTTCCCTCGCGCAGCTCCGCCTCGCGCTCGGACATGGCGTCGCGGACGTCGGCGCTGAAGTCACGCAGCGCCTCGGCGAGATCGCCCAGCGCGGTGGCGATGCCGCCGGCCATCCCCCGCGGGGTCAGCTTCTCGGCGGCCTTGGAGAGCTTGCGGACGATCAGGGCACCGATCGTGATACCCATCGCCAGCCAGAACAGACGACGCATGCTGCTACGACCTCGCCTTGCGACGGCCGTGGCGGGCGGAGCGCGCGCTGCGGGCCGCTTCGGCGTCGCGGCGGTCGCTCACCGTGCGCCGGACGCCGTAGCTGAACGCCGCGACCTTGATCAGCGGGCTGCCGAGCGTGCTCGACACCACCGAGGTGAGCGCGGCGGCGTTGGTGGTCATCGAGTTCACGTTCTTCGCGATCTCCTCGACCTGGACCAGCTGCAGGTTGACGTGCCCCAGGGTGCCCTGGGCATCGTCGAGCAGCGGGCCCACACCGTCGTGGGTCTTGCGAATGGCGATGGTGGCCTCGTCGAGCACTCGGCCCAGCTTCAGCAGCGGGATCGCGAGCAGCAGAACGAGCAGCACGAAACCGCAGGCCGCGATCAGCGCGGCAACAGCGCTTGCGGACATTGCGGGCCTCCTCAAGTACGGATCTGGTTCAACCTGATGACCTTATCGGGTCACCGGGCCGGAGTTGTCGGCCTCCGCGCCCTTCGTGCTCCCCGCGCTGCCCCGGATAGCCGCGCGGAGCTTCGGCAGCCGCTCGGCCAAGTGACGCTCTGCCCCACGGGTGGCCGGCAGGTAGTAGTCGCGGCCGACCAGTTCGTCGGGCGGGTACTGCTGTTCGACCACCCCCTCCGGAGCGCTGTGCGGGTAGCGGTAGGTCGCGGCGTGGCCCAGCTTGGCTGCGCCGGCATAGTGACCGTCGCGCAGCGGAGGCGGCACGGAGCCCGCGAGACCGGCACGGACGTCGGCCATGGCGGAGTCGATCGCAACGACGACGGCGTTGGACTTCGGTGCGAGGGCGAGGTGGATCGTGGCCTGCGCCAGGTTGATCCGGGCCTCGGGCATGCCGATCAGCTGCACGGCCTGTGCCGCGGCGCTGGCGGCCAGCAGGGCGGTGGGGTCGGCCAGCCCGATGTCCTCGCTGGCGTGGACCACCAGCCGCCGGGCGATGAACCGGGCGTCCTCCCCCGCCTCCAGCATGCGGGCCAGGTAGTGCAGCGCCGCGTCGACGTCCGAGCCGCGGATCGACTTGATGAAGGCGCTCGTGACGTCGTAGTGCTGGTCACCGTCGCGGTCGTAGCGCACCGCCGCGCTGTCGACGGCCTTCTCCAGGGTGGCGAGGTCGAGCTCTACCTGCCCCTCGGCCATCGCGGTACCCGCCGCCGCCTCGAGCGCGGTGAGCGCGCGACGCGCGTCGCCGCCAGCCACTCGCAGCAGGTGAGCTCGGGCGTCGTCGGCAAGCGTGACCGCGCCGCCGAGCCCGCGCTCGTCGACCAGGGCGCGGTCGACGAGGCGGCTGATCGCGTCGTCGTCGAGCGGCTGCAGGGTGAGCAGCAGGCTGCGCGACAGCAGCGGCGAGACGATCGAGAAGAACGGGTTCTCGGTGGTGGCGGCCACCAGGGTGACGTGCCGGGCCTCCACCGCACCGAGCAGTGAGTCCTGCTGGGTCTTGGAGAAGCGATGGATCTCGTCGATGAAGAGGACGGTCTGACGTCCGGTGCGGCCGAGCGTGGTCTTGGCCCTGGCGATGACCTCGCGGACCTCCTTCACCCCGGCATTCAGGGCGGAGAGCTGCTCGAAGCGACGGTTCGTGGCACTGGAGACGATGAGGGCCAGCGTCGTCTTACCCGTGCCTGGCGGCCCGTAGAGGATCAGCGACATCGGGGCGTCGCCCTCCACCAGGCGCCGCAACGGAGAGCCGGCCGCGAGCAGGTGCTCCTGCCCGACCACCTCGTCCAGCGTGCGGGGACGCATCCGTGCTGCCAGCGGAGCCGTGGGGTCGAACGGGACCTCGGCCGCAGCGGGCTCGTCCGGTTCGAAGAGGGTCACCTGACCAGCCTAGGTCCACTCACCGACGGATGGCCGGGGCGGCCGGGGTCCGTGGCTCCTACCGTTGGCGCATGGAGATCCTGCGCTACGCCGCCTTCACCACCGACCCTGCAGGTGGCAACCCGGCAGGCGTGGTGCTCGACGCCTCCGGCGTCTCGTCCGCCGAGATGCTCGCCGTGGCGGCTTCGGTGGGGTACGCCGAGACGGCGTTCCTGACGCCACGCTCGGACGGCGCCCTCGACGTGCGGTACTTCAGCCCGCTGGCTGAGGTGCCCTTCTGCGGGCACGCGACGATCGCCGCCGCGGTGGCGTATGCCGCTCGCCACGGCGTGGGGGCGCTGCGGTTCGAGACTCTGATCGGCACCGTGCGGGTGGCCACCCGCGCTGACGCCGGCGTGGTGACCGCCACCCTGACGACCGTGCCGCCGACGGTCGCTGAGCTCGCCGGACTGGACGAGCTGTTGGCGTGCCTGCGCTGGGCTGCCGGGGACCTCGACCCGGCGTTGCCGCCCCGGGTGGCCTTCGCCGGAGCCCACCACCCGATCATCGCGGCGGCCTCCCGCGCGCGACTGGCCCACCTCGACTACGACTTCGACGCCTTGGGTGCGCTGATGGCTGCGCAGCGTTGGACGACGGTCGATCTGGTGTGGCGGGAGTCGACCACCGTCTTCCACGCCCGCAATCCGTTCCCGCCGGGTGGTTTCGTCGAGGATCCCGCCACTGGTGCCGCTGCCGCCGCGTTTGGCGGATATCTGCGCGCGCTCGAACTCGTGCCGCTACCCGCCACGCTCACCATTCACCAGGGTGAGGACCTCGGACGGCCGGGCGTGATCACCGTCGATGTGCCGGCGGAGCCCCATTCAGGCATCTCGGTGAGCGGGACGGCGGTGCCCATCCGCGGCTGACCTGCGCCAGCGTGGTCAGGGCGCGCCGGACGCAGGTCAAACCAGGGCCGAGGGCGGGGCGCCTCACCCCTCGTCGTCGGGCTCCGCGTCGATGCCGGCCTCAGCCCGCTGCTCCGGCGTGATCGGCGCGGGTGCAGCCGTCAGCGGATCGTAGCCGCCACCGGTCTTCGGGAAGGCGATGACGTCGCGGATCGAGTCGACCCCCGAGAGCAGGGCACAGATCCGATCCCAGCCGAAAGCGATGCCGCCGTGCGGCGGAGCGCCGAAGCTGAAGGCGTCGAGCAGGAAGCCGAACTTCTCCCGGGCCTGCGTCTCGTCCAGCCCCATGACGGCGAAGACGCGCTCCTGGACGTCACGGCGATGGATACGGATCGACCCGCCACCGATCTCGTTGCCGTTGCAGACGATGTCGTAGGCGTAGGCCAGGGCACTGCCGGGATCGGTGTCGAAGGTCTCCAGCGAGTCCGGCTTGGGTGAGGTGAAGGCGTGGTGCACGGCCGTCCAGGCACCGGCGCCCACGGCGACGTCACCCGAGGCGACGGCGTCCGAGGCCGGCTCGAAGAGCGGGGCGTCGACGATCCAGAGGAACGACCAGGCCGACTCGTCGATCATGCCGGTGCGCTTGGCGATCTCCAGCCGGGCCGCTCCGAGCAGGGCCCGGGAGGTCTTCACCGGGCCTGCGGCGAAGAAGACACAGTCCCCCGGCTTGGCACCGACGTGCGCGGCGAGGCCGTCCCGCTCGGCGTCGGAGAGGTTCTTGGCCACCGGCCCGCCGAGCTCGCCGTCCTCACCGACCAGGACGTAGGCCAGGCCGCGGGCGCCGCGCTGCTTGGCCCACTCCTGCCAGGCGTCGAGCTGCTTGCGCGGCTGCGATGCCCCGCCCGGCATCACGACAGCACCGACGTAGTCGGCTTGGAACACCCGGAACGGGGTCTCGCTGAAGTAGGAGGTGCACTCGGTGAGCTCGAGGTCGAAGCGCAGGTCAGGCTTGTCCGAGCCGTAGCGACGCATCGCCTCGGCGTAGGTCATCCGGGCGATCGTCGGCTCGATCTCGTAGCCGATCAGCGACCAGAGCGCACGGAGGATCTTCTCCCCGATCGCGATGACGTCGTCCTGCTCGACGAAGCTCATCTCGATGTCGAGCTGGGTGAACTCCGGCTGGCGGTCGGCGCGGAAGTCCTCGTCGCGGTAGCAGCGGGCGATCTGGAAGTAGCGCTCCATGCCACCGACCATGAGCAGCTGCTTGAAGAGCTGCGGCGACTGCGGCAGGGCGTACCAGCTACCCGGACGGAGCCGGGCCGGCACCAGGAAGTCGCGGGCGCCCTCGGGGGTCGACCGGGTGAGCGTCGGTGTCTCGACCTCGACGAAGCCCTCGTCGTAGAGCGTCTCGCGGGCCGCGCGGTTCACCCGCGAACGCAGCCGCAGTGCCGCGGCCGGACCGGGCCGGCGGATGTCGAGGTAGCGGTACTTCAGCCGCGCCTCCTCACCGACCTCGGTGTGCTCGTCGACCTGGAACGGCAGCGGGGCGGCCTCGTTCAGCACCGTGATCGACTCGACGGCCACCTCGATGTCGCCGGTGGGGATGGCCGCGTTGACGTTGCCCTCCGGACGCAGCCGCACCTCGCCGGTGACGGCCACCACCCACTCGTTGCGCAGATCGTGGGCGACGTCGTCCTCCCGCACCACCACCTGGGCCACGCCACTGGCGTCGCGAAGGTCGATGAAGGTGACCCCACCGTGGTCGCGGCGGGTGGCCACCCAGCCGGCGAGGGTAACGGTCTGGCCGGCATGCTCTGCTCTGAGCGAGCCTGCGTCGTGCGTGCGGATCACGGGATGTCCTCTGTGAAGACGACCTGCGGGTGCAGGTCTTCGGTGGGTGGTGTCCAGACGGCGGGATCGGCCACAGCCTGGTCGCCGGAACGGATGTCCTTGACTTCGTGGGTATCGCCAGGGAACCAGACGAACGGGATGCCGCGACGCTCGGCGTAGCGGATCTGCTTGCCGAACTTCTGCGGGGTGGCGGCGACCTCGGTGGCGATCCCCCGGGCTCGCAGCTGCTGGGCGATCGCATCGCAGGCCGCGCGGTCGTCCTCGTTCGGCAGCGCCACCAGCACCGCCGACGGCACCGAGCGCGACGTCGAGAGCTCGCCGCGCTGGAAGAGCGGCATGAGCAGCCGGGTGACGCCCAGCGAGATCCCGACGCCGGGGTAGGTGACCTTGCCGTCGCTGGCCAGTGAGTCGTACCGCCCACCCGAGCAGACCGAGCCGAGCGACTCGTAGCCCTGCATCCGGGTCTCGAAGACCGTGCCGGTGTAGTAGTCCAGGCCGCGGGCGATGCGCAGGTCGGCCTCGACGGTGACCCCGGTGATACCGGCGCAGCCCTCGATCACCGCGGCCAGCTCGGCCAACCCCTCGGCGAGCAGCTCGTGCTTCACCCCGAGGGCCTCGACGGCCGGCACGAAGGAGGTGTCGGCCGAGCTGACCTGAGCCAGCGCCAGGCACTGGTCGGCCTGCTCGGAGGTCAGGCCGGCCGTGCCGATGAGAGCACGGTGCACGACCTCGGCAGGCACCTTGTCCAGCTTGTCGATCTCGCGCATCACCGCGGCGACGTCCGGAGCGCCGAGGCCGGTGTAGAAGCCCTGGATCAGCTTGCGGTTGTTCACCTGCAGCCGCAGTGGTGGCAGGAAGTCCAGCGTCGACAGCGCCTCGGCCATCACCCGAGCCACCTCGACGTCGTGGTGGAAGGGCAGGGTGTCGCGGGCGATCACGTCGATGTCGGCCTGGGTGAACTCGCGGTAACGCCCTTGCTGGGGCCGCTCGCCCCGCCAGACCTTCTGGATCTGGTAGCGCCGAAACGGGAACTCCAGCCGGCCGGCGTTCTCCAGCACGAAGCGGGCGAAGGGCACGGTGAGGTCGAAGTGCAGCCCGAGTTCGACGTTGCCGTCATCGCCGGCGTCGGCGTGCAGCCGACGCAGCACGTAGACCTCCTTCTCGATCTCGCCCTTGCGGGTGAGTTGATCGAGGGACTCCACGGCTGGGGTCTCGAGCGGCGCGAAGCCGTGCAGCTCGAAGGTAGTGCGCAGCCGGTCGAGGACGGCCAGTTCGGCGAAGCGCTGGGCAGGCAGGACCTCGGGAAAACCGCTGATGGGCATTACAGGTCCTGCAGGTAGGGGTTGGTGGCGCGTTCGCGCCCGATGGTCGTGGACGGCCCGTGGCCGGTGTGCACGACCGTCTCGTCGGCCAGCGGGAGGATCACGCTGCGCAGCGAGGCGGCCATGTCGTCCCACGACCCGCCGGGCAGGTCGACGCGGCCGACGGAGCCGGCGAAGAGCACGTCACCGCTGAAGAGCGTCGGGACGTCCGGGGTCGAGAGGCCGAAGACGAGCGAGCCGGAGGTGTGTCCCGGAGCGTGGCGCGCCGTGAACTCCAGCCCGGCCAGGCTGAACGCGTCCCCGTCGGCAAGCTCGATGACGTCGTCGGGCTCGGCGAAGGTGAGCGAGCCGAAGAGCGGCGTGCCGACGGGCATGCCCACGCCACTCCACGGGTCGGACAGCTGGGCGCGGTCGGCGGCGTGGATGTAGGCCGGTATGTCGCGGGCCTGGCAGACGGGTAACACCGAGAAGGTGTGGTCGAAGTGGCCGTGGGTGAGCAGGACGGCCACCGGGTGCAGGCGCTGCTCGGCGATCAAGGCGTCCAATTCACCGGTGACACCGATCCCTGGATCGATCACGATGCACTGCTCGCCGGCGCCCGGCGCCACCACCCAGCAGTTGGTGGCGGTCGCGTCCGACGGGAAACCCGCGATGAGCACTGCGTTCCAACTCCAGACGATGAGGGCGTAAGACGGCCAGGAGGCGTCCGATTCAGCCTACCGACAGCCGGGAACGGGCAATTCATCCCCGCTGCCTAGACTGCGAGCCGTGCCCACCGACAAGCAGCGCCGCGAAGCGTCCCGCCGTGAACTTCAGCAGAAGCTGCAGCAGCGCCAGGCCAGCGAGGCCCAGCGTCGCCGCACCACGCTGATCAGTTCGATCGTCGCCACCGTGGTGATCATCGCCGGCGTCATCGTCCTGATCGCCGTCAACAGCGGCGGGTCGAAGAAGGCACCCTCCGCTGCGCCAGCCACCACCGCACCCGCCACCACCGCACCCGCCACCACCGGGCCGGCCACGACCGCCGCCGCCGCGTACCCCTGCACCTGGACGGCGGGCGGCACCGCGGCCCGCAAGGTCTCCGTGCCCGCCACGACCACCCCGCCGAAGACGGGCGCCACGACCGTCGCGGTGCAGACGACCCAGGGTGCGATGACCTTCACCCTCAACCGGGCCGCAGCGCCCTGCACGGTGGCCAGCTTCGTCTCACTGGTGCAGCAGAAGTTCTACGACAAGACGCCCTGCCACCGGCTGACCACCGCCGGGATCTACGTACTGCAGTGCGGCGACCCGACCGGCACCGGCACGGGTGGGCCGGGTTACACGATCCCGGACGAGTACAAGTCCACCGACAGGTTCACCACCGGCGTCCTGGCCATGGCCAACACCGGTCAGGCCCACAGCGGCGGCAGCCAGTTCTTCATCGTCTACAAGGACTCCAGCCTGCCGCCGCAGTACACGATCTTCGGTACGGTCCGCAGCGGGCTGAGCGTCGTCGAGAAGGTCGCCGCCAAGGGCAGCAACAACGCCAACGGCCAGGGTGACGGCAAGCCGAACCTGCCGATCACGATCTCCTCGATGACGGTCAAGTAGCAGCGACCGGCCACAGCGGGCTCCGAAGTCGCTTTACTACACTCCCGGAGTCTTTTGGTGGGGCCGCTGCCGTCCGGGGCGCGACCCGTTGTTTCCTGCGCAGTTGGAGGGGTCCGTCCGTGCCGACGAACAAGCAGCGCCGTGAGGCCGCCCGCCGTCACCTCGAGCGCCAGCTCGAGCGACGTCAGGAGCGCGATGCCAAGCGCCGCAAGAACACGCTGGTGCTCTCGATCGTGCTCACGCTCGTCCTGATCGCCGGTATCGGCGTGCTCATCGCCGCGGTCACCTCCGGTAACGACAAGAAGGCCCCGGCGGCCGGTTCCGGTAGCACGTCTCCCACCGCCAGCACGTCACCCACCGCCAGCACGTCACCCACCGCGACCACACCTCCGCCACCGCCACCGACCACCGCATGCAGCACGCTCACCGGAGCGACGGTGACCTTCAAGGGGGTCACCGTGAAGAACGCCAACAACCTCAAGGTGGCGCCGGTCTCCACCTCGAAGGTCACCACGGCCCCGGCCAACCTCGAATGCGCCGATCTGATCGTGGGCAAGGGCGCCGCGGCCACCCCCTCGTCCACCGTCTCGGTTCAGTACGTGGGGACGTTGCTGAAGAACGGCACGGTCTTCGACTCGTCGTGGAAGGACACCCCCGGCAAGCCGATCTCGTTCTCGCTGGCCCAGGTGGTGAAGGGATTCACCGAAGGCATCGGCGGTTCTGGCAAGGTGGCGCCGATGAAGATCGGCGGCCGCCGCATCATGATCCTGCCGTCGTCGCTGGGCTACGGGGCGGCTGTCCAGGGCACGATCCCGGCCAACTCCGCGCTCGTCTTCGTCGTCGATCTGACGAAGGTCACCGCCGCCGCGAACTAGGCCGTTCCGGCTCGCCGTGATCAACTAGGCCTGGTGGCCACAGGTGACCACCAGGCCTAGTTGATCAAGCGGCGATGGCACCCGTCAGCTGACGGAGTGGACGCGGTAGGCGTCGTAGACCCCGTCGATGCCCTTGATCGAGCGGAGCAGGTGGCCGAGGTGCTTGGCCTCAGCCATCTCGAAGGTGAACCGGCTGACGGCCACCCGGTCGCGGTTCGTGGAGACGTTGGCCGAGAGGATGCTGACGCGCTCGTCGGTGAGCACCCGGGTGACGTCGGAGAGCAGGCCGTGCCGGTCGAGCGCCTCGACCCGGATGGAGACCACGAAGGTGCTGTCTGCCGAGGGTGCCCACTCGACATCGAGCAGGCGGTCGGACTGCTCCAGCAGGGCTGACGCGTTGGTGCAGGTGCGGCGATGTACCGATACTCCCCCGCCACGGGTGACGAAGCCGAGGATGTCGTCGCCGGGTACCGGGGTGCAGCAGCGGGCCAACTTGATCCAGACGTCGCTGACGCCCTTGACGACCACCCCCACATCACCGCCGGAGCGACGGGTGACCGACGGCGCCTCGACCTGCGGGATGGTGGCCTCGGCGATGTCCTCGACCGAGCCCTCGGTGCCGCCGAGCTGGGTGACGAGTTTCTGCACCACCGACTGCGCCGAGACGTGCCCCTCGCCGATCGCGGCGTAGAGCGCGTCGATGTCGGCGAGGTGCATGTCGTTGGCCAGCGTCAACAGCTCGCCGCCACCGAGCAGCCGCTGGATCGGCAGCGCCGCCTTGCGCATCGCCTTGGACAGCGCCGTCTTGCCCGCGTCGATCGCGTCTTCCCGGCGCTCCTTGGCGAACCACTGGCGGATCTTGTTGCGTGCCCGGGGCGACTTGACGAAGCCCAGCCAGTCCCGCGACGGGCCGGCGCCCTCGGCCTTGGAGGTGAAGACCTCGATCGTGTCGCTGTTGTCGAGCACCGACTCCAGGGCCACCAGCTTGCCGTTGACACGCGCCCCGATACAGCGGTGGCCGACCTCGGTATGCACGGCATAGGCGAAGTCGACGGGGGTGGAGCCCGCGGGCAGCGCGATGACATCGCCCTTGGGGGTGAAGACGTAGACCTCGGCGGCGCCCAGGTCGTAGCGCAGCGAGTCGAGGAACTCCTCGGGCTCCTGGGCCTCGCGCTGCCAGTCGAGCAGCTGCCGCAGCCAGCCCATCTCGTCGGAGACGCCGCTGGGCTCTCCGGGGCCGGCCGTCTTCTCCTTGTACTTCCAGTGCGCCGCGATGCCGTACTCGGCC
>JAOPUX010000161.1 GCA_025963285.1 Jatrophihabitans sp.
CGACTCCACCGGCGCCTTCTCCGGACCCTGCACCGTCACCCAGGTCCCCATCACCATCGCCAACTTCCACGCCCTCGACCAACACAACTCCAGCGCCACCGGCACCTTCACCTTCACCGCTGGGGTGGCGCCCAACTTCGGCACCGCGACGGCGGGTAGCACCGTGACCCTCACCGCGGAGGGCTTCGACGCGAACTCACCGCTGACCCTGACGTTCGCCGGCGCGACGCAGGCGACCACCCCCGCATCCCCCGTGACCAACAGCAACGGCACGGCCACCTTCACCTTCGTGGTCCCGGTCGTGACCACGGGGACGAAGACACTGACGGTCGCCGACGCGGCCAGCGTGAGCGCCACAACGCACGTCACCGTCGACGCTCCGACCCTGACGGCATCGGCGGCCTCGGGCGCGCCGGGCACCCACTTCACCTGCTCCGGCGCCGGCTGGCCGCCGAACGAGTCGGTGAACCTCTACTTCGGGACGAGCAACCTCCAGAACCCGACCACCGACGCGACGGGCGCCTTCACCGCAACCTGCACCGTGCCGAACCTGTCACCGGCGACCTACGCCTTCACCGCCACCGACCAGCGCGGTTCCACGGCGACCGGCGGCACGTTCACGATCACTTAGATCGCCCAGCAACCGTCACGACGCGGGCGGCAGGCCCAGGATCTCCAGCAGCTGGCGGTAGTCGGTGATGTGATGGTCGGGCTGGCAGTCACGGAAGGACTTGGTGCCCTGGTCGGAGTCGTACATGACGGTGGCCATGCCTAGCTTGCGGGCACCGTAGATGTCGCGGTGCATGTCGTTGCCGACGTACATCGCCTCCTCCGGGGCGACACCCACCGCGTCGAGGGCGTAACGGAAGAGCCGGCCGTCGGGCTTGCGGAAACCGTGGTCACCCGACACCACCACCGACTGGAAGTACTCGGTCAGCCCCACCTTGTGCAGCTCACCGCGGGCGTAGCTGCTCTGCCCATCGGTGACCACCACGAGGGGGAAGTGCTCGCGCAGCGCGGACAGGGTCTTGCGCACCTGCGGGTAGAGCTTCAGCTTGCGCCGGGTGACACCGCGATAGAGCTCGGCCACGACGAGGGGCAGCTGGGCGCGCTTGTCCGGCGGCAGGGCGCGCGTGAAGTCGGAGGCGTGCTCGTCGATGATCGCCGCCCAGATGCGCTGGGCGTCGAACTCGGGGTGCTTCTCGGCGCTGGCACGCTGCTGCTGCTTCATCGTCTGGAAGTAGAGGTCGCGGACGTCGTGGCGGCGCAGGTCGACCCCCTGGTAGGTGAGGAAGTGCCCCACCGCCCGGAAGGCCTGCTCCATGTCGTCCTCGGTCCGGATGTCGACGAGCGTGCCGTTGACGTCGAACCCGATGGCCTTGATGACGATGCCGGGACCCCTTCGCTCAGGCGGCACGGAGCAGGCGCTTGGCCTGCGTCACCAGGGCCGTGCCGTAGCTGCTGCTGATGTAGTCATTGCGGGCGATCCGCAGCAGGTTGAGGCCCATATAGTAGGGCGCCCGCGCGGTGATCGAGGCGAAGGTCTGCTCCCGATCGGGGAAGTGGCAGCTGTACTCCCAGAGGAAGTGACCGATGAACGGCTCGGCCCGGTGCCGGCTGCCGGTGGCGCTCATGAAGGCATGCTGCAGCTCCCCGGCCACCCGCCCGACGTCGAACATCCGGTCGCCACGCTTCATCCGTTCGAGATCGATCGCCGCGACGTCCATCCCGTGGCCGAAGAGGAAGTTCGCCGGCGTCGCGTCGCCGTGCAGCCAGACGTCCCGGTCGGCCCACATCGACGGACGCCCCCGCCAGAGGTCGCGCAGCCAGAGCAGCTCGTCGACGTCCCACTGGCCGATGCGCCGATCGTGCTGCAGCCGTCCGACGAGACGGTCGAAGTAGCGGCAGTCGGCGTCGAAGTTCACGCCGGTGCCGTTGGCAGTCCGGTTGTGCTGCGTGGCCAGGTAGTAGGCCAGCGCCTTCAACCGCCAGAAGAGCTGCGCGTCGTCATGGTGCACGGCCGCTCGACGGATGCTCCGGCTGAACTGCTCACCGGGGTAGTACTCCAGCGCGAGGACGCAGTTGAGGTCACGCTCCACCCCTAGCGGGCGGATCACATGATGCGGCGAACCCACCAGGTCGTAGGAGCGCAGCCGCTGCAAGCTGTCGTACTCCTGCCACGCGGTGGCGGCGGCCCTGTCGGTGTCCCAGCCGTACTTCGGCCCGTAGAACTTGCAGATCAGCCTGGCCCGGCTCCGCTTCTCCTCGTAGCCGTAGACCTCGTTGCTGCCGTTGAGCCGGAACACCCGGAACGCGGGGTGCGCCTCGCGTACGCCGAGCTGATCGCGCAGGATGCGGCTCAGGTAGCCGTGCAGTCGGTCCTCGCCCGCGAGGTACCCCGCGTACTGACCGATCACCGCGACCCCTGTCCGGCTACCTCCGCGACGCCTGCTGGCTGTGCGGTGTTCGCAATGTAGAGGCGCCACGTTTCGGCTGCGTGACCGGCCTCAGGCGTTCTCGCGACGCGTGATCCAGGCGGTGCGGCTGCCGCGGAAGTCGAGATCGCCGCGCCGCAGGACACTCTGCGCACCGTCGACGGCCAGCAGCGCGTCAAGGACGGCGAGATCGTCGGCCTCGAGCCGATCGGCGACCCCGGCCCGGATGCGCTGCAGGTAGGCGCGCGCGTAGCGGTTCACGTCGGCCGTGTACGGCCGGGGCGGTGCGGCGTCGAAGACCCGCTCCTCGAGCACGGTGAAGCCAGCCTCGGCCAGCCGCGGGGCCCAGTCGGCGCCCAGGTGCGGCATGTCGTGGGCATGGCCGGTCGCGATCACGGCGCGGCAGCGCTCCTCCAGCCCGGGACGTCCCACCCCGAGGTCGTCCGGGAGCAGCCGCGGCGGTCCGTCCGTCTCGACGAGGGCGAAGATGCCGGCGTCGCTGAGACTGGCGCGGATGCGTGCCAGGAGCGCGAACGGGTCCCTGACGTGATGCAGCGACAGCGATGCCCACACCACGTCGATCTGGTCACCGGCCGGCCACTCGTCGTCGAGGTCGGCCTCGATCGTCACGAGTGCCGCATCCTTGGCCGCGATGCGGGCCAGCCGGTCTGCCGAGCTGTCGACGGCACAGACTTCGGCCTCCGGGAAGCGGGCCGCCAGGGCGAGCGTGCCGGTGCCGGTACCGGCGCCCAGGTCGACCACGCGGCGCGTCGGGGCAGGCGCCCAGCGCTGCACCCAGCCGATGACCTCGGCCAGGTAGTCGTGCAGGACCTCGCCGTCGAGCTCGAGGAGTTCGGCGTAGTCGGCATCGTCTGTCATGGGCCGAACCCTACGCAGGTCTTGCGTCAGAGGCCTAGGATCTTGCCTATGACGCAAGAAGCCGACCTGGACGCCATGATCCGCGGCAGGATCAAGGGGCTCCGCCAGGCGCGTGGCTGGTCGCTGGACGCACTCGCTGGCCGGTGCCTCATGAGCCCCTCGACGCTGAGCCGGATCGAGACCGGGCACCGGCGTATCGCCCTCGACCAGCTCGTTCCGATCGCCCGTGCCCTCGGCACCACCCTCGACCAGCTGGTCGAGGCCGAGGACGACGAGGACGTGGTGATCCGCCCGCATCGCGACCGCGTCCGCGGCACCACCACCTGGCTGCTGACGCGCGACCGCGCACCCCACGGGATCACCGTGGCCAAGCTGCGCATCACCGCACCCCTGCGCCCGGTCAGCCAGGATCGGCTGCGCGTGCACGCCGGCCGCGGCTGGTTCACCGTGCTCGAGGGCACTGCCCGGCTGCAGCTGGGTGAGCGGACGATCCTCGTCGAGACGGGCCAGGCGGCCGAGTTCTCCGCGATGGTGCCGCACGCGATCGGCCCGCACGGTGGGCCGGTCGAGATCGTCGCCATCCTTGAGCGCGACAGCGAGCGCGCCCACCTCACCGGCGGCCAGACCGGCTGAACCGCGCTCAGGCGACGCGCGTGTCGTACTCCGACCGGTTGGCCAGCACCTCGTCCATGTGCAGCTCTGCCCAGTCCTTGAGGCTGCGCATCAGCTCGTGCAGGGAGAGGCCGAGGCCGGTCAGCTCGTAAAAGACGGTGACCGGCACGGTGGCTGTGGCGGTGCGCGTGATCAGCCCGTCCCGCTCCAGGGAGCGCAGCGTCTGGGTGAGCATCTTCTGGCTGACTCCCGCCAGCAGGCGGGACAGCTCCGAGTACCGCATCGGCCGGGGCTCTCCAGCGCCGTCGGTGCCCAGCTGGGGCGATCCGCCACTGCCCAACGCGGCGAGGATCAGCGTGACCCACTTGTCGGAGACGCGATCGAGGAGCTTGCGGCTCGGGCAGGCCGCCAGGAAGGCGTCGTACTCCGCCTTGCTCTGCGCCCGCTGCTGCGCCGCGGTCATGGTTGCCATCGAGCTCTCCTTCGAGCCTTGCACGCTACGAGGTTCGCACTTCCCGTTGGGAAGCTACCCCCCAATAATGAAGCTCGGTGTCAAGCCCGGCACCCCCCGGCCGCCCAGCTGTACGGGAACACGATCGGGCCCGGCTCGTCCACCACGATGCGAGCCCCCGGCGAACTGGACGCGATCGCCGGTCGGCGAGCTAATCTCGACTGATGGTGAAGCTTCCGACGCCCGTCCGTGATCGCATCGACGCCGCGGGTAAGCCCGTGGTGCGCTGGGGGCTGGGCCATCTGCTCCCGCACACGGTCATGCGGGCCGCCGCCCGCAAGGGTGATCTGCAGGGCCGCATGATCCAGGCCAGCAGAGGCGGCGACCCGTTCCCGATCTTCGAACAGGTGCGCGCCGCGGGTCCCGTCTACCGGGGGCGCTTCGCCTACGTCACCACGTCGCTGCCGGCGGTGCGCGAGGTGCTGTCGAGCAACGACTTCCGCACCGGCTTCGAGCCCGGTTCGGCGCTCACCCGGCTCGGCCGCGCCTACAACTGGGCCACCGACACCGCCCGCCTCGGGCCGCTGGAACCGCCGTCGCTGCTCGTCACCGAGCCGCCCGACCACACCCGCTATCGCAAGCTCGTCACCCGCGTCTTCAGCGTGCGTGCCGTCGAGCGGCTGCGCGAGCGCACCGAGCAGATCGCCGACGAACTCCTCGACGGCCTCGCCGGCCGCCCCACGGTCGAGCTGGTCGAGGCCTACTGCACGCTGCTGCCCGTCACGGTGATCTCCGAGATCCTCGGCGTGCCCGCCGCCGAGCAGCGCCGCATCCTCGCCTTCGGTGAGGCCGCCGCACCCAGCCTCGACCTCGGGCTCTCGTGGCGGGAGTTCCGCTCCGTCGAGGCGGCTCTCGCCGACTTCGACACCTGGCTCGGCGCCCACCTCGAGCGACTCCGCGCCGAACCGGGCGACGACCTGCTCAGCCAGCTCGTGGCCGCCCGCGAGGACGGTAAGGGCCTCGACGACCGTGAGCTCAAGGCCACCGCCGGGCTGGTGCTGGCCGCGGGCTTCGAGACCACGGTGAACCTGCTGGGCAACGGCGTCGCCCTGCTCCGCCAGCATCCCGAGCAGCTGGCCCGGCTCACCACCGAGCCCGAGCTCTGGCCGAACGCGATCGATGAGATCCTGCGGCTGGACCCACCTGTGCTGCTGACCGGCCGGTCCGCGATCCGCGACACCGTGGTGGCCGGTGTTCCCGTCGCCGCCGGGGCGCTCGTCACCACGATCCTGGCCGCCGCCAACCGGGATCCTGAGGTCTTCACCGACCCCACCCGCTTCGACGTCGCCCGGGCCAACGCCAAGGAGCACGTCGCCTTCTCGGCTGGGCGGCACTTCTGTCTGGGTGCCGCGCTCGCCCGGATGGAGGGCGAGGTCGGCCTGCGCCGGCTCTTCGAGCGCTACCCGGACCTGCAGACGCTGCCCGGGGCGAGACGCCGCCGCACCCGCATCCTGCGCGGCTACGCCACGCTGCCCGTCCGGTTGGGCGAGCGCGCCCGCCAGCCCGTCTAGCTCACGGCAGCCGGACGACCTGCGCGGCGATGCTCAGCCCCGCCCCGAAACCGGCCAGCAACGCGAGCTGACCCGGGCGGGTCGCACCCCGCGAGCGGAGCGCACCTACCGCCATCGGGATCGACGCGGCCGAGGTGTTGCCGCTCTCGACCACGTCGGTGGCCACCGTGGCGTGGCCGAGGTTCAGCTTGCGGGCGATGGCGTCGATGATGCGCAGGTTGGCCTGATGCGGGACGAAGACCTCGATCTCCTCGCTGGTCACGCCGGCCAGGGCCATGGCGCGTGCCGCTACCTTGTGCACCTCGTCCACCGCCCAGCGGAAGACTTGCTGGCCCTGCATGCGCAGGGTCGTCTCACCCTCGCGGATCTCCAGGACGTCGGTGTGGGCACCGTCGCTGCTCCACGCCACCGGCCCGATCCCGCGCTCGGAGACGTCACACGCGCTGACGACGAAGGCGCCGGCACCGTCGGCAAAGAGGATCGACGTGCCGAGGTCGACGGGGTCGATCATCGAGCTCATCTGCTCAGCGCCGACGACGAGCACCGTGTCGGCCGACCCCATCGTCGCCATCGCCTCGGCGGTGCTCAGGGCGTAGCAGAAACCGGAGCAGGCGGCGTTGACATCGAAGGCCACGGCATGCGGCGCCAGCACTGCTGCCAGCCGCTCGGAGAGCGAGGCCTCGCCGCGGGGGCTGCCACTGCAGGTCGCCACCAGGATCGCGTCGACCTCGCCGGGCTCCAGCCCAGCTGCGTCGAGGGCGGCGCGCGCGGCCTGCTCCGCGAGCTGGAGCAGCGTCTCCGGGGCGGTGATGCGCCGCAGCGACTCGATGCCGGTACGAGTCACGAGCCACGGCGCGTCCTTGCCGAAGGGCTCGACGAGGTCGGCCCCCGAAATGACCTCGCTCGGACGGGCCGCACCGACGCCGACGATGCGGGCCGCCCGCTGTCGGCTGCGGAGGGCCGGTCTGGCCCCGACGGAATAGCTCACCTTCGCACTGTGAACCACTACCGGTCAGTAGGGCGGCAATTGTCGAATTCCACACCGCTCTACCGGCTAGTAGCTGTGGATTGCGGCAGATCCACCACCTGGCAGGATGGGTACGTGACCGTCATCAAGATCAATGCCATCACCGTCGCCGCCGACAGCGGCGACGAGCTCGCCCGCCGATTCGCCGCGCGCGCCGGCGCCGTCGACGACCGCGAGGGCTTCGAGGGCTTCGAGCTCCTGCAGCCCACAGACGAGCGCACGACCTGGCTCGTCGTCACCCGCTGGCGGGACGAGGAGTCCTTCCAGGCCTGGGTGAACTCCCCGGCCTTCGGGCACGGCCATCGCTCGGAGTCCGAGCGCGCGGGCGGCGAGGCACCCAAGCCCGTCGGCGTCAGCAGCGAGCTCTGGTCCTACGCCGTCGCCGGTGGCTCGACGGGCTGAGCCGGCGATGGCTGCGGCCCCCGTAGACCTGCACGGCCGAACGGTCATCGTCACCGGCGCGAGCCCGGGCTCGCTCGGCTTCGAGACCGCACGGACGCTCACGGCCTGGGGCGCCGATGTCGTGGTCACCACCCGCAGCCGTACCGAGGCCACCGTCGCCGCGCTGGGCGGCGGCGCCACCGGCCATCCGCTCGAACTCGCCGACGCCACCTCCGTGCGCGACTTCGCCGACTGGTTCGCGAGCCGTCACGACCGCCTCGATGCCCTGGTGAACAACGCCGGCATCCATCTCGACCTGCGCTCGTCCTGGAAGCAGCCGACGCTCGTCGACGGACACGAGATCCACTGGCGCACCAACTACCTCGGCACCATGCAGCTCACCCACGCCCTGCTACCCGTGCTCGCCGCCACCGGCAACGCACGCGTGGTCAATGTCGTGTCGAAACTGCACGAGCGCGGCCGTAACGAGTTCCTCTTCGCCCCGATCACGCCCTACGACTCGTGGGTCGCCTACGGCACCTCCAAGCTTGCGCTGATCCACGCCGCCACCGAGGTCGAGCGGCGCGTCGAGGGCGTGCGCGGCTACAGCCTTCATCCGGGCTCGGTCTTCACCCACATCGCCGACCGTGGGCTCGACGGGCACCGCGTGCTGGGGGCGGCCCGTCGCGTGCTGGCACCCCTCGAACGGCGGATGCTGCGCACCCCGGCAGAGGGTGCCCAGACGTCGCTGCACTGTGCGACGGCGCAGCAGGCCGAAGGCGGGTACTACCGCGACTGCCGACCGGCCCAGCCCAGCGACGACGCGCAGGATCCGGAGGTGGCGGCCCGGCTGTGGGACGTCACCGCGGAGTGGGTCGGTGGCCGCTAGGCGCGGTGCAGCGCCAGCACCGGGATCGTCCGGATGCCGGCCGTCTTCTCCTCGTACTCGCCGAAGCCCGCGTAGCGGCTCTTCTGCTCGGCGTAGACCCGGTCACGCTCGGCGCCGGTGAGCTCCTCGACGGTGACGGGGTAGGTCTCCGTGCCGACCTCGACGGTGGTCTCGCCGGCCGAGGTGGTGTTGTAGTACCAGGCCGGGTGACTCGGAGCGCCTGCAGCCGAGGCGAAGACGTAGATCGTGCCGGGCTCGTCGGCAGCGAGATACATCAGCGGCGTGACGTGCTCGCTACCGGACTTGCGGCCGGTGTGGTGCAGCAGCACCATCGGCGCACCGTCGAACGGGCCCCCGACCTTGCCCTCGTTGGCGCGGAACTCCTCGATCACCTGTGTGTTCCAGTCAGACATGCTGCCGAGCCTAGCCGGGGAATTCCAGAGCGCCAGAGGGGTTGGGATGAACAGGTACTCCGGACAACACGAGAGGTGGGACGACGTGGCCGTGCGGCTGTCGATCCTGGACCTGGCTCCGATCCGGCCGGGCGAGAGCGTCGGCGCGAGCCTGGCTGCCAGCGTGGCCCTCGCGCAGGCGGCGGAGCGGCTCGGCTACGACCGCGTCTGGTACGCCGAGCACCACAACATGCCCTCCATCGCCTCGTCGGCCACCAGCGTGCTCATCGCGCACGTCGGGGCGAACACCAGCACCATCCGGCTGGGGGCAGGCGGAATCATGCTGCCCAACCACGCGCCGCTGATGATTGCCGAGCAGTTCGGCACCCTGGAGGCGCTGCACCCCGGGCGGATCGATCTCGGCCTCGGCCGCGCACCGGGCTCGGACCAGCGCACCATGCAGGCGGTGCGCCGTGGCCTCGGATCGGTCGACCACTTCCCGCAGGACGTGCTCGAGCTGCAGGGTTACCTCACCGGCAACTCGACCATCGAGGGCGTGCAGGCCACGCCGGGGCAGGGCACCAACGTGCCGCTCTACATCCTCGGCTCCTCGCTCTACGGCGCCCAGCTGGCCGCGCTGCTTGGGCTGCCTTACGCCTTCGCCTCGCACTTCGCCCCCGCGGCGCTGGAGCAGGCCGTGGCGATCTACCGTCGCGAGTTCCAGCCGTCAGAGCAGCTGGCAGAGCCCTACGTCCTCGCGGGCTTCAACGTGATCGCCGCCGACGATGCCGCCGACGCCAGCGAGCAGCTGGTGCGGGCCAAGCGGGCGCGGATCGGTGCGTTGCTGGCCCGCGGTCAGCGGATCAGCGACGAGCAGGCCGACCTGCTGCTGGCCTCACCTCAGGGCCAGCACGTCGAGCAGATGCTCGTCCACTCCGCCGTGGGCACCGCCGACACCGTCCGCGACGGCGTGCTCCGCTTCGCCGAGTACGCCCAGGCCGACGAGGTGATCGTCGCCCACCAGTCGCCGACCGCCGAGCAACGACTTCGCTCGGTCGAGCTGCTGGCGCACTCGCTGGAGCTTGCCGAGAGCCGCTAGCGCCGCCTCGCCCCACGCGACGTAGAGCCCGGCGAGGACCGCGGCCAACAGGTGCGCGAAGGCGGCCCAGAGCAGCAGCGGCGCGCTGCTGTGCGGCGCGGGCAGCAGCGCCGCCGCACCAGGGCCGAGCTGTGCCCGGACCTGGGCGATCTGCGCTGCGCTGGGCCGGAAGCCCACATGGGAGCAGAAGAAGACACCGGCCCAGCTGCCGCCGGCGCTCCGGCCGCCGCCGAGCCAGATCGCCGCCGCGGAGAAGGCGGCGTTGAGCAGCACCTGGCTGCCGGTGACGATCAGGGCCAATACCCAGGGCCGGCGAACCGTGGCGAAGGTCAGGTAGCCGAGGACGGCCAAGGCGACGAAGGCCGACGCGAGCAGCCAGAGCGGGGGCCACGCGTTCTCGGCGATCCGATGGGCGGTGGCCCCGAGCAGCAGGCCCACTGCCGCGAAGCCGGTGGCACGGAGCAGTCGGAGCCGGGGCGGCGTGGGGCCGAACGGCTCAGCCAGCCGCACCCGGGCGCGTGCCGTGGCCAGGGCCAGCACCGCCTCCTCCGAGTCGGCCGCGCGCAGCTCGGCAACCCGGCGCGTGACGCCGGGGCGGCGCGGCCGGATCAGCACAGCCAGCACGACGCCACCGAGCACGATCATGCTGATGTGAAGTAGATGTAAAGCGATCCACACGCGGCCAGTATGCACGATGCTGGCTCATTGGCTTGATCGGATATCAGATATATAGTTTCGCCGCCCCACGCGGGTTCGGCTTTCCAGATCGCGCGTGATGGGCTTGGATCAACGTCGATCCACGTGGCTCCTGCGCGCCCCCACACGCAGGCACCGGTAAACACGTCGAACCCCTCATCATGCGAGGACGTACCGGATGGCAGAGGACGAGCCCACGCGGGCCCCCTCGACCACCCCTGCTACGAGGCCCAGACCCCGGCCGACCCCCGCCGCAAGCGCCGCGGCGGAGTACTTCGACCGTCCCGCGCCGAAGGCAACCGAGCCGCCACCGGCGCGGCCGGCACTGCCACCACGTCGCCGCCGGCAAGGCGCGATGGGCGCGGTTGCAGCCGCACTGCCCGCCCCGCTGCGCGAGACCCTCGAGGCCGTCGGCGGGATGTACTCGATGGGCGCAGCGAGCCTCTACGGCCTGGGTTCGGACGTGGTCCGGGGTCGCTTCCAGTTCGCCGAGTTCACCGAGCGCTCCTGGTTCCTGGTCAACGCCACCCTGCTGCCGGCGATGCTCGTGTCGATCCCGCTCGGCGTGGCGATCGCTCTGCAGGTCGGCGCGCTGGCCGCCCAGATCGGCGCCACCTCGTTCGTGGGCGCGGCCGACGCGATCGGAGTGCTGCGCGAGGCCTCCCCCATCGTCACCGCATTGCTGCTCGCCGGGGTGGGTGGTTCGGCGGTCTGCGCGGAGCTCGGCTCGCGGACGATCCGCGAGGAGATCGACGCGATGATCGTGCTGGGGCTCAACCCCCTGCGGCGACTGGTCGCCCCGCTGCTGGTGGCCGGCATCTTCGCCAGCGCCCTGCTCAACCTCGTCGTCATCTTCGTCTGCATCTTCAGCGCCTACGTCTTCGACCTCGCCGCGCTGCACGGCACCAAGGGCAGCTTCTTCGGTTCGTTCACCCAGTTCGCCACCATGTCGGACTTCGTCACCTCCGAGATCAAGGCCTCGATCTTCGGGATCACCGCGGTGCTGATCGCCTCCTACAAGGGTCTCAACGCGCGGCGCGGCCCCACCGGCGTCGGCGAGGCGGTCAACCAGGCCGTCGTCATCACCGGCATCGTGCTCTTCGGGCTGAACCTGATCATCACCGAGATCTTCTTCGCCGTCGTCCCGCAGCGGACCTTCTGATGGGCATCAGCTGATGGTCGCCCTCGCCGACGTCCTGCCACGCCGGGCCCGCGACGGTGCCGTCACCGCGGTCCGGCGCCTCGGCGGCGCCGCCGAGCAGCTGCAGTTCCTCGGTCAGCTGGTGATCTTCACCTACCGGGCGCTGCGGGCGATCCCCAGCACGCTGCGCCGGTACCGCTCCGAGATCATGCGCCAGATGGGCCAGCTGACCCTCGGCACCGGGGTCTTCATCACCTTCACCGGCACCCTCGGCGTGGTGCTGGCCGAGTCGCTGTTCATCGGCATCGAGGTAGGCGTCGAGGGGTTCCAGAGCCTCAACATCATCGGCATCGCTCCGTTGACCGGTTTCGTCTCCGCCTACGGCAACACCCGTGAGATCGCCCCGCTGATCGCCGCCGTGGCCATCGCCTCGCAGATCGGCTGCAAGTTCACCTCGCAGCTCGGCGCGCAGCGGATCAGCGAGGAGATCGACGCCCTCGAGGTGATGGCGATCCCGTCGATCGCCTACCTCGTCACCACCCGCCTGATCGCGGCGTTCACCGTGGTGGTGCCTCTCTACCTCGTGGGGCTCTTCGGCTCCTACATCGCCACGCAGGTCACCGTCACCGTCTTCTTCCACCAGGCGATGGGCACCTACCTGCACTACTTCCACCTCTTCCTCCGCCCGCAGGACATCCTCTTCTCGGTGCTGAAGGTCATCGTCTTCACCTGGATCGTCGTCATCGTCCACACCTTCTACGGCTACAACGCCGCCGGTGGTCCCGCCGGGGTGGGGCGGGCCACCGCCCGCGCGATCCGCGCCACCACGGTGCTCATCGCCGGCACCGACGTACTGATGACGATGCTCTTCTGGGGACTGCACGGCGTCCGGCTCGGTGGTGGCTGATGGAGACGATCCACAACAAGACGCTGGAGACGATCCTCGGCCTGCTGCTCGCACTCGGGATGATCGCCGGGATCGTCGTGGTCTGGGAATCCTTCCAGGGGCGCTTCGGCGACGAGATCAAGGTGACGGCCCAGCTCAGCCAGGCCGGCGACGCGCTCGAGCAGGGCGACATCGTCACCTACCGCGACATCATCGTCGGTGAGGTCACCTCCACCTCCGGTGACCTCGCCGGCGGTGCAGCGGTGCAGCTCAAGATCAAGCGCTCCGAGGCGCGCGTGATTCCGGGCGACGTCACCGCCGTGGCGCTGCCTGCGTCCCTGTTCGGCAACACCCGCATCGAGCTGGTGCCCACCCGCACCCTGGCCGGGGCGCCCTTGCACAACGGCAGCCACCTCGCCGCCGACCGGACGCCGGCCGCGGAGAGCCTGCAGACGGCGCTCGCCAACGCCTACTCCCTGCTGACCTCCATCCACCCGGCCGAACTCGACGCCGCGCTCTCCTCGCTGGCCACCGCGCTGCAGGGCCAGGGCGCCAGCCTCGGGAAGCTGATCAGCCAGGCCGACGGGTACCTGCGCACGATCGCCCCACACCTGCCGCAGCTCGACTCACTGATCACCAACCTGGCCACCGTCACCGACCACCTGGCGAAGGACTCCCCGGCGCTGCTCTCCGGACTCTCGGACACCCTGGTCGTGGCGAAGGGGATCCTGGCCGAGAAGCAGGCCATCGCGAACCTGCTGGCGATCGCGCCCACCTCGGTGGAGAACGCCCAGCTGCTGCTGAGCCCGCAGAACATCACCCATGCCGTCACGATCTTCCGCGACGAGGAGCCGGTCCTGGGTGCCCTCGGTGCCGACCCGGACTCGCTCGCCAGGACGATTGCCGGCTTCAAGGCCTTCGCCGACACCCTCGGTGCCGCCATGTCGAGCGGGCCCTACCTCAAGGCGAACATCATCCTGACGGGTGCGAACTTCGCCGCGCTCGTGAACACCGCTGTCGGGATGAAGGGCACGGTCTTCGACTCCATCGCCGACCCGAAGGAGTACACGGCGGCCAACTGCCCGCGCTACCCCGGCTCGGACGGGCCGAACTGCACGGCGGCGGCAGGCAAGGACGGCGCGAACGCCAAGTTGATCACCACCGGCGACAGCTGGGGCGGTCAGGTGGCCTCGGTGGGCAGCAAGCAGGAGATCTTCGCCGTGAAGGCGGCCGCCAGCAGTCTCTCCGGCGTGCCGGCCGCCCAGATCCCCGACGGCGTCGACCTGCTCCTCGGGCCACTGCTGCGCGGCTCGGCGACGGTGATCAAGTGAGCGCGATGAGCCAGCGTTCGATGCTGATCAAGCTCGCCATCTTCATGGTCGCAGCGCTCTTCTGCGGCGCGCTCGAGCTCGGCACGCTGACCGGACCGCACGTCGGCCCGACGCAGAGCTATCACGCGATCTTCGCCACCAGCGACGGCGTCTCGGGGCTGCGCCCCGGCAACCCCGTACGGGCAGCGGGCGTGGCCGTCGGGAAGGTCACCGACATCTCGATCACCGACGCCACACACGCGCGCGTCACCTTCACCGCCAACGACGACCAGGTGCTCACCACCCACACCTCCGCCGTGGTGCGCTACGCGAACCTGCTCGGCCAGCGTTACCTGGCGCTGACCCAGGCCACTAGCGGACCGGGTGTCCCGCTGGCGCACGGTGCCACGATCCCGGCCTCGCGCACCGCGCCAGCGCTCTCGCTCACCGCGCTCTTCAACGGCTTCCGGCCGCTCTTCTCCGCGATCAGCCCGCAGCAGGTCAACGAGCTCTCCAACGACATCGTCGACGTGCTGCAGGGCCAGACCGGGCGCCTCGACGACCTGGTGAGCAAGACGGCCGACCTCACCACCAACCTGGCCGACCGCGATCAGACCTTCAGCCAGATCCTGGACAGCCTCTCCACCCTGCTGAGTGCGGCGGCGAGACACGACGACGACCTGGCCGCGTCGGTGCAGTCACTGCACACCCTCACCGCCGAGCTGCACTCCGACGCGCCGGCCCTGCTCGACTCGCTGAGCTCGATCGACGGCCTCACCAGCTCCGTCGGTGGCCTGCTGACCAAGCTCCAGGATCACGGGCTGACCCAGGACCTCGCCGACCTGAAGGCCATCACCGATCCGCTGGCGCAGCACACCGGCACCCTGAGCGACCTGGTCAGCGGCTTCAACCAGGCATTCGGCGACTTCAACCGGATCACCCAGAACGGCAACTTCGCCAACGTCTACGCCTGCCAGGTGCACATCGTCACCTACGGCAGCGTCCAGGTCTCGGCGGCCGACCTAGTCAACGCCCTCAGCGACGCCCTGGGTGGTGGGCTCGCGGGGCTGCTGAACTCGCTCGGGCTCAGCACCAGCACACTCGGCGCGCTGGCCGTCGCCACCCCGATCAAGCTGCCGAACGGCACAGCGGGCTCGACCGGCAAACAGACCAAGGTCTGCTCATGAAACCGATGCGCGAACGGAACCAGGTGGCCGTGGCCATCGTCGGCACGGTGCTCGGTGTCGCGCTCGTGCTGCTCTCGCTGAACCTCGGCCGGCTGCCCTTCGTGAACCCCAGCCACACCTATACCGCGCAGTTCGCCAACGCCGACGGGCTCAGCTCCGGCGACGACGTGCGGGTCCTCGGCATCTCGGTCGGCTCGGTGAAGTCGGTGAAGGTCGACGGTGGCCACGTCGACGTGCGCTTCACCGTCAAGGACGGCGTCAAGCTCGGCGACCAGAGCCACGCCAGCATCGAGGTGGCCACCGTGCTGGGGCAGCTCTACCTGCAGGTCGAGTCGGCAGGTAGCAGTCACCTTGCCTCGGGCGCCACCATCCCGGTGGCACGCACCACGGTGCCCTACACGCTGGTCGGGGCGCTGGATGCCTTCGGCAACTTCTCCGGCCAGACCGACCTGCCCAAGCTCCGGCAGTCGCTGCAGACCCTCGCCACCACGATCAACGGCATCTCGCCGCGGGACGCCTCGGATGCGCTGACGGGGCTGTCGAAGGTGGCGCAGACGCTGGCGGGCAAGCAGGACCAGGTCAACGAGATCCTCACCGCCGCGAACACGATCACCAAGACGCTGAACTCCAACTCCAGCGCCCTCGTCGGCCTGCTCACCGACGGTGACGACTTCCTGAAGCTGGCCGAGCAGCGGCAAGCCGTGATCGCCTCGCTGCTCAAGGACACCTCGGCCCTGGGCGCGGAGATCGAGACGCTGATCAGCAAGGACGGCGCCCAGCTCACGTCCCTGCTGAGCAACCTGAAGGCGATCACCGGGGTGCTCGCCACTGATCAGGCCCAGCTCAAGCAGGCGGTCGTCAACCTCGGCCAGTTCTCGATCAACATCTCCAACGCCACTGGCTCCGGGCCGTGGCTCGACCTGCTCTCGCCCACGGTCGTGGTGTCGGACAACGAGATCGTCGGCTGCGGCGCCGACCCGAAGTCGACGACGGGGCCATGCTGATGACCCGCCTGCTCACCCGCCGGATCGTGCTGCTTGCCGCAGCCGCGGTCACCGCCGTGATCGTGCTCGTCACCGCGCTCGTGGTGGTGTTCGGCGGGCCGGACGAGTACCACATCACCGCCCAGTTCCCCGAGACGCCGGGCCTCTACAACGACAACACCGTCGACATCCTGGGCGTCCCCACCGGCCACATCGACTCGGTGACCCCGCACGCCGGTTACGTCGACGTGGTGATCGCGCTGCCGAAGGGCGTGCGGGTGCCGGCCGCGGCCAAGGCGGTACTGGTGGCGCCCAACCCGGTCAGCGATCGCTTCGTCGAGCTGACCCCGCCCTACACCGGTGGCGCGACCCTCGCAGCCGGCGCCACGATCCCGCTGGCCCGGACGGTGGTGCCGCTGGAGCTCGACCAGGTCTTCAGCAGCGTCGACAACCTCTCCAAGTCCCTGGGACCGGCCGGCGCGAACGAGGACGGCGAGCTCTCCGACGCACTGCACGCCATGGCCCAGCTGGCCAGCGGCAATGGCGCCACCGTGCACCGGGCCATCACCACGATCTCCCAGGCCCTGCCCGCGCTGACACAGCACCCGGAGGAGCTCAAGCAGCTCATCACCGGCATGGACAGCCTGACCCGCACACTGGCCACCCACGACAAGACCATCGACTCGCTCTACGGCGACCTTGCCACGGTGACGCAGCAGTTCGCCGCGGAGCGGAGCACGATCGCCTCGGCGGTGACCAACCTGCAGGCCGGGCTTTCGGAGGTGGCCGCCTTCATCAAGGCCAACCAGGCCAACCTGGGCTCGTCGATCAAGGGGCTGACCACCACGGTCAGTGCGGTGATGAGCGAGCAGAAGTCGCTGATCCAGACCTTCGACAACGCCGCGCTGGGCTTCCAGAACTTCAACAACGCCGTCGAGCCGAACGGCCCCTGCCAGACGGCCACGGCCGCGCCGCACAACTGCGCCACCCTCTGGGCCCGCATCGACCTGCCGAGCAACGCGGCCCAGATCGTCAACGAGTACTGCGGCGACAACGTCGCCGAGAGCATGATCCCGATCCTCGCCGCCACCGCCGGGCTCGGAAGGGCCTCCGCCACCGACACCGCCTGTGGCGCGGAGCTCGGCCTGGTCCAGGGCCGCACCGGCGCGCCCGGGGCACCCAAGGCTCCCGACCTCGACCTCAGCCACTACCTGGGGACGAAGTGAGACGGGCGATGGCGGCACTGGTCGTCGCGGCGACCCTGCTGAGCGGCTGCAGCGTGGTGCGCCTCGAGCAACTTCCGGCACCGGCCGGCGTGAGCGGTCCGGTCTACAAGATCAAGGCCCAGTTCGCCGACGTCGAGAACCTCACCGAGGGCGCCAAGGTGAAGCTGCAGGGCGTGGTCGTCGGCGAGGTCACCTCGATCACCACGAAGGACTACGTGGCATCGGTCGCGATGAACATCGCCAAGCGGTTCCCGCTGGCCAAGAGCGCCACCTTCCAGATCCGGTTCACCACCCCGCTCGGCGAGGACTACGTCTCGGTCTCCTCCCCGGCGCAGCCCGGCACGAGCGTGCTGGCCGGCAACGCCGTGGTCCCCCTGGCCCAGACGACCGAGGCGCCGGGCATCGAGGACACCTTCGCCGCGCTCTCGCTGCTGCTCAACGGCGGCGGGCTCGACAACATCAAGACGATCGTCACCGAGCTGGAGGCAGCGCTGAGCGGGCGGACCTCGGCGGCGCGCGACTCGATCGCCCGTCTCGACACGGTGCTGTCCAACTTCGACGCCCACAAGGCCGACCTCGACAAGACGCTGGACGGGCTGCGGTCGCTGTCGAAGACCCTCGCCGCCGGCACCGGCCTCATCACCGACGCTCTCCAGACCTTCCCGGCGACGTTCCAGCTGCTGGCCCAGGACACCAGCAGGATCAGCCAGCTGCTGCCCAAGGTGGCCACCCTGGGCAGCAGCGTGAAGGGGCTGCTCGACCAGAGCCAGAGCGTGATCCTCACCGACGTGGACGAGTTGCACCCGACGCTGGACTCGCTGCGAGCCAGCGCTGCGGACCTGCTGCCGACCATGACGTCACTGATCAGTTTCGGCAGGCTCTTCGACCGTGCGGCACCCGGCGACTACCTCAACATCGACGCCACGGTCGAGTTCCTCCTCGACGCCCCCGCCCAGCGCCCCACACTTCCGGCGGCCACCACCGCGACGAGCAGCGACGCGTTCAGCCAGCTGCTCTCGGAGGGAACCGGATGAGCGAGGAGGCCCGATGAGGCGGAACGTGGTGCTGGCGCAGCTGGTGGTCTTCGCCGTGATCTCGGCGCTGATCGTCGGCTACACCGTCTTCGGCCTGCTGGGCGTCAACCTCACCAGCAAGCCGTTCAACGTCACCGTCCAGCTCAGGACGGGCGGCGGCATCTTCAGCGGTGCCGAGGTGGCGTTCCGGGGTGTGGAGGTAGGCCGGGTCACCAGCACCGACCTGCACACCGGCGGCGTCACCCTCACCCTCTCGATCCATCACGGCACCAAGATCCCCGACGACGCCATCGCCCATATCTACGACCTCTCGGCGGCCGGTGAGCAGTACGTCGACCTGGTGCCGGCCAAGGCCACGGACACCGCCTACCTGCACTCCGGCAGCGTGATCGGCGCTGAGCGCACCACCACGCCGTTGCAGACGGCGACGGTGCTCTACGACCTCGAGCAGTTCGTCGACAGCATCCATCCGGCCGACATCCAGGTGCTCGCCAAGGAGGGCGCCGCGGCCTTCAGCGGGACGGGCCCGGAGCTGCACTCGCTGATCCAGGACAGCACCCAGCTCGTGAACCAGCTCTCGTCGTCGAGGTCGGCGGCCGTCGACCTCCTCGACCACGCCACCACGCTGGTGGCCGGCGCGGCCGAGCACTCGGCGCAGTTCGACAGCTTCGCGACGTCACTCAAGGAGCTCTCGCACACCCTGGCGACGGTGACCCCGACCGCGCAGAAGTTCATCGAGGAGGGCGAGGCCACCACGAAGCTGATCAACGCGCTGATCACCGCCAACGGCTCCGCGTTGGGCGTCCTCCTCGGCAATGCGGCCGGGCTCAGCCAGATCCAGGTGGCGCGGGTGCCGGGGCTCAAGGCGCTGCTCGTGGCGGTGCCGCAGTTCGGCAAGCTGGCCCCGACCATCGTCCACGACGGCGCGCTGGTGGGTGCGGCCAACGTCAACCTCAACCAGCAGCTCTGCCCCACCGGGCTGCCGCTGAGCAACCCGCTCTCGGGCAAGCGCTCACCCTTGATCCAGGCGTCCTGCAACCAGCCGATCCTCCCCCGGGGGGCTGCCAACGCTCCGGGCGCCACCGGGACCACCACCCAGTCGGCAGGCAGCACGCAGGTCGGTACCTACGACACATCCACCGGGCTGGCCACCGCATCGGACGGCACGGTCGTCCGCCTCGGTGTCAACGGTGGGCAGCAGGAGCTCTTCGGCGACGACGCCTGGCAGGCACTGCTCTATGCGGGCGCCGGAAACTAGTAGATGAAAGAGGAACGAGACGTGATGACCGACGAAGAAGTTGAGGACGCGGCACCCACGGCCAAGCCGACCAAGGCCGAGAAGCTCGAGGCCAAGGCGGCGAAGCTGCGCGAGTCCGAGGCCGCCAAGACCGAGAGGCTCGCGGCCAAGCAGACCCCGTTGGTACGCCGCAGCCGGCTCGTCGTCGTCGCGTCCGTGGCCGTGCTGCTGCTGATCCTGCTCGGCGCGACGATCGGTTACGCCGCCCACGAGCGCAGCCGGGCCAACTCCCTCAGCGAGCTGCAGAGCACCCGGGCGAGCGCGACCAAGGCAGCCACGATCTTCGCCACCGACTTCTCCAGCTACAGCTACAGCACGCTCAAGGCAGACTTCGCCCGAACGTCATCCCATCTCACGCCGAGCCTGGCCAAGAAGTACGCGCAGATCAGCGCCTCGCTGGAGGCCACCATCACCTCGACTCAGGGCAAGGTCGTGGGCAAGGTGCAGGGCATCGGTATCTCGTCGGTGACGAAGCGGACCGCCGTGGCGATCATCCTGGTGGACCAGACGGTCACCAGTAACGTCGACAAGACCCCGCGCATCGACCGAAACCGGCTCCGGATGACGCTGGTACGCCAGAAGGACGGGAGCTGGCTGGCCTCCGACCTCACCCCGCAGTGAGGCTCGCGGCCGTCAACAGCAGCCGGACGCAGAATGCGCTCAGGGTGTCTCGGTCCACCTCCAGGGTGCCGTCGAGCCAGCGGACGAAGAGCGAGGTGAGGGCGCCGACGATCGCCGTCGCGCCGAGCAGGGCGTCGTCCTCGCTGGACGGCTCGTCGAGCTGCGCGCGGACCAGTGCCACGAACATCGGCGAGACCGCCAGACCCTGACCCCCGATCGCCGGGCTGGAGAGCGGCTCGATCAACAGCACCCGGCCCTTGCGCGGATCGGCCACCATCACGTCCAGGAAAGCCTCGACCGCGGCGCGTGCCAGCGTCTCCTTATCGGGATGGTCGGCCTCCACCGCCGACACCAGTGCCCCGCCGAACTCTGCGGCCACCTCGTCGAAGACGGCCACCAGCAGGGCGTCACGATCGGCGAAGTTCTCGTAGAAGTAGCGGTCGGTGAGGCCGGCGGCACGGCAGACCGACCGCACGGAGACGGCGGCGGCGCCAGAGGTTCCGAGCAGCTCCAGGCCGACGTCGAGCAGCCGGCGGCGTCGCTCCTCCCGGCGCTCGGCGAGCGTTGTCCCAGCCCAGCTGCGCGTCATGCCGACCATCATGCCAAATGTTGACGACATATGTCCTCAGTTCTAGGCTGAGGACATGCGTCCTCAGCTCTCCGAGCAGCAGACCGAGGCACCGCTGGGGCCCGATTCGATCCTCTGGCAGTGCGCCGGCCAGCACAGCGGCTTCCTGATGGGGCTCTACGCCGGCTCGATGCAGAACATGCACCCGCAGCTCGGGGCCGGGGTCGAGGAGCACTCGGACTTCTTCACCGAGCGTTGGGAGCGGCTGCTCCGCTCGATGTACCCGATCAACGGCGGCATCTTCGACGGTGACCGCGCCGAGCAGACCGGCCATGAGGTCCGTGACTACCACCTCACGATCAAGGGCGTCGACAAGCATGGCCGCCCCTACAGCGCACTCAACCCGGACACGTGGTGGTGGGCCCACTCGACCTTCATCATGAGCGCCTACCTGCACCGCACCCACTTCGTGGGCAAGCCGTTCACGCCCGAGGAGCGCGAGCAGTTCTACCAGGACGGGCTGCGCTGGTATCGCAACTACGGGGTGAGCACCCGCCCCTGCCAGCCGGACTGGGAGAGCTTCGCGGCCTACTACGAGCAGATGTGCGCCGAGGTGCTCGAGGACAACTTCGCCACCCGAGCGGTGCTCGACCTGAGCCAGCTGCCCCCGCCGCCGATGCTGGACTGGCTCCCGCTGCCGCTCTGGCGGGTAGCCCGCCGGGGCGTCAACGCCGGCTTCGTCTGGCTCACCGTGGGGCTCTACCCGCAGTCCGTGCGCGACCTGCTCGGCTATAGCTGGACGCCTCGCGACGAACGCGTCTTCACCGCCGTGACTGGTGGGGTCGCCCTCGTCAAGCGGCTGGTGCCGCGGCGCCTGCAGCTGCACCCGCGGGCGAAGGCCGGCTGGGCACGGGCCACCGGCAAGGCCCCCGCGGACGCACCGCTGGTACAGACGCCGCACCGCTTCCTGCCGCCGGTCGAGGCGCGCGCGAGTGGCAAGCACTACTGCCCGTACTGATCAGGGCTCGCCAGGCGCCTGAGCGTCTTCGTGGAATATACGATGTCAGATATGAGCACCCCGCCGCCGCTGCGGCGTGTCCAGCTGCCGGACGCGATCGCCGCTCACGTGCGCAACGCCATCATGTCCGGCCTGCTCCGGCCCGGGGAGTTCATCCGTCTCGACGCGATCGCTGCCGAGCTCGGCACGAGCGTCACGCCGGTGCGCGAGGCACTGCTGCAGCTGCGCGGTGAGGGGATGGTGCAGCTCCTCCCCCGCCGCGGCTACGTCGTCGCACCACTGTCGCGCGTCGACATCGTCGACCTCTTCGAGATCCAGAGCCACATCGGGGGCGTCCTGATCGAGCGGGCCGTCGACCGGATCGGGGCCGAGGAGCTGGCCGGCCTGGAGACGATCAACAAGCGGCTGCAGTCAGCGGTCCGGGGCAAGGAGAGCGCCGAAATCGAGCGCCTCGAGTACGCCTTCCATCGCACGATCAATGTCAGCGCCGACTCACGCAAGCTGGCCTACGTCCTCTACAACATCAGCAAGTACCTCCCGCGGCACTTCTACAGCGCCGACGCCCAGTGGCGGGCCGCGGCGAACCGGGACCACAAACGGATCATCGAGGCCCTGCGCGCCGGTGACGCGGCGGCCGCCAGGCAGGCCCAGGCCGCGCACGTCATGGACGGCCGCGAGCGGCTGCTCAAACACCTCGACGCGATCGACTTCTGGGAGACGGCGCAGCGCCCTGGCTAGCCGCGATACATCGGCTCCACGACCTCGCCGTACAGGTCGAGCACGACCTTGCGGCGCAGCTTGAGGGTGGGGGTGAGCTCACCGGTCTCCGGCGACCAGACGGTGGGCAGCACCCGATAGCGCTTCACCTGCTCGGCGCGAGCGAGGCGATCGTTGGCCGAGTCGATCAGCGCGTCGAGTTCGGCGAGTACCGCGGGGTCGGTGCTGAGCTCGGCGATCGAGGTCGCCGAGGAGCCATGCTGCTGGGCCCATACCGGAGCCGACTCGGGGTCCAGCGCGATGAGGGCCGTGACGAACGGGCGACGGTCGCCGACCGCGATTGCCTGACCGACCAGCGGGTGGGCCCGCAGCAGTCCCTCGATCTTCGTCGGCGCGATGTTCTTGCCGCTCGAGGTGATGATCAGTTCCTTCTTGCGGTCGGTAATGGTGAGGTAGCCGTCGGCGTCGATGGTGCCGACGTCGCCGGTGGCGAGCCAGCCCGCCTCGTCGAGGGCCGACTCGATCGTGCCGTCGGCCTGCAGGTAGCCGAGGAAGACGATCGGGCCCCGGACGAAGATCTCGCCATCCTCACCGAGGCGGAGGTCGACGCCAGGAACCGTCCGCCCGACCGCACCCACGCGGTAGCCCTCCGGCGTGGAGACGGTGGCGCAGCCGGTCGTCTCGCTCATCCCCCAGACCTCGAGCACCCGGATGCCGAAACCGGCCAGGTACTCGAGCACCTCCACCGGGATCGGCGCGGAGCCGCTCGAGGCCCACTCCATCTCGTCCAGGCCGAGGGAACCGCGTAGTGGCCGCATCACGGCAGCGTCGACGGCGGCGGCACGGGCGGCCAACTCGTCCGGCACCGGCCGCCCCGAGCCATGCAGGGTGAAGACCTCTGCGCCGAGCGCGTGCGCGGCCATGATCCCGGCGCGCTGCTCCTCGGGCAGCGAGGCGATCTTGCCCTGCAGTCCGGCGGCGAGCTTCTCCCAGACCCGCGGCACCCCGAAGAACGACGGCGGACGGGTGGCGACGAGAGCACCCACGATGCCGGCCGGGTCGGGGCAGACGGTGACGTGGCCGGCCTTGTAGGCGGCGCGGTAGATGCTGAGCTCACGCTCGGCCACGTGAGCCAGGGGCAGGTAGGCGATGGACGGGCCGTGGTCGGGCGTAGGCACGAGCACGTCGATCACCACCGCCTCGTAGAAGGCATTGCGATGGCTGAGCACCACGCCCTTGGGGTCGCCGGTGGTGCCGGAGGTGTACATCATCGCGACGGGGTCCTCGGGCGAGATGCCGGCGGCCGCCGCCTCGAACCACGACGGGTCGCCCGCATGGAGCGCACGACCGGAAGCGATCACGGCATCCCAGGAGACGAAGCGCGGGTCACCGTCCGGGATGCCCTGCGGGTCGACCACGACCAGGTGCCGCAGGGCCGTGAGCCCGTCGAGGATCGGCAGCCAGCGCGCCACCTCGTCGGCGCCTTCGAGCACGGCCACGGTCGCACCGCTGTGCTGGGCGACGTAGCCGATCTGCTCGGTGCTCAGCGTCTGGTAGGCGGTGCACGGGATGGCACGCAGGTGCACCGCGGCTCCGTCGGCGAACCAGTGCTCCGGGCGGCTCGACATCATGATCATCAGCCGGTCGCCGGCGGCCAGGCCGAGTTCCGCGAGTCCCCGGGTGGCCGCGGCGATCTCGGCGCGCTGCTGTGCCCAGCTGATCGTGACCTCGCCGTAGGTCAGTGCCGGCAGGGCCCCGAACTGCGCGGCGTTGCGGGCAAGCAGACCTGGCAGCGTGAGGTCGCGGGCGAGTTCGCGGCACTGGGCTTCGAGCCGCTGTGCCTCGATGTCGGCGGTCGTCTGACTCATCGTTGAGCTCCTCGGGTGCGGCGTTGACGGCGAGTGGGGCCAGTGAGAGAGTGGAAGAGTATTTCTCTCACTATACGAACCTGGCAAGGGCAACGGAGGCGACGATGACGCAGTTCCCCACTCGCGACTTCGTCGACGGGATGCCTGCGCTGATGGCCGGCGGGGCGAACGTGATCATGCAACTGGCGCTGCCCGCGGTGGGCTACGGCGTTGCCGAGAGCAGGGTGACGAGCGGCCAGGCCACCCGCCACCCGGTCAAGCGCGCGCGGACCACCTTCACCTACCTCTCGGTCGCGATGTTCGGCGACGACAACGACCGCTCGCTCTTCCGCAGCGCCGTCAACGGCCAGCACGCGCAGGTGCGATCGAACGCCGACTCGAAGGTGCAGTACAACGCCTTCGACCCCGAGCTCCAGCTCTGGGTCGCGGCCTGCCTCTACTGGGGCTCGGAGGACGTCTACCAGAGGCTGCACGGGCCGGTACCCGCCGAGCACGCCGACGCCTTCTACCAGTACGGCGCCCGCTTCGGCACCACGCTCCAGGTCCGTCCGGAGATGTGGCCGGCCGACCGAGCCGCCTTCGAGGTCTACTGGACCGAGATGCAGCAGCGGATGCAGATCGACGACACGGTCCGCGACTACCTCGACGGGCTGGTGAAGCTGGGCAACATCCCGGCCCCGCTGCGCCGGCTCTTCGCGGGCTTCAACAAGTTCGTCACCGTCGGCTACCTGCCGCCGCCGTTCCGCGAGCAGATGCGTTACGAGTGGACGGCGCACGACCAGGCCCGCTTCGACCGCCTGCTGCGCATGATCGCCCTGGTCCACAACCGCATGCCCCCAGCCGTCCGGGTCTTCCCGTTCAACTTCTTCCTCTGGGACATGCGGCGCCGCGTGCGTCGCGGGCGCCCACTCGTCTGACACGCCACTCCCGGCTGGGATCAGGACTGCCGGCCGGGATCAGGCCGGCGGGTCGACGTAGAGGTCGTACATGACGTCGGGGCCGCCGCCGTACTGCGACAGGTCGGTGACGCCCTCCTCGGCGAGCACGTCGACGTCGATGTAGCTGTGGCCGGTGCAGGCGCGCGAGTCACGCTGCAGGATCGCCACGGCGCTGTCGCCCATGATCTCCGGGGTGCGGGCCCGGGACATGCTGTCGTCGCCGCCGAGCAGGTTCTGCACCGCCGCGGTGGCGATGAGGGTCTGCGGCCAGAGCGTGTTGGCGGCGATCCCCGCGTCGGCGAACTCCGCGGCCCAGCCGAGCGTCAGCAGCGACATGCCGTACTTGGCCAGCGTGTAGCCAGGGTGCAGACCCAGCCACTTCGGATCCAGGTTGAGCGGCGGCGAGAGCGAGAGGATGTGCGGATTGCTCGCCTCGCGCAGGTGCGGGATGGCGGCCTTGGTGAGGCCGAAGGTGCCACGCAGCTGGATCGAGGCCATCAGGTCGAAGCGCTTCATCGACAGCTCCTCGGTGCCGACGTTGGCGATCGCGCTGGCGTTGTTCACCACGATGTCGATACCCCCGAAATGCTCGACCGCCCTGTCGACAGCGTTCTGCACGGAGGCGTCATCGCGGACATCTCCCACCACGGCCAGGGCGGCGCCACCGGCCTCCTCGATCTCGGCCGCCGCGGTGTGGATCGTGCCGGGCAGCCGCGGGTCGGGAACGTCGGTCTTGGCCAGCAGTACGACGTTCGCGCCGAGCTTGGCGGCCGAGATCCCGATGGCCAGGCCGATGCCGCGGCTACCGCCGGACATCAGGATGGTCTTGCCGGAGAGCGGTTCAGACACCGAGTTGCTCCTCAGTTGTGGGTAGGGCCTCGCGGCCAACGCTCGCACCTCGCCGGCAAGCCGTCAAAGAGACGAACTACAGGCCGAGGTTGCGGTAGCGGGCCAGCCGGCGCGGCACCAGGTCGCCGATCGGTGTGGCCAGCAGGGTGGAGATCTCCGCCTCCAGCACGCGGCCGACCCGCGACACGAACTCGGCAGCCTCGTCGGCGGCGTCCGGCAGCTCGGCGATGACCCGGTCGACGATGCCGTGCCGCAGCAGATCGGCGCTTCCGACGCCCTGGGCCGTGGCCATCTCCGCGGCATGGGTGGTGTCGCCGAAGCGGATGGCGGAGGCGCCCTCGGGCGGCAGCGGCGAGAGCCAGCCGTGCTGCGCGCAGAGCACCCGGTCGGCAGGTAGCAGTGCCAGCGCTCCGCCACCGGCGCCCTGGCCGAGCAGCAGGCAGATCGTCGGGGCGCGGAGGGTGGTGAGCTCGACGAGGGAGCGGGCGATCTCGCCGGCCAGGCCACCCTCCTCGGCCTCCTTGCTCAGGGCCGCGCCGGCGGTGTCGACCACGGTGACGAGCGGCAGGCCGAGTTCGGCGGCCAGCCGCATGCCTCGGCGGGCCTCCCGCAGACCGGCCGGACCCATCGGACGGTCGGCGTAACGACGGTCCTGCGCCAGCAGGACGCACGGCGAGGCACCGAAGCGGGCCAGCGCCAGCAGCAGTCCCGGGTCGTGCTCCCCCTGGCCGGTCCCCTGCAGCGGGGTCACAGTGTTGGCGGCCACCCGCAGCAGGGCGCGCACCCCGGGGCGGTCCGGTCGGCGCGAGCGCCGGATCGAGTCCCAGGTGTCGACGTCGGCGATCGGCGCGTCCTCGAAGTCCGGGATACGCGGGACCGGATCGCGCGGGGCACAGAGCACCGTCAGCACGTTGATCGCGATGCCGCGCAGCTCCTCTGGCTCCACCACCGCGTCGACCAGGCCGTGCTGGGCAAGGTTCTCGGCCGTCTGCACGCCCGGCGGGAATGCCTCGCCGTAGAGCGACTCGTAGACGCGTGGGCCGAGGAAGCCGACGAGCGCACCCGGCTCGGCGGCGGTGACGTGGCCCAGCGATCCCCAGCTCGCGAAGACCCCGCCCGTCGTCGGGTGCCGCAGGTACACGACGTAGGGCAGCCCCGCGGCCTTGTGTGCCGCCACGGCGGCGGAGATCTTCACCATCTGCAGGAAGGCGACGGTGCCCTCCTGCATCCGGGTGCCGCCAGAGGTCGGCACCGCGAAGAGCGGCAGCCCCTCCTCGGTCGCGCGCTCGACGGCCTGCACGAGTCGTTCGGCGGCGGCAACCCCGATCGAGCCCGCGAGAAACCCGAACTCGCACATCACGATCGCGATGCGACGTCCGCCGAGCCGCGCCTCGCCGGTGACCACCGACTCGTCGAGGCCGGTCTTGGTGCGCGCCTGGTCGAGCTGCTCCAGATAGCCGCGGTCGGGTTCGCCGCGCAGGCCGAGTGGCGCTCGCGGGGCCTCGTCCCAGCGCACGAAGCTGCCCTCGTCGACCACCCGGGCCGCGAGGCCGATCGCACTGACTCTGCTGGGCGTGCGCCCTGGGTCTGGACTGGCGGTCATGGGAGGTGAGCCTGGCACATCAGCGCGCCCAAATGACGGCCTGGTTGAGATCGTCGTGTGCTGAGATGAGGGCATGACCGGCGCATCCGATTCCTCCCGCATCGTGGTGAACGGATTGAGCAAGGACTTCGGCAGGGGCATCAAGGCAGTCGACCAGTTGAGTTTCACCGTCGAGCCTGGCTCCGTCACCGGCTTCCTCGGCCCCAACGGCGCAGGCAAGACCACCACACTGCGCATGCTGCTCGGCCTGGTGAACCCCAGCGCCGGCACCGCCACGATCGGCGGGCAGGCCTACCGCGACATCACCAACCCGCTCACCCGTGTCGGCGCCTCCCTCGAGGCCTCGAGTTACCACCCGGCCCGCACCGGCCTGAACCATCTGCGCATCCTCTGCGCCGCGGCCGGCCTGCCCGACAGCCGCGCCGACGCCGTCATCGCCCAGGTCGGGCTGGGCGACGCCGCCAAGCGCAAGGTCCGCGGCTACTCCCTCGGCATGCGCCAGCGCCTCGGCCTCGCCGCCGCCCTGATCGGCGACCCGGGCGTCCTGATCCTCGACGAGCCGGCCAACGGCCTCGATCCGGACGGCATCCGCTGGCTGCGCGGCTTCTTCCGTCACCTGGCCGCCGAGGGCCGCTCGGTGCTCGTCTCCAGTCACCAGCTCAACGAGATCCAGGAGGTGGCCGATCGCGTCGTCATCCTCGACCGCGGCCGCCTCGTCCGCTCCGGTTCGATCGACGAGCTGACCGCCGGCACCGACGTCGTCCGCGTCCACACGCCCACCCCGCAGCCCTTCGCCGCCGCCCTTGCCGCCGCGGGCCTCGGCGTGGTCGAGCTGGCACCCGGTGTGCTGGACATCCGCGGGGGCCCGGTCGAGCTGGTCGGCCATCTGGCCTTCGTCAACGGCATCGAGCTGCACCAGCTCAGCGGCTCGCGGGCCAACCTCGAGGACCTCTTCTTCGCCCTCACCCAGGGCGCCCACCAGGCGCTCCCGCAGCGTCCTCCGGCGCCGCAGCCGCGAGTCGGAGGTGTCCAGTGATCGGCAACCTGCTCCGCGCCGAGTACCGCAAGTTCACCAGCACGCAGGTGTGGTTCTGGATGCTCCTCGTCTGCGTCGCCCTGACCTCGGCCTTCACGGCAGGCCAGATCGGCGGTACGAAGTACGACGACGAGCTCCAGAGCAACGTCCGCGACGTCCTGCTCTCGGCTACGGGCGGCTTCACCTACATTCCGCTCTTCGTACTCGGGGTCCTCTCGGTGACCACCGAGTACCGGTACCAGACGATCACCCCCACCGTCCTGGCCACGCCGTCACGCTGGACCATCATCTTCGTCAAGACGATCGCGACGGCGCTGGTCGGCATCGTCTATGCCCTGATCTGCCTGATCGTTGAACTCGCCATCGCCCTGCCCTGGCTCGCCACCCGCCACGTCCACGTGGACCTGCCCTCGCAGGTGGGCACCCTGGCGTCGGCCTTCGTCGTCCTGGCGCTCTTCGCGCTGGTCGGGCTCGGCGCCGGTGCCCTGATCAAGAACCAGATCGTCGCGGTCACCGTCGGCGTGATCTTCGTGGCCTTCCTCGACCACATCGTGCTGATCATCCCCGGGGTGAAGCACATCTACCCCTACCTGCTGTCGGGGGCGACGAACGCAATCACCGTGAGCCCGCACGACGATCACACGATCAACGGGGTGACGCTGCTCTCGGTCGGCGGCGGCATCGCCGTACTGGTCGTCTGGGGGCTCGTCATGGCGGTGCTCGGTGCCGGAATCACGATGAACCGCGACATCACCTGACCAGCCGGCGAGGGTTTTGCGTCTACTAGCCCACAGCTCGGCGCGGTAGGCATGCCGTGGCGAGGGGATCCGCGTAATCTTGACTGATGGCACGCGGACCGACATACAACCCCGAGGACGGCCGAACACCGTGGCAACAACAGACGCTGGTGCGCCCAGCGCGATCGACAGCGAATCCACCTCCAACGCCAGCGACTTCGGTGCCAACGAGTGGCTGGTGGAGGACATGTACGAGCGGTACCTCGCTGACCCGTCCAGCGTCGACGCCGCCTGGCACGACTTCTTCGCCGACTTCCGGGGCGGCACCCCGGCGGCCGAGGACGGGCCGCCGGCCGTCACCCCCCCGCCGCCCCCCGGTGTACCGGCTCCTGCGGCCGCCGCGCCGTTGCCCGCCGCCACCACGGCCAACGGCGCCACCCCCGCTGCGAAAGATCGGAAGAGCGT
>JAOPUX010000165.1 GCA_025963285.1 Jatrophihabitans sp.
GGGCCAGCGCGGCATCGTCGACGGTGGCGTCTGCCTCCTGAGCGAGCAGGACGCGCGCCGCGGCCCGCAGCTCATGCAGCGCCTCCAGCTCAGCCGTCGCACCCATGCCCGACATTCTCCGCCGTCGGGCTCAGCGGCAGCGACGAGGCGGCCGGGGGCGACGAGCCAGACCTAGTGACCGTGCCCACCTGCATGCCCTCCCGCCGCATGTCCGCCGGTGTGCACCGCATGGTGCACAGCGTGGTGCACCTGGGAATGCACCTGATGGTGAACCTGGGAGTGAACATGGCTGCGCACATGGTCGTGGATCCGTGCGCCGACGTCCGGCAACGGCTCGCCCGCACCCGCCTCGCCGTTCGCGCGTCGACGAAGTCCCTCCTCGATCCCGACCCGAATGCGTGGGTCGGCGTCGACGGACGCCGCGAGTCGCCGGGCGCCCCTGCTCCTCGCCCATGACTCGAACGCCTGGTGGATCCCATCCACCGCGTACTCGTCCGGGTCGGACAGCATGGGGAATCCGGTTCGATCAAGCATCGCGTAGAACCGCGCGCGGCTGTAACGGTGCTGGGCTGCGGCCCGGCTGTGGTCGACCTGCTCCGGCCTCCCCTCGAGGAACCCTTCGCCGTCGATCCACCAATCGCTGAGCGCCGAGACCAGCAGCTTTCCTTCCGGCCGTCGGAGCAGGGTCGTCGCCTGGGTGGGGACAAGCCGCGCCCACCACTTGGTCGGTCGCCTTGGCATACGCACAGGGTGACACAACAGTGACCACGATCCGCGGTTGTTCAGCGGCGACCGGGCGGGTCGGCGAGGACCGCATTGGCCACGACTCCGGCGAGGATGATGAGGATCGCCAACATGAGTGAGACCACGACGATGGCGGTTCCGTCACCGGCATGGTGGTGCGCGAAGCATCGGAGGTCGGTGGTGCCTGACGGGAAGGAAGCCCCGTCCGGGCACGGCACCACGGTCGCCTTGAGCGCCATCCGAAGCCCGACGACCACCCCGACAACGGCCAGCGCTATGCCCAGCAAGACTGACCCGACGACCCGCGGACTCGCGATCACGCCTGGCTCGGAGACCACCGTCTGATCCGAGTGCACCAAGAGCCCGCCCGCCCGCTGGACGGACTCGAAGGTGGGTAGGCCGCAGCCGTTGCAGATCTGATAGCCCTGCTCGTTGGTGTGAAACCCGAGCTTCACCTGCTGCACCAAGCCGTGCGAGCAGTAGTTCTGATTAGGCATCGGCTCTCCGCAGACGGTCGGTGGTTCAGCGACTGTACCGATCGAGATCAGTGGCAGCCCGGGACCGCGAACTCGGCGTCAGCCGCCGGGCGATCAAGAAGATGATCAAGGCCGCTGGCAGCGCTCACCCGCGGCGCCCAGCACCCAGGCTTTCTCCCGCGCCTGAGGTCAGCGGTCCGGTAGCGAAAGCTGCTGCCAGGTGCGGCCTGCGTCGATGGTGCGGTAGAGATGTTCGGGAGCGTAGTGAGTGGGACCGAGGGCGAAGCCGACTTCCGGGGTGAGGAAGTCGGGTCCGGCCATGTTGTAGCCGCCTGATCCGCCGCGCAGGGCGAGGTGCCAGTGGGCTCCCCCGTCGAGGCTGACGTGGAGTTCGTAACCCTCACCGCCTTCGCTGACGAAGAAGGCGTGGAAGTTGCCGTTGTCGGCGAGCAGGCCGGGTGCGCCGGTATCGGAGGGGTCCGCGAGGCGGCTCCAGTCGTGTCCGTCGTCGCCGGAGCCGTAGAGATGGTTCTGGGTGCTGGCTTCCTGGGAGGACTGCTGGCCGTTGTAGCAATCCAGCAGTAGGGCGTTGGGGTGGTCTAGGGCGACGCTTACCGCGGCTGCTCCTCCGTCGAGGTTGCGGCAGGGGTCGGTGACGCGGGTGAGCCGGTCGCCCTGCAAAGTGCTGATCCACAGCGCGCCGGCCGGCGCTGGGGTCTGCAGGTCGCCTGCGTTGCGCAGCGGCCCTTCGAGGTCGGAACCGACCTGGAGTACGGCGAGCGTGTCCTCGCCGGCCGCGATCGTGTAGCCGCGGAGATCCGTGGTGTGCACCCGGGGAAGCGGCAGCGTCGTCGCATGACTACCGCCGATCGCGATGCGGAGCAGCTCGGGTCCATGGGTCAGGGCGTAGAGGCTGTGGCTGCCGTTGACCACCATGCCCGGCTCGGGGATGAGGACGGTGCCCCAGGTATGCCCACCGTCGGTGGTGACGAGGCCACAGCCGGACGAGCAGCTCGACGTGATGAAGAGGTAGCCGTCGCGGTGATTGAGGAAGTCGAGCTCGGCGAGACCCTCCACGACGTCAGAGGTGTCGCGGCTCGCTGGCAGGTGCAGCGTGCTGGTCAGCGTCGTCCAGTGGGCGCCGGCATTGGTCGTGTGCGAGATCCGGGCGCAGCCCGTGCAGCTACCGGGGCTGAGAGCCCAGCCCTCGTCTGCGGTGACGAAGCTGATCGATTGCGGCCCGGCCGATCCATCCGGAAGAGCCGCGCCAGCGGTCTGGGCGCTGGAGGAGCTGGCTGAACCGCTCGTCGCGGGCGTCGTCGGCGACGTCGCTATCGGCGGGGAACCCGTCAGGTGGCCGGAAGGAGAGGCACCAGTGCGCGCTGTACATCCCGTGACAACCACAAGCAGCACAAGCACGAGCAGTACAACCCTCTTCGGCCCCATGTCGACCTAGACGCTCCCGGCCGACACCGCGTTGCACGGCTACGCCGAAGCCTTGGCAGTGCAGAGCCTTCAATCACGGCGGACAGTAGACCGGAAAGGCAGCTCAGCCGGGCTCGTGCCCACTCGGCTCTCGTTTGGTGGCTTTTTAGCCGATTTGGCGGCGACGAGTAACGCTATTGCTCGTTTTTACGCCTACTTCACGTCGGGTATGAATGGTCATTCGGCGGGGGCCGAGCGCACGCACTGGAGAGCCGAATGCCTCGTCGCCGGTATTGGCGTGATCTGACTGCGCTCGCAGTTGTGGCCGTCATCGCTACAGCCCTATCCTCGCCTGCTTCTGCCGCACCGGGCGGAAAGCCGGGCCCTCCTGGTCACGGGGGGGGAACCACCGCACCAAGCTGTGGCGGCACGACGATCTACAAGTCCACTGGTTCTGCGTGGACGTGCACCTTCGATGACGAATTCAGTGGAACAAGTTTGGACACGTCGCTGTGGGCTCCCGTGGTGACCTCGACGAACGGATACCACTCCGGAGCAGAGTGTTTCGTGAACAGCCCGAACAACATCTCTGAGTCCGGTGGCTACCTGCGGCTGACCACCCGCGCTGAGGCAGCACCGTTCACCTGCTCCGATCCGCTTGGTAACTACTCGACCCAGTACACCAGCGGCGCCATCACGACGTACGGGAAGTTCAGCCAGACCTACGGGCGGTTCGAGATCCGGGCAGCCTTCCCAGCAGCGACCGCGGCCGGATTGCAGTCTTCACTCTGGCTCGACCCGAACAACGGCGCCAAGTACGGGGCGTGGCCGGCCTCGGGCGAGATCGACGTCGCCGAGTTCTACAGCCAGTACCCCGATCGCGTGATCCCCTACATCCATTACCTGCCTGCCACGCCGGACCCGAACGTCACCAACACCGTCTGCCTCATCACCCCGAGCCAGTTCCACAGCTACGTGCTCCAGTGGACGACGAACCAGCTGACGGTCAGCTTCGACGGCACGAGCTGCCTGGTGGATACGTGGAACCCGGCGGCGCCGCTAGTGGCTCCACAGCCGTTCGATCAGTCGTTCTTCGTCGCGCTCACTCAGGCACTCGGCGTGGGCAGCAACGTGTTCGGTTCGACGTCGACGCCCCTGCCGGCCACCACCCAGATCGACTATGTCCGAGCCTGGAAGTGACACCCGGCGCCGACTCGTCCCTGCTGCGCGGCGAACTCCGCGAACCCACCGCTGGTCTGTTCCACGGTCCTATAAGACGCCCCCACCCGATCCGCTGTCTCCACAGCACAACTAATCCGTTGAACCGACCACGGCTCGCTGCATCCGGCGTTCGGAGGTGAGGCAGGATCAAATCGTGCCGACCCTGCTCATCGTCCATCACACGGCCTCACCCGCTATGCACGCGAGCCTGGATGCCGTGCTGGCGGGCGTCCGCGTCGAAGGCTTGGAAGCGGTGGAGGCCCGCGTCCGGCCGGCATTGACCGCGTCGGTCCTGGACCTGCTCGAAGCCGATGGCATCCTGCTCGGCACGCCCGCGAACATCGGCTACATGTCGGGCGCGCTGAAGTTCTTCTTCGACAACGTCTTCTATCCGACACTCACGGCCAAGGTCGGTACCCCGTACGGCCTGTACGTCCACGGCAACAACGACACCGCGGGTGCCGTCCGAGGTGTCGAGTCGATCGCCCACGCCCTGGGCTGGTCGAAGGTCGCGGAGCCGGTCCTGATCGTCGGCGCTCCCACGTCAGGAGCCTTGGCTGAGGTCGGAGACCTTGCCTCCACCGTGGCCGCGCACGCAGCCGGACTCCTCAGCTAGTCCGTTGGCAGGTCAAGCCGGCCTGGACTATATCGAACAAATATTCTATTCTGACGCGATGGGCTGGCAGAACCCCGCGATCCCGTGGCGGGAACTCGAACGCCGCCTCTCCGGGCGCCCGGGCTCCGACGCGCCTGAACCTGACGGCGGCGACTCCCCCGCCTGGTCACGCAAACGCGCGCCGTATGTCCCCGCGCCTGAGCCGCTGGAGCACCGGCCCAGCAGCGTGGCCTACGGCGAGCTGCACACGCACTCCTCCTTCAGCTTCCTCGACGGCGCCTCCTCACCGGAGGAGCTGGCCGAGGAGGCGTCACGGCTCGGTCTCACCTCGCTGACGCTCACCGATCACGACGGCATGTACGGCGTGGTCCGCTTCTCCGAGGCGGCTGAGGCGCTGGGGCTGCAGACCGGCTTCGGAGCCGAACTCTCCCTCGACGTGCCCGCCCCGAGGACGCAGTCCGAGCGGCTGATCGCAGCCCGCGTCGGCGTGCCCGACCCGCCCGGTCAGCACCTGCTGGCCCTGGCCCGCGACCCCGAGGGCTACGCCAGGTTGTGCCGCACGATCAGCACGGCCCAGCTACGGGGCGGGGCGAAGGGGCGGCCCGTCTACGACCTCGACGAGGTGAGCGCCGCGGCCGACGGGCGCTGGCTGGTGCTCACCGGCTGCCGCAAGGGTGCAGTGCGCCATGCCCTGGACAGCGGCGGTGTGGATGCGGCCCGCGGCGCGCTCGACGAGCTCGTGCGCCGCTTCGGCCACGACAACGTCGCTGTCGAACTCACCCACGAGCTCGATCCCCAGGCCGACCAACGCTTCGATGCGCTGGCCATGATCGCCGGTGAGCGCGGGCTGCCGCTGGTGGCCACGACCGCCGCGCACTACCACGCTCCACCACGCCGTCCCCTGGCCACTGCGATGGCAGCAGTGCGCGCTCGGAGCAGCCTGGACGACCTCGACGGCTGGCTGCCCGCCTGGGCCGGTCAGCATCTGCGCAACGGTGACGAGATGGCGGCCCGCTTCGCCCGCTGGCCCGGCGCCGTCGAGAATGCCAACCGGCTGGCGTCTGAGATCGCCTTCCCGCTCAAGCTCATCGCCCCCGATCTGCCGCCGTTCCCCTGTCCGGACGGGCTCACCGAGATGCAGTACCTACGCGAACTCACCTACCGCGGCGCGGCCAAGCGCTTCGGCGGTAAGGACCACGAACAGCGAGCGCGGGAGATGCTCGAACACGAGCTGGCGATCATCGAGGAGCTGCACTTCCCCGGCTACTTCCTCGTGGTGTGGGACATCGTGCAGTTCTGCCGTCGCAGCAACATCCTCTGCCAGGGCCGGGGCTCGGCCGCGAACTCGGCGGTCTGTTACGCCTTGGAGGTCACGGCCGTCGACCCCGTCTTCTACGAGTTGATGTTCGAGCGCTTCCTCGCCCCCGAGCGCGGTGAGCCACCAGACATCGACATCGACATCGAGTCCGACCGGCGCGAGGAGGTGATCCAGTACGTCTACGGACTGCATGGACGCGAGCACGCCGCACAGGTGGCCAACGTGATCACCTACCGCCCCAAATCAGCGGTGCGCGACATCGCCCGTGCCCTCGGCTACTCCCCCGGCCAGCAGGATGCCTGGAGCAAGGAGATCGAGCGCGGCTACTACTGGTCCACCAATGCCGAGCAGGACGGAGTGACCACCGAAGAGGAGCTGGCCGACGTGCCACCGCTGGTCGTGCAGCTCGCCGGCGAACTGCAGAACACCCCGCGGCACCTGGGCATCCACTCCGGCGGCATGGTGATGTGCGACCGGCCGGTGGTCGAGGTCTGCCCCGTCGAGTGGGGCCGGCTCTCTGCTCCCTTGGCGAACGGAATCCGCGGGCCGGCCCGCACGGTGCTGCAGTGGGACAAGGATGACTGCGCCGAGATCGGGTTGGTGAAGTTCGACCTGCTGGGCCTGGGCATGCTCTCGGCGATCCAGTACACCTTCGAACTGATCACCGAGTACCACGGCATCACCTATGACCTCGACTCCATCCCCAAGGAGTCGGAGTGCGTCTACGACATGCTCTGCGAGGCGGACACGATCGGCGTCTTCCAGGTGGAGTCGCGTGCCCAGATGGCCACCCTGCCGCGGCTGCGACCGCGCAAGTTCTACGACCTCGCCGTCGAGGTGGCCCTCATCCGCCCCGGGCCGATCCAGGGCAACTCCGTGCACCCCTACATCCGGCGGCGCAGTGGCGAGGAGAAGGTCACCTATCCCCACCCGCTGCTGGAGGAACCGCTGAAGCGGACGCTCGGCATCCCGCTCTTCCAGGAGCAGCTGATGCAGCTGGCCGTCGCCGTCGCCGACTTCACGCCGTCAGAGGCCGACCAGCTCCGGCGCGCGATGGGATCGAAGCGGTCCCGCGACAAGATCGACGCGCTGCGCATCCGTCTCTACGACGGCATGGCGGCCAACGGCATCACGGGCACGAAGGCCGACGAGATCTACGAGCGGATCAAGGCCTTCGCCGCCTTCGGCTTCGCCGAGTCACATTCGATCTCCTTCGCCCTGCTCGTCTACGCCTCGTCGTGGTTGAAGCGGCACTACCCGGCGGCGTTCTGTGCTGCCCTGCTCAACGCCCAGCCGATGGGCTTCTACTCGCCGCAGTCACTGGTGCACGACGCCAAGCGGCACGGCGTCACCGTGCTCAAGCCGTCACTGCTGCACTCGCTGGCAGCGGCCTCACTCGCCTGGCCCCCCGATCGTGCAACTTCTGCCGCCGCGGCGCCGGCAGAAGTTGCACAATCGTGTGGCTGCGTCGATCCGGCCCAGCCTGCGGTACGGCTCGGGCTCGACAGCGTCCGGTCGATAGGCGCTGAGCTGGCCGAGCAGATCGTCGCCGAGCGGCAGGCCCACGGCGCGTACACCTCGATGGCCGACCTGGCGCGACGCGTCGGGCTGTCAGCCGATCAGGTCGAGGCGCTGGCCACCGCCGACGCCTTCGACGACTTCGACCTCACCCGACGCGAGGCGCTCTGGGCAGCGGGGGCAGCAGCCACCGCACGCCCCGGCCAGCTCGACGTCGAGATCTTCTCCGAGGAGCCGCCGGCTGGGCTGCCCGAGCTCACCCAACCCGAGCAGCTGATCGCCGACATGTGGGCCACCGGCATCACCACGTCGATGTACCCCACCGCACTGATCCGCCCGCGCCTCGACTCCCTCGGCGTCCTCACCCACGAGCAGCTGTACGCGCTGCCCAACCACACCCGCGTGACGATCGGCGGAGTGGTGACGCATCGGCAGCGGCCGGCCACCGCCCGGGGCGTCACCTTTCTCAACATCGAGGACGAGACGGGCCTGACCAACGTCATCGTCGACGAGGTGGTCTGGGGACGTTACCGGCGCGTGGCACGGGAGTCAGGCGGGCTGCTCATCCGCGGGATGCTCGAGCACACCCGCGAAGGGGTGATCAACGTCCTCGCCGAGCGCATCGACAAGCTCCACCTCGGCCTGCGCACCGTCTCCCGCGACTTCCGGTAGGGCGCGGAGCGCCGGTAGGGCCCGGAGCGGAGGTGTAGCCGCCGGGCCGGGGCGGCGATGGGAGCGCGCGGAGCGTGGACGGGTCTGACGGGAGCCCGAGGAACGAGGGCGGATGGTGGCGCAGCGCGCACTCACGCCCGCTCCGGCCCAGACCGAGACCAGACTCAGATCGTGAGGCCGTCGAGGACGTTGTCGAGTGCAGCCTGCATCTCTGCGCGAGCCTGGACCGGGTCGTCGGACTGGGCGATGTAGAGGGCCGCCTCGTCGAGGGCACCCATCAGGACATGGGCGAGCGGGGTCACCGGCTGCTGCGGGAGACGACCGGCCTCCATGACACCGACGAGCATGCCCTGCACCAGGCCGAGTCCGTGGGCCTGCCCGATGGCGCGCCACCGGATCCAGCCGAGCACGGCAGGCGCCTCGACCAGGACGATCCGCTGCACCTCAGGCTCGGCGCAGAGGTCGAGCCAGGCCCGCGCGCCGAGGCGCATGATCGCCACGGGGTCGGTCTCACCCGAGGCGAAGAAGTCGGTGGCGAGGCGCTCGGTGACCTCGATCTCGACTGCCTCGAAGACGGCCGCGAAGAGTTCGGTCTTATCGGCGAAGTGGTGATACATCGCGCCGCGGGTCACCCCGGCCGCGGCGACGATCGTCTCGGTACCCACGCCGGCGAAGCCGTGCTGGGCGAAGAGTGGCCGGGCAGCGGCGATGAGCGCATCACGGGTGGCGGCCGAGCGGTCGGCCTGACTGCGCCGGGGCCTCGCCTCGCTCACTACCCTCGCCTCTCCTGTCATCAGCACCGAGTTGGCGTCGATGGACCACGCGGTGTCAGCGTCGATCACGCCGACACCGCTCGCGCCGGACAGCCCTCGCGCCAGACACCACTCGAGTCAGACACCACTCGCGCCGCCAACCTATCGGACCAGTGGTCTCCCGCGTTGGATACAAACAGTATGTATGTTAGTTTCGGTTTACCCGCCGACCCGAGGAGCCTCGAATGACGACCGCGCCGACACCGAACCTCAGCCGCGTCGATCTGCCGCAGGGAACCGTCACCTACCGGGTGGCCGGTCCGTCTGACAGCACCAGACCCCCCGTCGTCTTCGTGCACGGCCTGCTCGTCGACAGCCTGCTCTGGACGAGCGTCGCCGAACTGCTGGCCGAGCAGGGCATCCGCAGCTACGCCCCGAACTGGCCGATGGGCTCGCACCGGGTGCCGATGAACCCCGACGCCGACCTCTCCCCTCGCGGGATGGCCCGCGTGGTGCTCGACTTCCTGGCCGCACTCGCGCTGACCGACGTGACCCTCGTCGGGAACGACACCGGTGGGGCCATCTGCCAGTTCGTCCTCGACACCGACCAGAGCCGTATTGGCCGCCTCGTCCTCACCAACTGCGACGCCTTCGACGTCTTCCCGCCGACCGCATTCGTACCGCTGGTGAAGGTTGGGGCACACGCCAAGCTGATCAAGCCCCTGATCGGTGCCACCAGGCCGACGTACCTGCGGCACAGCCGCCTCGGCTTCGGCCTGCTCTTCGCAGGCAAGCCGGACGCCGCGGTCACTCGGAGCTGGATCGAACCGTGCCTCACCGACAAGGCGATCCGCCGCGACGCCGCCAAGCTGATGGGTGCGATCCGTCCCAAAGAGCTGCTCGACGTCTCGACGCGTCTCGGCAGCTTCACCAAGCCGGTGCAGCTGGTCTGGGGCGACGCCGACCGGTGTTTCAAGATCGGCTTCGCCGAACGTCTCGCCAGCGTCTTCCCCAACGCCACCGTCACCCCGGTGGCCGGCGGGAAGACCTTCGTCTCGCTGGAGTTCCCGGACCAGGTGGCTGCGGCGATCTCCGCCGCTGCCGATGCCGGCTGAGTCCGGGCCTCAATACGCGGCCAACGCCCCCAGCCGCGCGAGCCGCAACGGCCAAACGCTGGACTCTGCGGTTCCACAGGTGCACTCTCGGGTACAGGTCAGACGATGGTCAGGCCAACCCGAGGGGGCAGCATGAGAATCTCAGACATCCTCCGCAGCAAGTCCGGCAACGGCGCCGCCGTGGTCTCGATCGCTCCGGACGCCACCGTCACCGAGCTGGTCACCCTCCTTGCCGAGCATCGGGTCGGGGCACTCATCGTCACCGTCGGCACCGATGTGGTGGGCATCGTCTCCGAACGCGACGTGGTGCGGCGCCTGCACGAACAGGGTGCCGACGTACTGCAGGCACCGGTCAGCGAGCTCATGACGAGCCCGGTGATCACCTGCGCCCCGAGCGACTACGTCGATGCGATCGCAGAGACGATGACGCAGCGCCGCTTCCGGCACCTGCCAGTGGTCGAGGACGGCCAGCTGGTGGGCGTCGTGTCGATCGGCGACGTCGTCAAGAACCGCATCCAGGAGCTGGAGAAGGACCGCTCGCAGCTGGAGCAGTACGTCACGGGGTGATCCGCGAGGCCCGCCGGTGCCTCACCGAAAAGCGCCATACTTGCCGGAACGATGAGTAAGTTGTCGATTCCAGGTCGTATCGCGTAGACGGACGAGGCCAGCGCACATGTATGACAATCAGGGCCCGCTGCTCGATGCCTTGCGGGTCCGTGGTGTGCGCCCGAGCGTGCTGGAGGCCGCGCTCAATGCTGCCGCCGGCCGCCCGCTGCGGGACGTCCTGGTTGCCCAGGGGGCCGTCACCGAGATCGAGCTCGCCGAGGCCCTCGCCGACGCGTACGGGCTCAAGAGCGTCGATCTCGCCGGTTACCCGATCGACGCGGCCGCAGCCGCGAAGCTGCCGATCGCGCTCTCCCGTCGACACCGAGTACTCGGGATCGCCATCGACGACGACGAGATCGTCGTCGCCATCACCGACCCGGGTGACGTGATCGCACTCGACGATGTCCGCGCTGCCACCGGGATGATCGTGCGCCCGGTGGTCGTCGCGCGCGACGAGCTGATGACCGCCCTGGACCGCTTCCAGCGCGCCGAGAACGACCTCGACGACGTCGCTGCGAGCATGGTCTCCGAGGAGTCGCCCCTCTCCGTCTCCTCGGTCGACGAGGAGGCGCCGATCGTCCGCTACGTGAACGCGCTGATCGAGCAGGCCATCGAGAACCGCGCCTCGGACCTGCACCTCGAACCGGCCGAGCACGACCTTCGGGTGCGGTTCCGCATCGACGGCGTTCTGCACGAGATCGAGAAGGTGCCGAAGGCGGTCCAGTCCGCGCTGCTCAGCCGGCTGAAGATCATGTCCGGGCTGGACATCACCGAGCGGCGGGTACCGCAGAACGGGCGCATCACCATGCAGCTCGGGTCTCGCGCCGTCGACCTGCGCACGGCCACGCTACCCACCGTGTGGGGCGAGAAGATCGTGCTCCGCGTGCTCGACACCGGCGGCATCGACCTGGACCTCAAGAACCTCAACTTCAGCGATGCCAACTATGCCCGCTTCGAGACCTCGTTCCAGAAGCCACATGGCATGGTGCTGGTCACCGGGCCGACCGGATCGGGCAAGTCGACCACCCTCTACGCGACGCTGACCAAGATCAGCCAGCCCGAAGTCAACATCATCACCGTCGAGGATCCGGTCGAATACCGGTTGAACGGGATCAACCAGGTCCAGGTGAACCACAAGGCCGGCCTGACCTTCGCGGCGGTACTGCCGGCCATCCTGCGCTCCGACCCGGACATCGTGCTGATCGGTGAGATCCGCGACCGCGTCACGGCGCAGCTGGCCGTGGAGGCCGCCCTCACCGGTCACCTCGTGCTCTCCACCCTGCACACCAACGACGCGCCCAGTGCCGTGACCCGGCTCATCGAGATGGGGATCGAACCCTTCCTGGTCGGCTCGTCGATCGACTGCGTCATGGCCCAGCGGCTGGCTCGCCGCCTCTGCACCTGGTGCCGGGAGAGCTACCTCCCGACGACCGCCGAGCTGACGGCCGCGCGCTGGCCGTTCGACCGCGTCGCCATGCCGGGAGTGCTGTGGCGGCCCGTGGGCTGCCGCTCCTGCGCCGGAACCGGGTACCGCGGCCGCGTGGCGCTGCACGAGGTCATGCCGGTTACCGAGGAGATCGAGCGCCTGGCCGTGGAGCGGGCCTCGGCGTACGAGGTGCAGCGCGTGGCGGTGCAGCAGGGCATGGACGTGCTCCGCGTCGACGGCCTCCGCAAGGCCGCCACCGGCGAGACCTCGCTGGCCGAGGTCCTGCGCGTCTCGATCTAGTCCTGCGCGGACGCCCGACGGGCGCCGATTCTGGCGAGAGAGCTACTCGCCAGTAGCCCGTGGGCGATTAATTTTTTGACACAGAGCCCTTGTGATCCGGGGCACACAGATATGTCCGGACACCTGATGACTTAACACCGATTGTATTTCACTTAGGTCGTGTGTATGTTCCGTGTGAAGTTTCCGAAGTCGCACGGCGGGGGCCAGCGACTCCACCAGTCCGAAGGGTCAGGCAGTGGACGTTCAAGCCCCCGTTTCGCACGCTGTGCCCGCCACGACCCCCGTCCGAAGCGACGCCCGCGACACCCTCGACCAGCTCCTCACCGAGATGGTCCGGGCGGGCGGCTCCGACCTCCACCTGACGACCGGCGCACCCCCGTCTATCCGCGTCCACGGTGACCTCGGGTCACTGCCCGGGTGGGAGATCCTCACCGCCGAGACGATCGCGATGCTGATCCGCTCGATCGTGAGCCCCGAGCAGTGGCTGCGCTTCGAGACCGAGCAGGAGTACGACTTCGCCTACGACGTCCCCGGGCTCTCGCGCTTCCGCATCAACCTCTTCCAGCAGCGCAACGCCTACGGCTCCGTGATGCGGGCCATCCCGCACGAGATCAAGCCGCTGGACGAACTGGGCATCCCGCAGCAGATCGAGCGCTTCGCCTACCTGCCCCGCGGGCTCGTCCTGGTCACCGGGCCGACCGGTTCGGGCAAGACCACCACGCTGGCCTCCCTTCTCGACCTCGCCAACAGGTCACGTCGCGATCACATCGTCACGATCGAGGACCCGATCGAGTTCCTGCACGAGCACAAGCGCTGCCTGGTCAACCAGCGCGAGGTGGGCGTCGACACCGGGAGCTTCTCCGAGGCGCTCAAGCGGGTGCTCCGCCAGGACCCGGACATCATCCTCGTGGGTGAGCTCCGGGATCTGGAGACGGTCTCCACCGCCATCACCGCGGCCGAGACCGGGCACCTCGTGCTCGCCACGCTGCACACCCAGTCGGCCGCACAGACCATCGACCGCATCATCGACATCTTCCCCCCGCACCAGCAGCAGGAGGTCCGCGCCCAGCTCTCGACCGCCCTGCAGGGGGTCGTGACCCAGGCACTGGTGCGCCGCAACGACGGCACCGGCCGCACCGTCGTCTGTGAGGTCATGTTCGCCACCTCGGCGATCCGCAACCTGATCCGCGAGGGCAAGAACCACCAGATCCCGTCGTTCATGCAGTCCTCCGGCGCGGACGGCATGCTCACCTTCGACTCGCACCTGGCGCAGCGCGTACACGAGGGTGCCGTCGACTACGAGCAGGCCCTCGAGCTGTGCCACGCCCCGGAAGACTTCACCCGACTCGTGGGACGGCGCTGACATGACCTCGGCGACCAAGGACCGGAGCTTCGACTACGTCGGCATCGATGGCGACGGCAAGCGCAGCAAGGGCAAGATCGAGGGCCGGGACGAGTCCGGTGTGGCCGCCGCCCTCCTGCAGCAGGGCATCACCCCCATGTCGGTGAGCGAGACCGGCACCGGGCTGAACCGCGAGATCAGCATCCCTGGGCTCAACAACCGGGTGGCCCTCAAGGACCTCGCGGTCTTCTCCCGCCAGTTCGCCACGATGACGACCTCGGGGCTCTCGCTGCTCCGCTCGCTGTCAACGCTGGAGGAGCAGACCGAGCGGCCGGCCCTGAAGAAGGCCGTCCGCGACGTCCGTCGCGACATCGAGGGCGGCGACTCGCTCTCCGGCGCGCTGTCCAAGCACGACAAGGTGTTCCCGCAGCTGATGATCGCGATGGTCCGCGCGGGCGAGACCGGCGGCTTCCTCGACGCCGCGCTCGAGCGGATCGCCATCAACTTCGAGAAGGAGTCCGAGCTCCGCGCCAAGATCAAGTCAGCGCTGACGTACCCGGTGATCGTCCTCTGCTTCAGCGTCCTCATGGTCGCCGGCGTGCTGATCTTCATCGTCCCGATCTTCAAGAACATGTTCAAGTCGCTCGGCGGCGCGCAGCTGCCACTACCGACGCGCATCCTCGTCGACGTCAGCAGCCAGATGATCTGGCTCTTCCCACTCTGCGTGATCGCGCTCCTGTCCCTGATCGCCTGGATCAAGCGCGAGACGCGGCGCAACGATGCCTTCCGGCTCCGCTTCGACCGCCTCAAACTCCGGCTTCCCGTCTTCGGCAAGCTCTTCACCAAGATCGCGATCAGCCGCTTCTCCCGCAACCTCGGCACCCTGCTCAACGCCGGTGTGCCGATCATGCAGGCTCTCGACATCGTCGGCGCCACCTCGGGTAGCGCGGTGATCACCGAGGCGATGGTCGGTGTCAAGAAGTCGGTGCGTGACGGCCAGCCGATGTCGAGCAGCCTCGGCGACCACCCGATGTTCCCCTCGATGGTCGTCAACATGATCCAGGTCGGTGAGGAGTCGGGCCAGATCAGCACGATGCTCGAGAAGATCTCCGACTTCTACGACCTCGAGGTGCAGACCGCCACCGAGCAGCTCTCCGCCGCGATCGAGCCCGTGATGGTCGTGCTCATGGGGTCGATCATCGGCACCGTCGTCGTCGCCCTCTACCTGCCCATGTTCACGGTGTACCAGCACGTGCAGGGGGCCAACGGATGAGGCGCGCCCGGAAGCTGGGCGCCGCCGTGCTCGCCGGCGCGGTCACGCTCACCGTCGTGGCGGCGTCAGCCCCGTCCAGCAGCAGCGCAACCGGGGCGACGAACGGCTCCGCGTACGCCTCGGCCGGCTACTCCGGAAACCTCGCCGCGGTCAGCGCGACCCTGACCGGCTCCATCTTCGGAGTCTCCCTGTCGGCGCTACAGAGCGCCATCCTGGCCCCGGTCCAGAGCACCCTCGGTGCACTGACAACCTCCCTTTCGCAGAACACCCTCAACGGCCTGGTCCAGGCGGCTCCGGTGTCGGCGTCGAACGACTCGACGATGCTGACCCGGCCGACGAGCGGCTACCCCACCTGCGGGTCGGGCGGCTGGGACGCGAGCGGCACCGGCAATTGCTACAACCCCACCCAGACGCTCAACATCGCCGCCGCTCCGCTCGCCACCGTCACCACCGGGTTACTGCAGGGCTACGCCACCGACGACGCGACGGGTTACGTCGGCGCCTCGTCGGTCGCGAGCCCGGTGGTCTCGCTGCTCGGGCTGAACATCCTGAACCTCGGGCTCGTCCAGTCCCAGGCGACGTGCAACCAGACCCCGACCTGCGCGGCGACAGAGACCATGAGCAGTTCCAGCCTGCTGGGCGGGGCCGTCACCATGTCGGTCGCGAACGGGGTCGACTCGGTCGCCGTGAACGGGGTCTCGCTGCTGCCGAGCACCAGCAAGACGATCACGTTCAGCGGCATGTCCACGAAGATCAGCCTCAACGCGACGAACCTGGTCACGGTCGCGATCACGCTCAACTCCAGCACCCTGCTCACCGCGCTCGGCATCCCGAGCATCTTCAGCAGCCTGCCGAGCCTGCTCAGCGGCCTGCTGGGTGGGCTCACCAACGGGGGCGTCTCCGCGACCCTGACGGTCACCGTCGGCCCGGGCAACACGATCGTCACCGGGACGAACGCCACCGCGTGGGGTCTGGCCGTCACCGCGGACCTGGAGGCATCGGTGAGTATCGGCGGCCTGAGCCTGCTCGGGCTGCTGCCGCTCAGCGGCGGGGTGACCCTCAGCGTCGGCGATACGACGCCCGGAAGTGGACCGAACCTGCTGAACATGGAGTTCGGCTACGCGAGGGCCCAAGCAGGGACCGCCGCGGCGAGCTGGCTCGATCCAGGAACGATCTGACGAGCCAGACCACCGCAGACGATTCACAACTAAACAACACGAGGCGGAGATTCCGCCCCCCAGATTTCCGGTCGTGCCCACGGCCGGAACGGAGACCGGCTACCGAATGCCGGTAACCGGTCGGGCTCTGCCCAGAGCCCGCCTTCCCCCACCAGAGTCAGGAGACTCAAAATGTACACCAAGCTCCTTCAGCGTCGCCGTGAGCTCGACAACAAGGAGGGTGGCTTCACCCTCATCGAGCTCCTCGTGGTCGTCGTGATCATCGGCATCCTCGTCGCGATCGCGATCCCGCTGTACCTGCACTTCGAGAACGGTGCGAAGACGAGCGGCGCCGAGGCCGACGTCCACGGCCTGACCAACCTGGTCAAGCTCTGCCAGTCGGACAACAACGGGAACCTCCCGGCCACTGTCGCGGCCCCGTCCGCCCCGGCGGCCAGCGCGCACCTGACCTTCGCCTTCGCCGAGACCGCGTGCGCCGCGGACACCGAGCAGCTCTCGGCCGGTGACTACGCCGGGTACACCCAGGGCACCTACACCCCGGCCGTCCCCGCCAACGGCAGCAACCCCGCCGTGGCTGCCTCGTTCGCCGCCTCCACGTCGGGTACCGACTTCGAACTGACGGTCACCAACGTCTCCTCGGGCAAGATCGCCACCTACGAGAGCGCCACCGGTCAGACGACCCTGCACTGACCATCTCTGAGCTCCAGGTGGGGGCGGGACCCTCCGCCCGCCCCCACCTGGACTATCGCCACACCCATCCCGCAGTCACCGGTCTGGAGGTGTCCCCATGCGCTCTCGTCACTTCGCTCGTACCCGTCGGGGGGCATCACCCCGGCGGCGGCGCCCAGCCAGCGGCGACGACTCCGGCTTCATCCTCATCGAGGCCGTCGTCTCCTCCATCCTCTTTCTCATCGTCGCCGCCGCGGCCTCGGCGGCCGTGATCATCGGCATCCAGTCGAACGGCGCGACGTCCAGCCGGGTGGGCGCGTCGAACGTCGCCCAGCAGGCGATCCAGCAGGCCGTGGGCACGCCGCGTGCCAGCCTCACCGCCGCGCCGAACGCCACCACCACGGTGACGGTCGGCAATCAGACCTACCGCGTCGCCCGGTCCATCAGCTACGCCCCGGCCACCTCCACCGGCTGCCCGACCGCCGTCAACACGAGCACGCCACAGGTGATCGTCGTCCACGTCTCCGTCGCACCCGTCGCGAGCAGCTCACGGTCGGTCCAGATGGACACCGTGATCGCATGCTGAGCGACAGGTTCATCGATGACGATCGCGGCACGACGCTCATCGAGCTCATGGTCGGCATGCTCATCTGCGCAATCCTCGGCTCGCTCGCCCTCAGCTGGTTCCTGAACTCCGACACGGTCAACCAGGCCACCACGAGCTCCAACTCGTCCACCGCTAGCGCGCGCTACGTGCTGCAGCAGTGGGCGAAGATGGTGCAGCTCGCCGGCACTGGCAACGGGACGACCAGCACCACCAACGGCATCACCGCGATCTCGCCGACCTCCATCACCTTCAACGCCTACCTCAACAACCCGACCGTCTGCCCGACCGGCACCTCGTGCAGCGCCCTGGCAACCTCGACGGTGACGCTGGCGCTTACCAGCAACCAGCTCACCGAGTCGATCGGTGGGCACAGCCCGTCCGTCGACTTCTCCAGCCAGACGGGCACCGTCACCCCCGTCACGACCGGCGGCTGCGTCTTCACCCCGTACGCCAATTCGACACCGCTCGGCTGCTCGAACCTCACGACCACCCAGCTGGCACAGATCACGTCGCTGTCGATCGCCTTCACCGCGACGACGAGCACCAAACACAAGGCGACGTACCAGACCTCGGCCGCGCTGGTGCCGGCCCGGACGTCGGTGTCGTCGTGATCCGGCCGCGGCACCGCGGTGAGGACGACGGCTTCATCCTGCCGTACATGCTGCTCGTGATCATGCTGATCATGGCGGGGACGGCGACCATGCTCGCCACCGTCGCGAACAACATCGTCCCGGCGCGGGCAAGCCAGGACCAGGAGGCCGCAACGTCACTCGCCCAGGCCGGAATCCAGGTCTACGTCGCCGAGCTCAACGCGCACTGCAGCAACTACTACCAGTACACCTCGGGCTACTCGGTGCAGGAGTGCAGCTGGCCGGCGAGCTACACCAAGACCACCCCGCTGACGAGTGGCAACGCTGGCGCTCCCGCCACCTCCACCGGCACGTACCAGGTCTATGCCACCAACTACAGCGGCTTCCTGAACAAGAACAACGACGACCTCCGCATCGTCTCCACCGGCAAGTCCGGTCAGCACAAGGTCACGCTGGTCGCGGACGTCTCCGGGGTGCCGAACCTGCTGCGCTTCGCCTACTTCACCGACCGTGAGTCGGTCAGCCCGGCATTCCTGGCGAGCTACTACCCCAGCCGGACGATCAGCGTCGCAAATGGCAGCGGCTCGCTCATCACCGCGCTGCAGAGCCTGCTCGGGCTGAGCACCTCCTCCACCGTCAGCTGGCCCGGCGTGACGACGGCGAACGCCGCCACCTGCGGGAACCTCTGGTACACGGCTGGTTCGGCGACCGGGCGAGGCGTCGCCGGCGACAGCGTGGCCGAGTCCTCGACATCGACGACCTCCGCACTTAACTCGCAGGCGCTGACCCACAGCTGCTCGGTCGACTTCAGCTACGGCATGAACTTCAACGGCCCGGTGTACAGCCAGGACGCCTTCTTGCTCAGCGACGGGGTCACCAGCAGCGGGGTGACGAGCACCGGCCCCAACTTCAGCGTCCCCACCCCGTGCAACACGACCACCCAGCTGACCACCTGCGAGAACCTGCCGCCGGCCTCCACAGCCTGGTCCACCAGCGCCACACCGGCGACGTCGTCGGCTGCCCCGTACCGCAGCGTGACGCTGGGCGGCACGCCGACCACCAACAACAGCGGCCTCGCACCAGTGCAGATCAGCCCGTTCAACGTCGCCCTCCCAACTTCGATCTCCGACGCCGCGCAGTACGCCACCTGCACCTACCCGGCAAGTACGACCTTCACGGTCAGCGGCTCGACCGTGACGGCCAGCTCCACCGGCACACCGATCGCCTCCTGCCCCACCGCCGTCGCGATCAGCAAGACCACGCTCTATGTCAACGGCACCGCGACGATCAACGCCGGCGGCAGCCTGACGAGCGGCGAGCTCAGCATTGCCGCGACGGGCGACATCGTCCTCAACGGCAGCCTCACCACATCAGCGCACGTGCCCACGACACTCAACGAGTACGGCGAGCACGCGGTGAGCAACGGGGTCCCGGCGATCGACCTGATCGCCCAGGGCAGCGTCCGGATGGCGCACACGGTCACCTGCGCCAGCGGCTCACCGAGCAGCGGCTACTGCGCCAACGACATCACCGGGCTCTACGCCACGAGCCAGGCCGGCGGAGTCGTCAACGCCGACGGGACGCTGAAGTCCACCCACCCCGCGCGGCAGTACTGCAACAGCTCCGGCAACGCCTACCCCTGCACCGGCGGCACCGCGAGCACCTGCGACTCGAGCAGCACCAACACCGAGATCGACGCAGCCGTCATCGCCCTGACCGGGTCGTTCCAGACCGACAACTACAACCGCGGCTGCTCGCTGGGCACGGTCACGGTCGACGGGGGCGTCTACACCTACTACCGGGGGCCGCTCGGCCAGGAGTGGGAGGTGCCGTCAGCCGGCGCCACCGCGCGGTCGTACTCCGGTTACAAGCTGCAGATCAACTACGTCAGCCTCGAGCGCGCGGGCCTGCCGTACGTCCCCGCCCTGCAGGGCGTGGACAACCGCACACTGAACGGCCTCGCCTCCACCTCGGCCTGGCACGTCCTGTCAGTCTCAGGAGCGGCATCATGACCGCGCCACTGCCGCTCGTCGGACTGCTGGGCGTCCTCGGCCTGGCGATCGGCTCGTTCCTCAATGTCGTGATCTACCGGGTTCCGCGGCAGCAGTCGATCCTCTTCCCGGCCTCGCACTGCCCGTCGTGCGACGAGCCCATCAAGACCCGGCACAACGTCCCCGTGCTGGGGTGGCTGATGCTGCGCGGCCGCTGCGCCACGTGCCGGCAGCCGATCAGCCCGCGGTACCCCCTCGTCGAGGCCGGGACGGCAGCGCTCTTCATCGCGGTAACCCTGCGCTTCGGCATCTCCCTGCAGCTGCCGGCCTACCTCTTCATGGCCGCGGTCGGCCTGACGCTTGCAATGATCGACTTCGACGTGCACCGGCTGCCCGACTCGATCGTCCTCCCGGCCTACATCGTGAGCGTGCTGCTCCTGATGCCCGCCGGGGCCGGCGACGGCGCGTGGTGGCCGGCCAGCCGAGCGCTGCTCGGCGCCATCGCCCTCGGTTCCATCTACTTCACCCTCGCCCTCGCCTACCCGGTCGGCGCGACGTTCGGCGACGCCAAGCTCGCCGGGCTGCTCGGCTTCTATCTCGGCTGGCTCTCCTGGCCGGCCGTGCTCATCGGCGCGCTCGGCGGCCTGGCAGTGGCCGCGGTGGGCGGCGTCATCACCGGCTCAGGCGGCGTCACTGGCCCAGGTTCCGTCAAGAGCCCAGGCGCCGTCACCGGTTCGGCAGACCCCGCCGCCGAGGTCGGCGTGCGGAGCATCGCGCTCGGCACCTGCCTGGTCGTGGCGGCCGGAACCGCCGTCTTCTTCACCACCCCGGTCGTCAGCTGGTACGGCTCCCTCGTGGGTGCCTCGTGAACTCCACAACTGCAACACCCCCGCTTGAGAGGAACCCATCGTGGTCGCACTAGCACCCATCGGACTGGACATCGGATCTACCTCGATCCGCGCGGTCGAGGTCGCTCGGACGAAGGACCGGCCCGTCATCAACAACTTCGGCCAGGCGCTCCTGCCGCCGGGCGCGGTCGAGGGCGGCGTGGTCAAGGACGAGCGGGCGGTGTCAGCGGCCCTGAAGCAGCTCTGGACCTCCCAGGGCTTCTCGACCCGCAACGTCGCGCTGGGTGTCACCCATCAGCAGGTGGTCGTGCGCGAGATCGAGGTGTCGAACCTGCCCCCGAAGGAGATGCGCCAGGCGCTCCCCTTCCAGGTGCGCGACGTGCTCCCCCTCCCGGTGGACGAGGCGATCCTCGACTTCTACCCGCTGGAGGAGCCGGGCACCAACGACACGGTGATCGGGCTGTTGATCGCCGCCCCCAAGGAGGCCGTCAGCCAGCTGGTGCGGGCCGTCGAGCGAGCCGGCCTGCACGTGGAGTCCGTCGACCTCTCGGTCTTCGCAGCCTTGCGCGCGGCCGCCCATCTGGACAGCGACGCCGAGGCCGTCATCGACATCGGTGCCAACGGCACCAACATCGTGATCCACGAGGGTGGGGTGCCGCGCATCGTCCGGTCGATCCCACGTGGCGGCACCGAGATCACCAAGCTCATCGCCTCCCGGCTGGGGATGTCGGCCGCGGAGGCCGAGGTCCTCAAGTGCCGGGTCGGGCTCACCCGCGGCGAGGGGCTGGAGAGCGCGGAGGTGGTGGAGGAGGCGCTGCGCCCCCTGCTGAACGAGCTCCGCAGCTCGCTGAGCTACTACGCCACCGCGGCCGGCGCCCAGCCCGTTGCGCGGCTGGCCCTCATCGGCGGAGCGGCGCAGCTTCCGGGGCTGGTCGAGAAGCTGCAGACCACGCTCGGCGTCACCACCTTCCTCTCCGACCCGCTGCAGCGCGTGAGCGACTCACGGCGCGGCGGACGGCACGACGTCCTCGGACGGTTCCGCTCCTCCGCGGCCGTCTCGATCGGTCTCACCCTTGGAGCAGCGTGATGAGCACCCTGACTGTTCCCCCTCGGCCCTATGCGGCTCCGACCGCTGAGTTCAGGGTGCCGCCCGTCCACGCCAACCTGCTGCCGGCCGAGCTGATCGCAGCCCGTGAAGGCAGCAAGGCACGCAAGGTGGTCCTGATCGCCGTCGCTGTCGCCGTCGTGCTGATGGCTGGCTGGACGACGGTCGCCAAGCTGCAGACGAACTCGGCGAAGTCCGACCTGCATCGCGCGCAGTCCATGGCCACCACCCTCACCCAGGAGCAGGGCAAGTACTCGACCCTCGTCACGGCCAAGGGTCGCGCTGCCCAGATCCAGAGCCAGCTGAGCAGCCTCATGGCCAATGACCTCAACTGGTCGAAGCTCTACACCTCGGTGCGCGGCGCCGCCCCGGGTGCGGTCGTCGTCATCGGGCTGGCGGGGCAGGTCAACACCGCGGCCGCGGGGGCCGGTACGAATCCGAGCCAGATCTTCAACGCCACGAACCTGCCGACGATCGGCTCCCTGACGATTACCGGGACGGCCAAGAACAAGTCGGCCGTGGCGACGTTCATGGACAACCTGACCAAGGTGCCCGGGATCGCCGCCCCGTATCCGACGAACGTGACGACGGCCGGTTCTGCGATCACCTTCGCGGCGACCTGCCTGATCACCAGCAAGGCCCTCGGCGGCCGCTACACCCCTGCGGGAGGCACCAAGTGATCACGCACCGCGCTGCACGGCTCTGGCTGATCGGCGGCGGGGTGGCCGTCGCCCTTATCCTCCTCGCGGGCTGGCTGATGTTCGTCAGCCCGCAGCACAGCCAGACCAGTAAGACGAACGCGCAGCTGACCTCGGCCAAGCTGCAGGACGACGCCCTTCGGCAGCGCCTCGCCGACCTCGCTGCGGAGAACAAGAACGTCGCGAAGTACACCGCTGCCCTTGCCCGTGAGCAGGCCGCGCTGCCGGGCAACGACGGCCTGCCCGACTTCCTGCGTCAGCTCCAGACCATCGGGACGTCCACGCTGGTGACCGTCGCTCAGCTCAGCGCCTCGGCACCGGGACCGGTCGCGGCAGCCGCACCGACGGGCACCGCGCAGGCCAGCACCACTCAGGTAGCGGCGACCGCGCCGTCCGGGATTTACGCGATCCCGATCAGCCTGAGCGTCACCGGCACGACAGACCACGTCATCCAGTTCGTCCAGCAGCTGCAGGAGGTCCAGCCCCGCGCCGTCCTCGTGACGCAGGCGACCCTGGGGCAGGGCGCCTCATCAGCCCCCGGCGGAGGGGGAACCTCACTCCAGCTGTCCATGGAGGCGTTCGTGGCCGCCACCCCGGCGGCTACCGCGGCCACGCCCGTGGCTGCCCCGACGAGCGGCAGCTGACCGGCCGGCAAACAGTGCCGAGCAACTACCCCTGGGATAGAGCTACTGCGGGGGGTAGGGCTGCGTCGGCGGGTAGGGGGGCTGGCCCGCGGCCGGCGGCTGCTGCTGGTACGGCTGCTGCGGCGGCTGGGCGTAGCCACCCACCCGCCGGCTGCCGTCCTCCTCGATGAGCCGGTTCAGCAGCTGCTGCTGCTGGTCCGAGCGTGGGATGTTCGTCAGGTTCTCCGTGCCGTGCTCGCCTGCGGACTCGATCGTGAGCGTGCCCGCGCCCACCATCCGGTCCCAGAGCGACTGGCTGAAGGAGACGTCGCTGATGCGCTGGAGGGCGATGTCGCGGCCCGAGTGCCGCAGCACGCCGCGACGGATGAGAACCCGGTGGGTGGTGATGACGTAGTGCGTGCTGCGCCAGCGGACCCACGGCGAGAGTGCGAGCCAGAACAGCAGGATCACGCCCACCACGATGATCGCGATGATCACCGGCTTGTGCGCGCCTCCGCTCGGTGCGAAGCCGATGCCGGCCCCACCCGCGGCGCAGATGACTATCAGCCAGAACGTCGCCGGCACCAGGGTGATCCAGTGCGGGTGAAGGTGCTCGACGACCTTCTCGTCGTTGGCGAGAACCTTTTCCGGATATGCCACAACAGCCTCCTGATGAAGTTGGCAGCAGCGTAGCGGGCCGACGACGGATTGCCGATAACTCCGGGCAGCGGAGACGCTGCTCAGCTGCCGGGTCGGACGTGCTCGACATCGCCCGCACCGATCGTGCGCAGCTCGCCGCCGACCTCGACGCGCAGCCGCCCGTCGGAGTCGATCTCCACCGCACGTCCGGGCAGCGCCTCGCCGCCGAGCGTGGTGACGACGACGTCGCGGCCCAGGGTCGTGCAGGCCGCGCGGTAGGCGCCAGCTAGCCCGCAGGCCTCCGCGTCACCCGCGACATCCTCCCACTGCGCCACCCGCCGGTCGACGCGCGCCGCGATGGCCGCGAGCAGCCTCGTCCGGTCGAGGTCGGTCGCGCCGCAGAGCAGCAGCGAGGTGGCGGTCTGCACGGGCAGCTCGTCAGCGGTGAGCGACACGTTGAGGCCGATGCCGATCACCACCACCTCGCCGCTGGTCTGCGCGAGGATCCCGGCCAGCTTGCGCTCCTGCGGCCAGGCGAGCAGGTCGTTGGGCCACTTCACGCCCGCATCGACGCCGGTGACCTCGGCGACCGCTTCCCGCAGGGCCACGCCGGTGAGCAGCGGCAGCCAGCCCCAGCTGGCGATCGGGGCGGCCGGGCGCAGCAGCATCGAGAAGGTGAGCCCCGCCCGCGACGGGGTGACCCAGCTGCGCTCCAGCCGGCCCCGCCCGGCGACCTGGTCCTCGGCGACGAGCAGGCTGCGGTCCGGGGCGTGCAGGTCGGCGATCAGGTCGGTGTTGGTCGAGCCGGTCTGCTCGACCACCTCGATCCGGGGCCATCGGGCCCCTAGCGCCGCACGCAGCGCGGCGGCGTCTATCGATGCCCTGGCCGGCAGCTGCGACTCCATCCCGTCACCGTAGCTCCGGCGGCATCCACCACTGCCGTCAGATCGGTCACTCGCCGTTCGGCAAGGGGACTACGCCTACTAAGCTCCGCCTTTATGGCAGCAGAGCCCCTGGGAGCCGACGTCGACGTCGACCCGCACACCACCGCCGGAAAGCTCGCAGATCTCGAGCGTCGCTATGACGAGGCCGTCCACGCCGGGTCGGCGCGGGCAGTCGAGAAGCAGCACGCGAAGGGCAAGAAGACCGCTCGCGAGCGGATCGAGGCCCTCCTCGACGAGGGGTCGTTCATCGAGCTCGACGAGTTCGACCGGCACCGCTCCACCAACTTCGGCATGGAGAAGACGCGCCCGATCGGCGACGGCGTCGTCACTGGGTACGGCACCGTCGACGGCCGTCCGATCTGCGTCTTCAGCCAGGACGTCACCGTCTTCGGCGGCGCGCTCGGCGAGGTCTACGGCGAGAAGATCTGCAAGGTGCTCGACTTCGCGATGAAGACGGGCTGCCCGGTCGTCGGCATCAACGAGGGCGGTGGCGCGCGCATCCAGGAGGGTGTGGTCTCCCTCGGCCTCTACGGCGACATCTTCCTCAAGACGACGCGCGCCTCGGGCGTCATCCCGCAGATCTCGCTGATCATGGGCGCGGCCGCCGGTGGGCACGTCTACTCCCCCGCGCTGACCGACTTCATCGTGATGGTCGACAAGACCTCGCAGATGTTCATCACCGGGCCCGATGTCGTGAAGACGGTAACCGGTGAGGACGTCACCCTCGAGGAGCTCGGCGGCGCGCGGACGCACAACACCAAGAGCGGCAACGCGCACTACCTCGGCGCCGACGAGGACGACGCGATCAACTACGTCAAGGGACTGCTCTCCTACCTGCCCTCGAACAACCTCGACCCGCTACCGGTCTACGACACCGAGGCGTCGGTCGTCGTCGAGGACGAGGACCTCTTCCTCGACACCTTCATCCCCGACTCGGCGAACCAGCCCTACGACATGCACACCGTCATCGAGCACCTGCTCGACGACGGTGACTTCCTCGAGGTGCAGTCCCTCTTCGCACCGAACATCGTCGTCGGCTTCGGCCGCGTCGAGGGGTCGCCGGTGGGCATCGTCGCCAACCAGCCGATGCACTTCGCCGGCTGCCTGGACATCGACGCCTCGGAGAAGGCGGCCCGCTTCGTGCGGACCTGCGACGCGTTCAACGTCCCGATCATCACGCTGGTCGACGTCCCTGGCTTCCTGCCCGGTGTCGGCCAAGAGCACGCGGGCATCATCCGCCGCGGCGCCAAGCTGATCTACGCCTACGCCGAGGCCACCGTCCCCAAGATCACCGTGATCACCCGCAAGGCCTTCGGTGGCGCCTACGACGTCATGGGCTCCAAGCACCTCGGCGCCGACATGAACGTCGCCTGGCCCACTGCGCAGATCGCCGTCATGGGCGCTCAGGGCGCGGCGAACATCCTGCACCGCAAGGAGATCGCGGCGGCCGACGATCCCGAGGCCGTACGGGCACGCGTGGTCACCGAGTACGAGGACACCCTGGTGAACCCGTACATCGCCGCCGAGCGTGGCTACATCGACTCGGTGATCCCGCCGTCGCAGACACGCTCGTTCGTGGTGAAGTCGCTGCGGATGCTGCGCAACAAGCGCGAGACGCTGCCGCCGAAGAAGCACGGGAACATCCCGCTGTGAGCTCACCAGAGGCCCGTCCCACGCTGCGCATCGTCAGCGGCTCCCCCACGCCGGAGGAACTCGCGGTGCTCACCGCCCTCGTCACCGCCGCCGGCTCGGGCAGTGACGAGCCTGTCGAGGCACCGCAGCGCGGCCGCTGGAACGATCCGGCGGCGATGCACCGTCGCGCCCTGCTGCCTGGCCCCGGGGGCTGGCGCGGCTCTCGGTAGCCGCTGCCCTGCGCGGTGATCAACACGCCGAGGTTCACGCCCAGGCGTGAATTCTGGCGTGTTGATCAACCGAGTTCCGCTCGGCGCCCAGCCAGCCAGCGACGGATGTCAGCCGCGAACGCGAGTTCGTCGCGCAGCGCCGAGGGCGGCCGATGCACCACGGAGTACCCCAGCGTCGTGAGCACCAGGTGCCGATCCATCGTCGAGCGCCAGTCCTTCACCTCGAAATGGTGCTCGATGCTGTCGACCTCGAGGATCGCCCGCAGTTCCCGCCACAGGAAGTCGGTCTCGTAGTAGCCAGCACCCGGCAGGTCGATCCGCGCGTTCTGGACGAAGCCGGCCAGCCCGTGTCGCCGCAGGATCGTGGCCGCCTTGGCCTCAGGGCCGGACCGGCTGTTGCCGACCTCGCGCAGGACCTGCCGAAGCTGGGCGCTTCCGTTGCGCGGGCCAGCCTCGAGCTCCTCCCGCAGCTCGGCGAGCGTGCACCGTCCCGCGCTCACCACGCGTGCGACGAGCGCGCGGACATCGTCCAGCCGGCGAAGTTCCAGCGCGTAGTCCGCCGCTGACCGTGCCACCTCGACGCGCCGCGGTCCCGTCCACCGTTCGGTGACGATCCGACGGCGGGTGGCGCGCACCTGGACCCAGCCGCTGGAGCCGGTGCGGTTCTCCGGCGGTACGAGAACCAGAATCCGCCTCGGCTCGGGCACCCGTGACACTTCGGAGGCGCGTAGGGCGGCCGCACCAGACAGCGCCGCACCCTCCCCGGCGAAGGCCAGGGCTGCAGCACAGCGGTCGCGTTCGCTGAGGCCTGGCCCCGTGAGGTAGGTCCGCGGCAGCACCCGTCGCCACCGGCCGACCCGTAGCCGGTGCTCGACGGCGCTCCGCGTGAGGCCGAGTTCCAGGGCCTGCTGCCAGGTCAGAACCCTGGGCAGCGCTTCGTTCAGCGATGGATTGCACACCCGGCCAGCGTGGCCGGCTCATCCGCCACGCCACGGCGCGTGCGCTGCGGCTGTGGACGGCCGGCCGGGCTGTGGACGGCCGGCTGGGCTGTGGACGGCCGGCTGCGCTGTGGACGGGCCCCGTGATCAACTCGCCCGTGTGCTCGCCAGGGCGTGTGTCCGGGCGTGTTGATCACACCGCGGGCGAGGTCAGCGGCCGGTGTACGTCGCCTTGCCGGGGCCGTCCTGCAGGAACGACGCCACCGCGTTCTTCAGGTCGGACGTGCCGAAGAGGGCGCCGCTGATCTCAGGCGTCACCTCATCCGCGGCCCGTGCGCCACCGGCCAGCTGGGCCCGCACGATGGCCTTGGTGGCCGCGTGCGCCAGCGTCGGCCCGTTGGCCAGCCTCAGCGCGAAGGCGTGTGCGGCCGCGGCGAAGCCCTCGTCGGGGAGTACCCGGTTAACGACGTTCCACTGTTCGAGGGTGGCCGCCCCGAAGAGCTCGCCTGTGTAGACGAGCTCCCGGGCGCGAGCGGGGCCCGCCCGCTCGGCCAGCCGCTGCGGTCCGCCCATCGACGGGGTGAGCCCGACGACGAGCTCCACCAGGCCGAAGCGGGCCGACTCCGCCGCCAGCAGCAGATCGCAGGCCAGCGAGATCTCGAAGGCGGCGGTGAGGCAGAGCGCGTGCGCGGCGAAGACCGTCGGGAAGGGCAGGTCCTCGATCGCGTGGATGAGCTCGAACCAGTCCCGCCAGAGCTGGGCGCCGGTCTCCTCGTCCAGCGGCGCGAAGGTGTTGACGTCCACCCCGCCCGACACCGCACGGCCGTTGGCCTGCAGCAGCAGCCCGCGCGCATCCGAGGCGGCGACGGCGGCCACCGCCTCGACGAGACCGTCGACCATGGCGGCGTCTACGAGGTTCAGCGGCGGGGCGTCGAGGGTGATCACGGCGAGCGGGCCGTCGAAGTCGAGGCGGACGGGAGACATGTAGGCAGGCTAGCCGTCCCCTCAGCGGGCGACGGCAGCCGGCGGCCTACGGCAGTTGGCGGCCTACGGCGGCCGGCGGGCTATGGCAGTTGGAACGAAGGCGGGTGCGACGAGGTGTCCCCGCAGCCACAGTCGCCCTGCTCGGCCGGCAGCGTGGCCAGCATTGCCACGAGCAGCTCACGCAGCCGCGGCAGGTTGACCGCGAAGGACGCCAGCACCTCGCCGTGGGTGACCCCTTCGCCGGCCTCGACCCCAGCGTCCAGATCGGTGACCAGGGCGAGGGTCGTGTAGCAGAGGGCGAGTTCGCGGGCCAGCCCCGCCTCGGGCATCGCCGTCATCCCGATGATCGACCAGCCGTGCGACTGGAACTCCAGCGACTCGGCCCGGCTGGAGAAGCGGGGCCCGTTCACCACCACCAGAGTCCCGCCGTCCACCGCGGCACCACCGCCTACCGCCGCAGCCCGGCCGCGCGGGCAGTACGGGTCCGCGAAGGAGACGTGCCCGACGCCGGCCGCTCCGTCGAAGTAGGTGTGCGCGCGGCCGTGGGTCCGGTCGGCGAGCTGGTCCGGCACCACGAGCGTGCCCGTCGGCCGGTCGACCCGCAGCGAGCCGACCGCAGAGAGCGACACCACCTGACGCGCACCCAGCGAGCGCAGTGCCCAGAGGTTGGCGCGGTAGGGCACCACGTGCGGGGCGTACTGGTGGGACGCACCGTGGCGCGGCAGGAACGCCACCGGCCGGCCGGCCAGTACGCCGGTGGTGATCGGGCCGCTGGGCGGGCCGTAGGGGGTCTCGGGCAGCACCTCGGCAGCGTCCTCGAGCAGCGAATAGAACCCCGAACCGCCGATGATGGCGACCAGCTCCTGCGTCATGCCCTAACGGTAGCTGTACGCCGCGGAGGCTGTTTCACGCGCGTTTGCCGCTCTTTCCTGAATGAAGTCTGTTTCAAGTTGCGACTGCCCGCGGTTGCGACACGATAGAGCCGAACCGGAGCGAGGAACCCCCGATCCCGCTCCGGTTTCTTACTGCCCTCGTGCGGTCCACAGAGCTACTCACTGGTAGAAAACTCAGGGGTGGCGGGGTCGCTGCCCGAACCTGCTCCAAGGAGTTCCCGCGATGGACCGCAAGCACTTCGACGACGATCATCTCGCCTTCGGTGAGGCCTTCCGCGCGTTCGCCGACAAGGAGCTGGTGCCGCACTACCTGGAGTGGGAGAAGGCGGGCATCGCACCGCGGGAGATCTTCAGCAAAGCCGGCGCTTCAGGCTTCCTCGGCATGGCCGTGCCGGAGGAGCTGGGCGGCGGCGGGGTCGATGACTTCCGCTTCAACCAGATCCTGGCCGAGCAGGTGGCCGCCGCCGGCGTCACCGGCGCGGGGCTGGGCATCACGCTGCACAACGACACCTGTCTGCCGTACTTCCTGGCCTACGCCAACGACGAGCAGAAGCAGCGCTGGCTGCCTGGCATCGCCTCCGGCGAGCTCATCACCGCCGTCGGGATGACCGAGCCGGGCGCCGGCTCCGACCTCGCCGGCATCCGGACCAGCGCCAAGCGCGACGGCGATCACTACATCGTCAACGGGTCGAAGACCTTCATCACCAACGGCATCAACGCCGACCTGATCATCACCGTGGTGCGCACCAGCGAGGACCGGCACAAGGGCATGTCGCTGCTGATCATCGAGCGCGGCATGGCGGGCTTCGAGCGGGGCCGCAACCTCGACAAGCTGGGGCTGCACTCGCAGGACACCGCCGAGCTCTCCTTCACCGACGTGCGGGTACCCGTCGAGAACCTCCTCGGCGAGGAGGGCAGCGCGTTCGCCCAGCTCACCGGCAAGCTGCCGCAGGAGCGCATGTCGATCGCGGTCAACGGCGTGGCCGAGGCACGTGCCGCCTTCAACGAGACGCTGCAGTACGTGCAGGACCGCAAGGCCTTCGGCACGTCGATCGGATCGTTCCAGAACACCAAGTTCGTGCTCGCCGAGCTGGTCACGGAGATCGACGTCGCGCAGGCCTTCGTCGACTTCTGCGTCGACCGGCTCAATGAGGGCGCGCTCAGCGCCGCCGACGCCTCGAAGGCCAAGTACTGGGCCACCGAGCTGCAGGGCAGGGTGATCGACAAGTGCCTGCAGCTGCACGGCGGGTATGGCTACATGACCGAGTACCCGATCGCCCGCCGCTATGCCGATGCCCGCGTCACCCGCATCTACGGCGGCACCAGCGAGGTCATGAAGAGCGTCATCTCCAAGTCACTCGGACTGTAGGTGGCCGCGCTGCGCTTCGTCCTCGCCTCGGCCTCGCCGGCCAGGCTCGCCACCCTGCGCAGCGCGGGCCTGGAGCCGGAGGTGATCGTCAGCGACGTCGACGAGTCGGCGATACAAGGTGCCTCGGTCAGCGATCTGGTGGCCACCCTGGCCTCGGTGAAGGCGCGGGTGGTGGCCAGCCGCCTGGACGGCGACGTCGTGGTGCTCGGCTGCGACTCCCTGCTGGAGTTCGACGGCGAGGCGATGGGCAAACCGGGCGACGCCGAGACGGCCACGCAGCGCTGGCGGCGGCTGAGGGGCAAGACCGGTGTGCTGCATACCGGGCACTGCCTCAAGCGGCCCGGGGTCTTCGAGACGGTACGCACCGTCTCGACGACCGTGCACTTCGCCACCGTCTCCGAGGACGAGATCGCTGCCTACGTGGCCTCGGGCGAACCACTCGGCGTGGCCGGGTCGTTCACCCTCGACGGCCTGGGCGGCTGGTTCGTCCGCGGCATCGAGGGCGACCCGCACAACGTCGTCGGCATCTCGCTGCCGGTGCTACGCGACATGCTCCGAACGCAGCACATCGAGCTGACCGACCTGGGCTACCCAGCGAGCTAGCCGGCGCGGCGCTCGATCGTGCGCGGGACGAACGACGCCGCGGCTTCGCGCGCCGGTGCGCTGTGGTGCAGTTCGATGCTCCACCAGAAGGCCTCGAGACCGCGCTCGGCCGGGCGCTCGAACTGGTCGGCGATCTCGTCGATGGCGTCCGGGCGGCCCACCGGCTCCAGCCAGGCACTGTTGGTCACGTAGGGCTCTGCAGACATTCGGGGTACCGCCTCACGAGTGGGCTGCCCCCGAACGGGGACAGGGCTTCCGTGGTGCGGTCGGCGCCGACGGCGCGCCACCGCGTACCCAGACTCCGCCGCACGGGTTTCGCAGCCGTTTCCGCCGATCGCGCGTCACATTTCCGTCCCGCGCGAAGCTCCGCCGAGTGGCTTGTTCGGACGCGAGTGGCTGCGCGACACGCCACCACTCGGCGCCGAACAAGCCACTCGGCGAAGGGTCAAACCACTCGGCGCCGAACAAGCCACTCGGCGAAGGAGACTGCGGGGCGAGCCGAGGGTCAGTCGACGGGGACGGGCGCGGGCTGCAGGCTGCGGTAGGTGTGCGTGGGGGCGTCACGCCCGCGCAGCCGGAAGACCCGGCCCTTCACCCAGTGCTCCTGCTCGGCCGGGTCGGCCGCCTCGACGGTCGCCTCGCTGGCCAGGATGTTGCCGTCCACCCGCTTGGCCAGGTCGGTGAGGCGGGCGGCCTCGTTCACGGCATCCCCGATGACGGTGTACTCCAGCCGGCTGGCCGCCCCGATCTGGCCGGCGATCACCGGCCCCCAGGCCACGCCGATGCCGACCTCGACCTCGCCCGCCAGGGCCACCTCGTCCCGGATCAGCCGGGCCGCCGCCAGTGCCGAGGTGGCTGCGTTCTCCAGCTCGACGGGTGCACCGAAGATGCAGAGCGCGGCGTCGCCCTCGAACTTGTTCACCAGGCCGCCGTGGGTCTCGACAGCGTCGACGACCACGCTGAAGAAGCGGTTGAGCATGCCGACGAACTCGACGGGGCCGGTACGGCGGGTAAGCGAGGTGGAGGCGGTGATGTCGACGAAGAGCGCCACGACGTCGCGGGACTCACCGCTCAGGGTGACACCGCCGAGGATCGCCTCCTCCGCCACGGCCGGGCCGACGTGCCGGCCGAAGAGGTCCTGGATGCGCTCACGCTCGCGCAGCCCCTCGACCATGTCGTTGAGGCCGCGCTGCAGCATCCCGATCTCGCCGACATCGTCGACCTCGACGTCGATCTCGAGGTCGCCCTCACCGATCCGCTCGACGGTGGCGGCCATCCGGCGCAGCGGGTTGCCGATCGCGCGGGAGAGCATGCTCGACGCGGTGGAGCCGATGACCATGGCGACGATCGCGGCACCGAGGCCGGCCTTGATGCGGACGTCGGAGTGCCCGTGCCGCGGCGAGGCGAGGATCAGGATGATGCCGAGCAGCGGGATGCCGGTGGTGACCATCCAGTTGAGCAGCATCCGGGTGCGCAGGGTGAAGATGATCGCCTCGGTCGGCGGGTACACCGAGAGCGCGATCACTGTGATCGGGCGCCCCAGCCAGACGACGATCAGGTAGGTGACACCGGCGGTGGTGAGGCCGGCCAGCACCAGCCCGCCACTGACCCCGACGATGTTGTGCGCGGCGGCATGCACCGAGGCGCCGAGCAGTGCACAGACCCCGGCTCCGACGAACCAGAGCGCGCCCGTCATCACCGCGAGGTCCAGGGGATGACGCAGCGCCCGCCGGGCCTCGTCACGGGTGGGGATCTGGCCGCGGGCCAGCCAGCGCAGCGTCCGCCCCTGCAGTACGAAGCCGACGGTGGCACCGAGGAGCAGGGCGAAGACGCCGTAGACGCCACCGAAGACCAGGACCACGAACTGCTGGTGCCGGGTGGTGTCACCGTTGAGGGTGGCGAGTAGCGCGCCGGCCACCACGCCACCGGCGACGTTGGCCAGCAGCACGAGGCCACCGATACCGCCGAAGGTACGCAGGGCGAGCGAGAGCTCGGGCGCTGCCCCGGAGTGCAGCTCCTCGTGCATACGTCTGCCGACGCGCAGCAAGCTCACCCGTTCAGTGTCCACCCGCGACACCCCGCCCGTACAACGTCAACGGCCCTACGTTGGCCGTATCACGTGTGAAACTGCTCCTGGCTCAGCCTGCCGTGAATCGCGCAGCACGGCCGGGCGGGCGCGATGCGCCATCCCTCAGTGCCTGGAGCCGGGTCCGGCGCCACAGCTCGTAGCCACTCGGCTGCTCCCCACCGGGACGTGCCGAGAGCAGCGCCAGCACCACGCTCACCTCCTCCGCCGACGCCCCACCGCTCACCTCGACGTTCATGTCGGCGGTACCCCGTGATGGCGCTCGGAGAAGTGCCGCGACTTGCCCACGAGAACGGCGTAACGGCGGATCAGCTCGGCCCGCAGCTCGCGCGGGGAGATGATCGCGTCGATCACCAGGTCGGCGGCGAGCCGCATCAGGTCGACGTCGAGCTCGTACTCAGCACGCTTCTCGGCCACGAAGGCGTCTCGCTCGGTGGCGTCGGAGATCTCGGAGATCTTGTTGGCGTAGACGGCGTTCACGGCGGCATGCGGACCCATCACGGCGATCTTCGCCGTGGGCAGCGCGATGCACGCATCAGGCATGAAGCCAGGTCCGGCCATCGCATAGAGGCCGGCCCCATAGGCCTTGCGGACGATCACCGAGATCTGCGGCACGGTGGCCTCGGAGACGGCCGTGATCATCTTGGCGCCATGCCGGATGATCCCCATCCGCTCCACCTCGCTGCCGATCATGAACCCGGGTACGTCGGCCAGGTAGAGCAGCGGGATGTTGAAGGCGTCGCAGAGCCAGATGAAGCGGGCCGCCTTGTCGGCGGAGTCGACGAAGAGCACCCCACCGCGCACCGCGGAGTTGTTGGCCACCACACCCACCGGTTGACCGTCGATGCGGCCGAGGCCCACGACCAGCTCCTGCGCGAAGAGCGGCTTGATCTCGAAGAAGGAGTCGGCATCGACCACCCCGTCGATAAAGGTGTGCACGTCGAAGGGCACCGACTCCTCCACCGGCACGCTCTGCTCGTCCAGCTCGACGGCGGCCGCCACCGCAGCGACCTCCGGTGCCGGTTCGCGCCAGCAGGTGGGCAGATAACTGAAGGAGATGCGGGCCTGCTCGATCGCGTCCTCGTCGTCAACGGCCAGGTTGTCCCCGCAGCCGGAGACGGTGGCGTGCATCCGCGCCCCGCCCATCTCCTCGAGGCTGACCCTCTCCCCCACCACCATCTC
>JAOPUX010000204.1 GCA_025963285.1 Jatrophihabitans sp.
AGTCGGTGTCGTCATCTGAGGAGGCGACGATGCCGAAGCCACCGGCGATCACCGAGATGAAGGAACGGTTCATCGCCTGGCACATGATGTAGCTCAGGTACGCACCCGACGAGCCGACGAGCGCCCCGGTGACGATCAGCAGGTTGTTGTCGAGCAGGAACCCCGAGGCCGCGGCGGCCCAGCCGGAGTAGCTGTTGAGCATCGACACGACCACCGGCATGTCGCCGCCGCCGATCGAGGCCACCAGGTGCCAGCCCAGCGCCAGCGCCACGAGCGTGACGGCCACCAGCAGGCCCAGCTTCGGCGAGGCGACGAAGGCGATCGTCAGCCCGGCGAACGCGACCAGCGAGCCGAGGTTGATCAGGTTCTTGCCGGGCAGCGTCAGGGGAGCGGAGTTGATCCGCGCGGAGAGCTTCAGGAACGCGACGATCGACCCGGTAAAGGTCACCGCCCCGATGAAGACCCCGATGAAGACCTCGGCGTGATGGATGCGCAGCAGGTCGTGGGCGATCTCGTGCTGCCCGGAGCCCTTCGACTCGACGCTGTAGTAGCCGTCCCACCCGACCAGCACCGCAGCCAGGCCGACGAAGCTGTGCAGCAGCGCGATCAGCTCAGGCATGCCGGTCATCTCGACGATCCGGGCCCGCCAGAGGCCGATCGCCGCGCCGATGGCCACCGCGATGACCAGTAGCACCACCGCGATCCCGGCGACGTGGCGGACGGCGAGGTTGATCGTCGCGGCGAGCGCGATCGTCATTCCGGAGATGCCGTAGACGATTCCCTGCCGGGACGTCTCGTGCTTGGAGAGCCCGGCCAGGGCCAGGATGAACAGCAGCGCGGCAACAATGTAGGCCGCGTCGGCGAAGCTCTGTGCGCTCACGTATCCAGCCCTACTTCGAGAACATGCTGAGCATGCGACGGGTCACGGCGAAGCCACCGAAGATGTTGATGCTCGCCAGCAGGATCGCGACGAACGACAGCACCCGGATGACGGCATCGCCCGGGCCGATCTGGAGCAGTGCGCCGACCACGATGATCCCGGAGACGGCGTTGGTGATCGACATCAGTGGGGTGTGCAGCGCGTGGTGCACCTTGCCGATGACGTAGTAGCCGATCACGATCGCCAGCATCAGCACCGTGAAGTGCTCGGGGATGGGCGCGGGGGCGTAGGCATTGATCAGCAGCAGCGCCAGCGCGGCGACCCCGACGATGGCGAACCGGCGCGCCACTGACATCGGGGCCTTCACCACCGGCGCCGGCCGCTCGACCACAGCAGCAGCCGGCGCGGCCGAGACCTGCACAGGAGGTGGCGGCCAGGTCTTCTCGCCGTTGCGCACCACCGTGATGCCGCGCTGCACGACGTCGTCGAAGTCCAGCACCACCGTGCCGTCCTTGCCGGGCGTCAGCAGCTTCATCAGGTTCACCAGGTTGGTGCCGTAGAGCTGCGAGGCCTGCGCGGGCAGCCGTCCGGCCAGGTCGGTGTAGCCGATGATCGTCACCCCGTTGGCCGTGACGACAGCCTCGCCCGCAACCGTCCCGGCGACGTTGCCACCCTGGATCGCGGCCATGTCGACGATCACCGAACCGGCCTTCATCGACGCCACGTCCGCTGCCGTCAGCAGCTTCGGCGCCGGACGACCCGGGATCAGCGCTGTGGTGATGATGATGTCGACGTCGGCGGCCTGCTCGGAGTAGATCTCCGCGGCGCGCTGGTCGTAGGCCTCCGAGGTCGCCTTGGCATAGCCGTCGGTGGAGGCCTCGGTCTCCACATCCACCGTCAGGAACTCCCCGCCCAGCGACTTCACCTGGTCGGCGACCTCCGGACGCGGGTCGGTGGCCCGCACGATCGCGCCCAGGCTGTTCGCCGCCCCGATCGCGGCCAGCCCGGCGACCCCGGCGCCGGCCACGAGCACCTTCGCCGGCGGCACCTTGCCGGCAGCCGTGACCTGCCCGGTGAAGAACCGACCGAAGACGTGCGCGGCCTCGATCACCGCGCGGTAGCCGGCGATGTTGGCCATCGAGCTCAGCACGTCCAGCGACTGCGCGCGGGAGATCCGAGGCACGGCGTCCATCGCCAGCACCGTGATCGGTCGAGTGGCAAACGCGTCGACCAGCTCCGGGTTCAACCCTGGGCTCACCAGGCTGACGAGCGTGGCGCCATCAGCCAGCTGCGCGATCTCCTCGACCGACGGGGCGTTCACCCGGAAGACGATCTCGGCCCGCCAGGCCTCGCTCGCCGAGCCCACCCGGGCACCGGCCGCGGCGTACGCGTCATCGGTGAAGGTCGAGAGCACGCCGGCGCCGGACTCCACCAGCACCTCGTAGCCCAGGCCGATCAGCTGGCCGACGGTGGTAGGGGTCGCAGCGACACGGGTCTCCCCGGATCGGGTCTCACGGGTCACTCCGATGAGCAAGGCGTGCTCCCTCGTTGAGCGCGGCCTAACGGCATGCGCGACTGATGGGCGGGGCGTCTCGAACAGTCTGAACAGTCTCGGAAAGCAAGGCAGTTCGGGGGAGGTTAGTCCAGCGAAGACGGCCGGGTGAAACTGCCTCGTACAAACCTATACGGCCGCTGAGTGAGACGGCGGGTGTCTGTGACGCCTACGATCCGCGGATGACGAGCAGCCAGGACCTCTTCGCCGAGATCGCCGACGAGCGGCGGCAGTTCGCCGACCTCCTCGCCGGCCTGTCCCCGGAGCAGCTCGCCACCCCGAGCCTCTGCGGCAGCTGGACGGTGCAGGAGGTGGGCGGTCACCTGATCATGCCCATGGTCACCCCGGCGCCGAAGGTGCTCGCCACCATCGTCGTCAAGCGCAGCTTCGACCGCGCCAACGAGTCGCTGAGCCGCAGGGTCGGACGGCGCCCGGCCGCGGAGATCGCAGCCACGCTGCGTCAGCGGGCCACGAGCAGGTTCACCCCGCCCGGCCACGGCCCCACCGCGCCCCTCACCGATCTGCTGATCCATGGCCAGGACGTCCGGCGCCCGCTCGGGATCAGCCGTGAGTTCAGTGAACTCCGGCTGCGCGCGGCCCTGGACTTTCTCGCCTCGCCGAAGGCCCGGATCGGTTTCGTCTCGCCCAAGAAGATCGCCGGGCTGCGCTTCGTCGCCACCGACCTGGACTGGACGGCGGGAGACGGGGCGACGGTCGAGGGCCCGGGTGAGGCACTGCTGATGGCTTACACGGGGCGACGGGCGGGGCTGGCCGATCTGCGCGGCGAGGGAGTCGCGACGCTGCGCGAGCGGCTCTGAGCGCGCGCGATAGGTTCAGTCCATGCCCCGTCTGAGCGTCCTCTCCGGTCCGTCCGGGGTAGGCAAGGGCACCGTGGTGGCCAAGGTCCGCAGCCTGTACCCGCACATCTGGGTCTCGGTCTCGTGCACGACCCGGGCGCCGCGCCCGGGGGAGACCGACGGTGTGGAGTACCGCTTCGTCAGCCGCGACCGGTTCCGCGAGCTGGCCGAGCGCGGGCAGCTCCTCGAACACGCCGAATACGCCGGCAACCTCTACGGCACGCCGCGCGGGCCGGTGGAGGAGCAGCTGGCCCATGGTGATCCGGCCTTGCTGGAGATCGAACTGCAGGGAGCACGGCAGGTTCGGGCCGCCATGCCGGAGGCATTCCTCGTCTTCCTGGCCCCACCCTCGTGGCCGGAGCTTGAGCGCCGCCTCACCGGCCGCGGCACCGAGGCCCCGGCTCAGCTGGCTGCGCGGCTCGAGCGTGCCAAGGTCGAGCTGGCGGCCGAGCACGAGTTCGACGCCGTCATCGTGAACGACGATGTCGAGCGAGCGGCGGCAGAATTGGTAGACTTGATCGAGGCGCAGTGCCGCTGATATTCCGAGCGGGCTTGGCGCAGATCTGACTTAGTAGACGAAGAGAGCTGAAACGTGTCTGGAATCGTGTCCGCGCCCGAGGGCATCACCAACCCGCCCATCGACGAGCTGCTCGACCGCACCCACTCGAAGTACGCCCTCGTGATCATCGCCGCGAAGCGCGCGCGCCAGATCAACGCCTACTACAGCCAGCTCGGTGAGGGCCTGCTCGAGTACGTCGGCCCGCTCGTCGAGACCGCCCCGCAGGAGAAGCCGCTCTCCATCTCCATGCGAGAGATCAACGAAGACCTCATCGAATTCAAGCCGGGCGAACCCACCGCCAGCTAGTCCTCTTCACCGGGGGTAGGCCGATGAGCGGAGCTTGCGCAGCGAATCATGGGCGCAGAAGTCCTTCGGCGGCCGGACCGAGCCCTGCGAGGGTAGGCCGATGAGTCGAGTCGTACTTGGTGTGGCCGGTGGGATCGCGGCCTACAAGGCCTGTGAATTACTGCGCCGCCTCGTCGAGGCTGGGCACGACGTCACGGTCGTCCCGACCGCGTCGGCGCTGAACTTCGTGGGCGCGGCCACCTGGGAGGCGCTCTCCCACAATCGGGTCGCCGCAGACGTCTGGACGGATGCGGCCGAGGTGCCGCACGTCCGGCTGGGCAGGCAGGCCGACCTCGTGGTGGTGGCGCCGGCCACGGCCGACCTCATCGCCAAGGCAGCGCACGGCCTGGCCGACGACCTGCTCACCAACACCCTGCTGACGGCCCGCTGTCCGGTGCTCTTCGCGCCGGCCATGCACACCGAGATGTGGGAGCACCCGGCCACCGTCGACAACATCGCCACGCTGCGCCGTCGCGGCACCGTCGTCCTCGACCCCGCCTCCGGGCGCCTCACCGGGGCCGACACCGGCAAGGGGCGGCTGCCCGAGGCTGCGGAGATCGCGCGGCTGGCCGAGCTGCTGCTGCGCCGCCCCGATGCACTGCCCCACGACCTGGCGGGCCGGCACGTCGTGGTCAGCGCAGGCGGCACCCGGGAGGCACTCGACCCGGTGCGGTTCCTGGGCAACGCCTCGACCGGTCAGCAGGGTTACGCGATCGCCGCCGTCGCAGCGGCCCGTGGTGCCCGCGTCACGCTCGTGGCGGCCAACGCGGACCTGCCCGACCCGGCCGCGGTCGACGTCGTCCGGGTCGTCAGCGCGCTGGAGCTCCGCGAGGCCGTGCACAAGGCAGCCGAGGACGCCGACTGTGTGGTGATGGCGGCTGCGGTCGCCGATTTCCGCCCGAGCTCGCTCGTCGACCACAAGATCAAGAAGTCCGGCACGGCCCCGGCACCGATCGTGCTGGAGGAGAACCCGGATGTGCTGGCCGAGCTGGTGGCGGCCCGTCGCCCGGGGCAGGTCCTGGTCGGCTTCGCCGCCGAGACCGGCGATGCCACCGCGACCGTCCTCGACCACGGCCGCACCAAGCTGGCCCGCAAGGGCTGCGACCTGCTGGTCGTCAATGCCGTGGGCAAGGGGGTGGCTTTCGGGCAGGCCGACAACACCGGCGTGATCCTTGGCGCCGACGGTACGGAGACCGACGTGCCGTTCGGGCCGAAGGCCGTCCTGGCCGCGGCTGTCTGCGACGCTATCGTTTCCCGATTCGTTCGGTAGACATTCAGCCAGCTCGAAGGGCGCCTGCCGACGGCGTTGGTTAGACTTCGCCACGATCCTCAATCCCCGTGACTCCCCGACCTCCCGGAGCATCTGTGACCCGCCGCCTTTTCACCTCTGAGTCCGTCACCGAGGGGCACCCGGACAAGATCGCCGACCAGATCAGCGACTCGATCCTCGACGCCCTCCTCGCTCAGGACCCGGCCAGCCGTGTCGCCGTCGAGACCCTGATCACCACCGGTCAGGTGCATGTGGCCGGCGAGGTCACCACCGAGGCCTATGCCGACATCCCGACGATCGTGCGCGAGCGCATCCTGGAGATCGGCTACGACTCGTCCCGCAAGGGCTTCGACGGCGCCTCGTGCGGCGTCAACGTCTCGATCGGCGCGCAGTCGGCCGACATCGCCCAGGGAGTCGACACCGCCTACGAGGCCCGTGTCGACGGCGCCATCGACGAGATCGCCCAGCAGGGCGCCGGTGACCAGGGCCTGATGTTCGGCTACGCCTGCGACGAGACCGCCGAGCTCATGCCGCTGCCGATCGCGCTGGCCCACCGCCTGGCCGAGCAGCTGACCAAGGTGCGCAAGGACGGCACGGTGCCCTACCTGCGCCCCGACGGCAAGACCCAGGTGACGATCGAGTACGTCGACGGCAAGCCGGTGCGGCTCGACACGGTCGTGCTCTCCAGCCAGCACGCCGCCGACATCGACCTCGACACGCTGCTCAAGCCCGACATCGAGGAACACGTGGTCCGCCCGATCCTCGCGAACTTCGACATCGACACGGCCGGCTACCGGCTGCTGGTGAACCCCACCGGCCGCTTCGAGATCGGTGGCCCGATGGGCGACGCCGGTCTCACCGGCCGCAAGATCATCGTCGACACGTACGGCGGCTACGCCCGGCACGGCGGCGGCGCGTTCTCCGGCAAGGACCCGTCGAAGGTCGACCGCTCGGCCGCGTACGCGATGCGCTGGGTCGCCAAGAACGTGGTGGCCGCGAAGCTCGCCACCAAGTGCGAGGTCCAGGTCGCCTACGCGATCGGCAAGGCCGAGCCGGTGGGGCTGTTCATCGAGACCTTCGGCACCGAGACCGCGAGCCCCGAGAAGATCGCCGAGGCCGTGCTGCAGACCTTCGACCTCCGGCCGGCCGCGATCATCCGCGACCTAGACCTGAAGCGTCCGATCTACGCGGCCACGGCTGCTTACGGGCACTTCGGCCGCGAGCTGCCGGACTTCACCTGGGAGCGCACCGACCGCGCCGAGCAGCTCGCGAAGCTGGCCCTGAGCTGAGCCCTTTCTGATCACGTCTTGTGCTGGGCTGGCCGATTCCGGCCGCCGGAGCGGCCGGCCCGGCACGCAACGTGATCACCAGCAGGCAGACCGTCGGCCCGTGCTGGTACTACTGCAGACGTGACCGCGCGCCGAACCACCCCAGTCGCGGGGCGGGTCCCAGCCGCGGTCGACCCGGTTGCCCGGCTGATGGTCGACGTGCCGCTGCCACACCTCGATCGGCCCTTCGACTACGCGGTACCCGACACGCTTGCTGAGCAGGTGGTGCCCGGTGCCCGGGTGCGGGTGCGCTTCTCCGGCCGGCTCGTCGATGCCTACGTGCTCGAGCGGGCCGCCGAGTCCGGGCACGTGGGCACCCTCGCCATGATCGAGCGGGCCGTCGGCGGCGAGCCGGTGCTCACGCCCGAGACGGCGGCCCTGTTCCGGGCGGTGGCCGATCGCTGGGCAGGCAACTTCGTCGACGTCGTACGGCTGGGGGTGCCGTCGCGCCATGCGGCCGCTGAGAACGCCGAACCGGGCCCGACGCTGCCGCCACCGCCCGCCCCGCCGCAGCCGGGCCTGTCTCGGTATCGCGCCGGGACTGCGTTCCTGGGGGCGGTGGCCGAGGGCCGGGCGGCCCGAGCGGTGTGGTCGGCGCTGCCGGGGGAGCAGTGGCCCCAGCGGCTGGCCGAGGCAGTCGCGGTGGCAGCTGCAGCCGGGCGTGGGGCCATCGTCGTGGTGCCCGATGCCCGGGACCTCGCCCGGCTCGACGCCGCAGTCACAGCCCTGCTGGGCGCCGGGCGGCACGTCGCCCTCTCGGCCGACCTCGGGCCGGCGGAGCGGTACCGGCGGTGGCTCGCGGTCAAGCGCGGCAGCGTGCGGGTGGCGATCGGCACCCGGGCCGCCGCGTTCGCCCCGGTGTCCGACCTCGGCCTCGTCGCGATCTGGGACGACGGCGACGACCTCTACGACGAGCCGCGGGCGCCGTATGCCCACACCCGCGACGTGCTGGTGCTCCGCTCGGCACAGAGCGGCGCGGCCCTGCTCATCGGCGGCTTCGCCCGCACAGCCGAGGCGCAGCAGCTGCTCGAGTCCGGCTGGGCCCGCGAGATCGTGGCAGAGCGCGCCCAGCTGCGCGCCGTCGCGCCCCGCGTTGTGGCAGTGGGTGACGACGTCGAGCAGGCGCGTGACCCAGCAGCGGTTGCGGCCCGGCTGCCCAGCCTGGCGTGGCGCACCACGCGGGAGGCGCTGGCGGCGGGGCACCCGGTGCTCGTCCAGGTACCGCGGCGGGGGTACGCGCCGTCGCTGGCCTGCGCTCGCGACCGCACCCCCGCCCGCTGCGCCACCTGCTCGGGCCCGATCGCCTCTGCCGGCTCGGGAGCGGTGCCCGCCTGCCGCTGGTGCGGCCGTCCTGCTGCCCAGTGGCGCTGCCCGGTCTGTGGCCACGGTGCTCTCCGTGCGGTGATCGTCGGGGCCCGCCGCACCGCCGAGGAGCTGGGCCGCGCCTTTCCCGGCGCCACGGTGCGCACGAGTGGCGGGGATCGGGTCCTCGCCGAGGTGCCGGATGCTCCGGACCTCGTGATCGCCACGCCCGGGGCGGAGCCGGTCGCGGCAGCAGGCTACGGCGCCGCGCTGCTGCTCGACGGCTGGGCGCTGCTCTCCCGGCCCGACCTGCGTGCGGGTGAAGAGGCCCTGCGCCGCTGGATGACGGCCGCCGCGCTCGTCCGCGCGGGTGGTGTGGTCGTCGTCGGTGCCGACGCGGGCGTGCCGGCTGTCCAGGCCTTGATCCGGTGGGACCCGGCCGGCAGCGCGACCCGCGAGCTCGCCGACCGTGCGGAGCTGGCCTTCCCGCCTGCGGTCCGGATGGCCGCACTCACGGGGCCGGCGGCGGCGGTGGCCGAGTTGGTCGCCGCAGCGCGGCTCCCCGCCGACGCGGAGCTGATCGGCCCGGTGCCGATGGGTGACGACGGTGAGCGGGTGCTGATCCGGGCGCCGCGGGCCCAGGGCGCCGAGCTGGCCACTGCACTCAAGGCGGCCGCCGCCGGGCGCTCGGCCCGGAAGGCCGCCGAGCCGGTGAAGCTCGTGCTCGACGCTCACGACCTGCTGTAGGCCATCGTGCCGTCGGGCTGATGGCGAGTTCGGGGTGCTCTACGGCGACGGTGGGCGGCCGGCCATCGCATCGTCGAAGGCCACGTCCTCGCCGGGCGCGGCAGGGACGGACAGGGCGGCACCCTCGCGGGCCAAGACCTCGCCGAGGGACTCGCGCTGGTCTGCCGAGTCGTCGTGCACGAACCGCTCACCGCGCATCAATGATGCGCCGGCCGCGATCAGCAGCATGATCACCGACGCCCCGAAGGCGATCAGCAGGCCGTGCGTGAACGGATCGGAGAGCAGCCTCGGGAAGAACGTCTTGCCGTAGATCTTGGCGGTGTCCACGCCCGGCCCGGGGTTGGGCAGCAGCTGCTTGACCGGGTTGTCGCCGAGGAAGGCTGCGAAGAGCTCGCCGACCGGCGGCACATGCGCCACGCGGGATGCGGTGGCCGGGTCGACGCCGGCGCCCTTCAGCGCTGCGGAGAACGACGCCGGCAGCTTGCTGGCCAGGCCGATCGCCATCAGGGTGAAGAAGCCGCCCATGGAGAGCACCATGCCGGCGTTCATGCCCGTGGCCCGCACACCCGACGCGGCGCCGCGCTGCGAGGCAGGCACCGCATTCATGATCGCGGCGGTGTTCGGCGCGGCGACCAGGCCGGTACCGATGCCGTTGAGGGCGAGCAGGGCGGCGAAGAGCGGGTAGCTGAAGTCGGCCGGCAGCAGGATCAGGCCGATGAAGG
>JAOPUX010000273.1 GCA_025963285.1 Jatrophihabitans sp.
GACGCGAACTTGCGTGCGCAGATGTTGCGCCACATGGAAACCATACCTAACTTCAACAGCCTCGACCAGATGCCGTGGTATCCCGGCAAGACTTTTCACGGCCTCGTACGTTTGCGAACCTAATGACCCGCACATCTGCGCGGATCACGTGTGGTGGTGAGCGAACGGTCAGGGTCCTTCTCTGTCACTTTTCAACCGAATGGCCCGTTTAGCACGGACTTCAGGAGGGCCGCATGGCCACGCTAATTGCAATGTACAAGCATCCGGAGGATCCGGCCGCGTTCGACCGGCACCATTTTGGCGTACACGTGCCGCTGGCGCGTAAGCTTCCTAATCTCACGTCATACGACGTGAGCCACGGGTCGATCGACGGCGGTTCCTACTATCTGGTGGCCGTTCTGACGTTCAGCTCCCATGAAGCGATGACCGCGGCTTTGCAGTCCGAAGCGGGCGAGGCCGCGCAGCAGGATCTTGCCAACTTTGCCGGAGCGGGGGTCGACATACTGACCTACGACGCAAGGCCGGCGTAGCCGGTGGCACAAAAACCGCAGCGGCCCTGCAACCGTCGCTGCAAATTCAACCCCAGGAGAGAACCACGTGAGTGAAGCAAAACAGTTCAAGCGCGTATGGCTGATTACCGGTGCAGCCCGAGGTATCGGCGCACAGATTGCCGAGGCGGCGCTTGCCAGCGGCAATGCAGTGATCGCGGCGGGCAGGGACACCGCCGCTATCGCAACCCGTTTCGGGGACAACCCGGCGGTGCTTCCAGTCCGGCTGGACGTGACGGACGAATCACAGGCACGCGCCGCGGTTGAAATGGGCTTTGCCCATTTCGGCCGCATCGACGTGCTGGTAAACAATGCCGGCTTCGGATTGCTCGGTGCCGTCGAAGAGTCGAGTGATCAGGACGTTCGCAGGATGTACGACACCAATGTGTTCGGATTGCTCAACGTCACGCGCGCGGTGTTGCCGAAGATGCGGGGACAACGCTCGGGCCATGTCATCAACGTGTCATCGATTGGAGGCTTTCGTGCGTCGGCGGGGTTCGGCGCCTACTGTTCGACGAAATTCGCCGTCGAAGCGCTGACAGAAGCGCTCCATGCGGAACTCGCGCCGCTCGGAATTCGCGCGACGGTCATCGAACCCGGCTACTTCCGGACCGACTTTCTGGACGCGTCGTCGCTGGCAGTGGCGCCCCACGTCATTGCGGACTATGCGGACACCTCCGGCGCGACTCGTGCGCGAGCGGGCGGCCTGAACGGCAAACAGCCGGGTGACCCGGCGAAGCTCGCGATGGCCGTGGTCGCGCTGGTAGATAGCGAAAAGCCGCCGCTTCGGTTGCCCTTGGGCAACGATACGCTCGGCGCTATCGAGCAGAAGATCGCGTTCGTGGCGGCGGAAACCGAGGCTTGGCGCGCGGTGTCATCCTCCACGGGCTTCAGCGAATAGGCTGCTGGTCCGGCCGGACTACGCGTAGAGATCATGCAGCCATCGGTCATCCGAGGGCTGCATGATCTCTACGGTCGTTCATACAATTTCTGTGACCGATGCCTTCGGCACGTACCAAAGGCGACAGTCCGACATCGTCACGACCCACTGGCCGGCCAGTCGACGTAGCCTTGGTGATCGCCACCGTACCAGGTGCTCTGTGGCGCTTCGGCAAGCGGTAGGTTGTCGCGCAATCTAGAGACCAGATCTGGGTTCGCGATGAAGGGACGCCCGAAGGCGATCACGTCCGCGTCACCGCTGGCGATTGTGCGTGCGGCGAGCGCCCGGTCATAGCCGTTGTTGCCGATGTACGCACCGCCGAACCGGTGACGCAGAAACTAAAGTCGAACGGCGTATCCTGCATCCGTGACGGCGTCGTAGCCCCACATGGCGCGCACGACGCGCCGGATGGTCTCGCCGCTGGCGTGGCTTGCGTGCCACTCCGATGGTGCAGTCTGCAATTTGCGGAAAACTTCGTTGGTCATCGTCTTCATATTGCGCGCGGCGATCACGGACCAGAGTCGGAAAGCAGCGTTACGGATCACGATATAGCCGGCAAACAGAATGATGAATGTCCGCCAGGCATGCCATGCACGCTGTACTCCGTTGGGTGCGGATGCGACGGTCGCGACCAGGTGCGACGAGGCTATCGGGAGAGACAGATCGAGCCCTGTCCAGATTAGCATCAGAATGCAGGCTGCCGCGAAGGTGTACTTCCGGCGCAGCCAGAAAGACCATATGAACGCGATGACCTGCAGGTTGGTCACTCCCGAGGCATCACGTGTCTCATTATTATCGAGTGCCATCTTTTCCCGGCGGCACTGCCGTGCCGCCCGTTAACCGTTCCGGGTCGTGCGGTGCGCGCTGTCCCGAGCGGCACCCGCACGTTGACATCATGCAGCCTGCAGGGTTGCCATGTCGTGACGAACCGGTACTTCACATCGCTCTTCAGCATACGGTTAAACGCCACTTCGATATCCTGCATCGCGATTGTTTCGATATCCGATGTGATGCCGTGTTTTGCGCAGAAATCAAGCACTTCCTGAGTTTCCGCGATACCTCCGATCACGGATCCCCCCAGTGAGCGGCGCTTAAAGACGAAAGGCGCAATAGATGGTGACGGATGGGGGGATCCAGGAATTCCCACAACTG
>JAOPUX010000223.1 GCA_025963285.1 Jatrophihabitans sp.
TCGACGGCGCCTGCTGCATGCAGCTCGTCGAGATGGTCATCCAGCTCCGCCGCGACAACGACCCGGCCGCAGTCTCGGCCCCCTCGATCGCGATCGCGTGCCATCGGGTGCTGGGGCTGCCGGAGCAGACCGTGGAGGACGCGGCCCAGGCCGGCGAGGAGCTGTTGGCCTCCCTGGAGAGCGGTCAGCAGGAAGTTCCCGCTCAGTAGTGAACTCGCTTCGCGACCTGTTCGGCCATCGACCACAGCAGCGAGGACCGGTTGCTCCTCAGCCAGCGACGCGCGAACGCCGTACGGGACAGGTCCTCGGACCTGAGGGCGAGATCGTCGCTCGACTCGTTCGCCGCTCGATCCAATGCCCGACTGCAGGACGCGGCGTTGCCGGCGAGGCCGAGCGCCGTGGCCAGGTCGTGCGCGGGAGTCTCCTGGGAGAGCAGGTTGGCCGACTTGTAGGCGCTGACCGCGCACCTCACCACGGCCTTGCGCGTCGGCGAGCCGAGACCCAGCACGATCGGGGCCGCGCCCAGCGCGAGCGACTTGGCCGAGCTCACCGCCATGCCGGCCGTCTGCCAGGAAGCCTGCTCCTGGGGAGCCATCCGCAACTGCACGGTCCCCGGTGCGTACGGCAGTATCACGCGAGTTCCGGGTTCGAATGTGAGATAGGGGCGCATATGCAGGGATCTGAAGTAATTCCGCGTGGCTTTCCGGAAGATCTGAATGCGCAGCGTTTGGGTCGGATCGGGCTGCCAGTAACTCTGGTCGAGATGTGTGGCCAGGAACCAGACGTGTGTCCGGGACTGATTGACGACGAGGCTTTGCGTGCGGAAGTAGTCCGTGCACAGGTAAAGGTCGGGCTCGGCCACGCCATCGGTGTACATCGTGAGGCGGTACGGCGTCGCTGAGGTGCATTCGTCGTTCGTGTAGGCGGCGCGTGGTGTCGCCGAGCTGACCGCGGGTGTAGCGACGACGAGCGTGCAGGTCAGCAGTAGGAGCACTAGCAGTTTTGGTGTGCGCACGGGATCCCCCTCAGTTCGACAGAAGAGAGATTGCACTTTCCGGCACCCGATCGCATCTTTGCGGACAGTATTTGCGACGCCGGTCTAGCCCTTTCACATACGTCGGACCCCACGAGGGATTGGGTTAGCAGGTCTGCGGGGGCTGGGATTTACGGCGCACATTCCAGGCCCTCCCGCTGCGTATCCAGGGCGGGAAAATGCGGATTCAGTGCTGGAGCCAGAGCTGCAGCAAGGAGCATTTCGAACCCGCGTAGGCATACGCCGACAGCTTCAGCACCGCGCGCAGCGTGGTGACCTGCGGTCTCATCGCCCGCCCCGGCGCGATCCTCGGAGATTTTCTGCTCTGATGTGATCTGTTGAGCGTCGTCGGCGCGACAGTGTGTTCATGGAGCCGATGAGCGACGTCGATCTCCTGGGTCAGGTGGCTCAGGGTGAGGAAGCGGCGCTACGTGAGCTGGTGGAGCGTCACTCCGCCTGGTTGCTGCTCCGCCTGAGGCGACGTACGTCGGACGAGGACCTGGCTCGCGAGGCGATGCACGACACCTTCGTCGCGGTCTGGAGGAACCCGAAGGCGTTTCGCGGTGAGGGCGATGTCGGCGCGTGGCTGTGGGGTGTCGCCATCCGTCAGCTGGTCAGTCGGCTGCGCAAGAAGGCGGCTCCCCTTCCGGTGGCTGCTCAGGTGATCTCGTCGTTGTCGCCGATCGTGCGAAGTGCGGAGGAGGAGCTGCTGATCGCCGTGGAGCACGGGTCCGTCGGTGACGCGCTGCGCACTCTCTCCCCGGAGCTGCGCCAGGTGTTGCGGGCGACCGTGGTCGACGGCCTGTCCACTCGGGAGGCGGCACACCTGCTGGGGATCCCCCAGGGCACCGTCAAGAGCCGGGTGCGGATCGCGAAGTCCAAGCTGCGCGAGCAGCTGCTCCTCGGAGAGGCGTGGTGACATGACAACGCAGACCTGGCACGTGCCACCGGAGGTGTGGCCGGCCTATGTGAGCGGACGACTTGGGCCTGCGGCAGAGGCGTCGCTGGAGACGCACGTGATGGGCTGCCCCTCGTGCCGTTCCGAGGCGCGGGCTCACGTGTCGTCCTCCACCACGGAGGCGATCTGGAGCACCGTGCAGGTGACGGTCACATCACCCCAGGTCTCCCGCCTTGTGCAGTGGTTGGGTCGGCTCGGGGTGCCCGAACACGAGCTCGTCCTTCTCGGCTCCGCTGATGCCGTCCTGGTGCCATGGGTCACGGCTGTCGGGGCCGCACTGGCCGTCGCGCTGATCAGCGGTCTGGGCAGCGCGGTCTACCTGAGCCACGACGTCCTGTTCGTCGCGTTGGCCCCGCTGGTCCCCGTGCTGGCGGTGCTCGCCGCCTTCGAGGCGACCGAGACGTTGCGCGAGGTCAGCGCCGCGACGCCGTACTCCAAGCTGCGCCTCTGTCTCATCCGTGCAACCACCGCGTTGAGCGTCGCGGTGCCGACCATGATGGCGCTCGGGTTGCTCGTTCCGGTCCTCGAGCCGCTGGCCTTCCTATGGCTCCTCCCGGCGCTCGTCCTGACCACCTCCGCGCTCGTGCTGCTGACCTGGATGCCTGCCAGGGTCGTCGGTGCCGTGCTCGGCCTGGCATGGATGTCGATCGCCTTCACTGCTGGTGGCGTCGGGCGCCTTGACCTGGTGACGGCCGCGATCCCTCAAGTGGTCTTTGCCGGCGTGGGGGCGGCGCTGGTCGGTCTTCTCGTCCTGGGCACCTCGGGCGGCCGGCTGCTGGGGGGTGAGGGGTGATGGTCATCGCCGTGCTGGAGAACGTGTCGAAGAGCTACGGCCACACGGTGGCCCTGCGAGCGACGACCCTGCGGCTGCACCCCGGCGTCATCGGCCTGCTCGGACCCAACGGCGCGGGCAAGACCACCATGTTGCGGCTGCTCTCGACCGCGCTGCCGCCGACCTCCGGGCGCATCGAGGTGGCCGGTCACGACATCACCGCCGGACATGCCGAACGTGTCGAG
>JAOPUX010000249.1 GCA_025963285.1 Jatrophihabitans sp.
CGGCTGCCGACGGCGTCGGTGCCCTGCTTGAGGGTCTCGATGCGGCGCACGTCGAGACGGACCGACGAGTAGAACTTCAGCGCGCGACCACCGGTGGTGACCTCGGGTGAGCCGTAGACGACGCCCACCTTCTCGCGCAGCTGGTTGATGAAGATCATGGTGGTGCCCGAGTTGCTCAGCGCACCGGTGATCTTGCGCAGTGCCTGGCTCATGAGCCGGGCCTGCAGGCCGACATGGCTGTCACCCATCTCGCCCTCGATCTCGGCGCGGGGCACCAGCGCGGCCACCGAGTCGACGACGATGATGTCGAGCGCACCGGAGCGAATCAGCATGTCCATGATCTCGAGCGCCTGCTCACCGGTGTCCGGCTGGCTGATGAGCAGGGCATCGGTGTCGACGCCAAGCGCCCGGGCGTAGTCAGGGTCGAGCGCGTGCTCGGCGTCGATGAACGCCGCTACGCCACCCTGCGCCTGGGCGTTTGCCACGGCGTGCAGGGCGACCGTGGTCTTACCCGAGCTCTCCGGGCCGTAGATCTCGACCACCCGGCCGCGGGGCAGACCCCCAATGCCGAGTGCGACATCGAGCGCGATCGAACCGGTGGGGATGACCTCCATCGGTGCCGCGGCACGCTCACCGAGCCGCATGACCGACCCCTTGCCGAACTGCTTGTCGATCTGCGCCAGAGCGACGTCGAGCGCCTTTTCCCGGTCGAATCCTGCTGCCATCGGAGAACCCCTTTGTCTGTGCTGATGCTGTGTCGGTCTGTCGCTGGCGACGTTAGGACCGAGGACTGACAGAAACCGTCGAACCGCTCGGGCGGTGGACAATCGATCCTGTTGTGGACAGAAGAATAGCCGAACACCTGTTCGAGACGAGCATCATCGGCGCGACACGCCGAGCGGGGTCATTGCAGGTCGACCGGAACCTCGAACTCACCGCAGACCGCACGCCAGATCTCCTTGGGCTCGACGCCGTCCTCCAGTGCTTGGGCGATCGTCGTGCCGAGTGCCGGCACCCGGTAGTCGGCGGCCACGCTGCGCGCGTAGGTCGCCCCGAAGCGGGCGTCCATCCGTCGCCAGAACTCCGTAATCCGCATGCTCCCAACCCTAAGCGCTGCGAAGATGGGCTGGTGCCCACCACGACCTCCTGGACCGAGCTGCCCACCCTCACCGGCGAGCTGATCCGCCTCGAACCCCTGCGCAGCGAGCATGCGGCTGGCTACCTCGAGGCCGTGGGCACGGGCGAGTCGGCGCAGGAGGTGTTCCGCTGGCTCTCGATGTATCCGCCGACCACGCTGGCCGAAGCACGGCAACAGATCGAGGAGGGCATCGACTCCCCCGTCCGCCGTCCGTTCGTCCAACTCGACGCCCAGACCGGCGAAGTTGCCGGCACGACCTCCTACTACGAGATCTCCCCGGCCACGCGTTCGCTGGCGATCGGGCACACCTGGCTCGGGCAGCGATGGTGGCGCTCCGGCCACAACACCGAATCCAAGCTGCTGCTGCTGACCTACGCCTTCGAGACCCTGGGCGCCGTGCGGATGGTGTGGCACACCGACATCTACAACGAACGCTCCCAGGCCGCCATCGCCCGTCTCGGCGCCACCAGGGAGGGGGAGCTGCGCAAGCACCGGGTCCGGCGCGACGGCTCGTGGCGCACGACCGTGCAGTACTCGATGACGGACGACGACTGGCCCGCGGCCCGCGACCACCTCAGCGCCCGTCTCGGCCGGGGTTGAACCGGGCTCCCGGGCGAAGCGACGGCACAGTGTCAGAGGGTGCGGGCACACTGGCTTCGTGACCCACTTCTCCGCCGCCACCCAGGCCTGGCTCGACGGCGCCTTCCCGGCACCGACGCCGGCCCAGGAGGGCGCGTGGGCGGCCATCGCTCGCGGCGAGCACACGCTCGTAGTGGCCCCCACCGGCAGTGGCAAGACCCTCGCGGCGTTCCTCTCCGCTCTCGACCGGTTGGCTGCCCTGCCCAAGCCAGACGATCCACTGCGCCGCTGCCGGGTGCTCTACATCAGCCCGCTCAAGGCGCTGGCCGTCGACGTCGAGCGCAACCTGCGCTCGCCCCTGGCCGGCATCCGGCAGGCGGCGGCACGGTTGGAGCTGCCCGCCCCGGACGTCAGCGTGGCAATGCGCTCCGGTGACACGCCTGCCGACGAGCGGAGGGCCTTCGCCCGGCGCCCCGCAGACATCCTGATCACCACGCCCGAGTCGCTCTTCCTGCTGCTCACCTCGCAGGCTCGCGAGGCCCTCCGCGGCGTCGACACGGTGATCATCGACGAGGTGCACGCGGTCTGTGCCACCAAGCGGGGCGCCCACCTCGCGCTGAGCCTCGAGCGTCTCGATGCCCTGCTCGACGCGCCGGCCCAGCGCATCGGCCTCTCGGCCACCGTGCGCCCGGTGGACGAGGTGGCCACCTTCCTGGCGGGCGGGCGGCCGGTCACCGTCGTGCAGCCGCCGATCACGAAGACCTTCGAGCTGGAGGTGGTCGTGCCCGTCGAGGACCTCTCGGCCATCGGCGAGGAGACCGACGACCTCAGCGGCCCGGCCGCCGGCAGCGCGAATCGGGCCTCGATCTGGCCGCACGTCGAGGAGCGGGTCCTCGACCTCGTCGAGGCGCACCGCTCCACCATCGTCTTCGCCAACTCCCGCCGCCTCGCCGAGCGGCTCACGGCGCGGCTCAACGAGCTGGCTACCCAGCGGGCGGGCGTCTCCCTACCCGTGGAGCTGCACCCGCCGGCCGAGGTGATGGCCGAATCCGGCTCCGGGCACCCGGCGGGTGAGGTCATCGTCGCCCGGGCGCACCACGGCTCGGTCTCGCGCGAGCAGCGTGCCCTCGTCGAGGAGGAGCTGAAGGCGGGGCGCATCCCGGCCGTGGTCGCCACCTCCTCCCTCGAGCTCGGCATCGACATGGGCGCCGTCGACCTCGTGATCCAGGTCGAGTCACCGCCGTCGGTGGCCTCCGGGCTGCAGCGCGTCGGGCGCGCCGGACACCAGGTCGGGGCAGTCTCGCGCGGGGTGATCTTCCCGAAGTATCGCGGCGACCTCGTCGAGTGTGCGGTGGTCGCCGAGCGGATGCGAGACGGCCAGATCGAGTCGATGCGCTACCCGCGCAACCCGCTCGACGTCCTCGCCCAGCAGATCGTGGCCATGGTCGCCCTCGAACCCACCAGCGTCGAGGAGGTCGAGCAGCTCGTCCGCCGCTCCGCCCCGTTCGCGGGGCTGCCGCGTTCCGCGCTGGAGGCCGTGCTCGACATGCTGGCCGGCCGCTACCCGTCCGACGCCTTCGCGGAGCTGCGACCTCGGCTCGTCTGGGACCGCGTCACCGGTGAGCTCACCGGCCGTGCCGGTGCGCAGCGGCTGGCGGTCACCAGTGGCGGCACCATCCCCGACCGCGGCATGTTCGCCGTCTTCCTCGCCAGCGGCGAGGGGCCGGGCCGGCGGGTCGGCGAGCTCGACGAGGAGATGGTCTACGAGTCGCGGGTGGGCGACGTCTTCCTGCTCGGCTCGTCGTCGTGGCGCATCGAGGAGATCACCCACGACCGGGTGCTCGTCACACCGGCGCCCGGGCAGATCGGCCGGATGCCGTTCTGGAAGGGCGACTCCCCCGGCCGCCCGGCCGAGCTGGGCCGGGCCCTCGGTGCGTTCCTGCGCGAGGTCTCCACGGCCTCCCCCGAGGATGCCGCCGTTCGAGCCCGCGCCGCCGGCCTGGACGAGTGGGGCACCGCGAACCTGCTCGCCTATCTCCGCGAGCAGCAGGACGCCACCAGGCAGGTGCCCGACGACCGCACGATCCTGGTCGAGCGGTTCCGTGACGAGCTGGGCGACTGGCGGCTCGTCGTGCACTCCCCGTTCGGCTCGCCCGTCAACGCGCCATGGGCCCTGGCCATCGCGGCACGGTTGCGCGAGCGGCACGGGCTCGACGTCAGCGCCATGCACTCCGACGACGGCATCGTGCTGCGACTCCCCGAGACCGACGGGGAGCCACCCTCGGCCGACATCGCTCTCTTCGACGCCGACGAGATCGAGTCGATCGTCGTGGCCGAGGTCGGCGGCTCAGCGCTGTTCGCGTCGCGCTTCCGGGAGTGCGCGGCCCGCTCGCTCCTGCTGCCCCGGCGCGACCCGCACCGCCGTACCCCGCTCTGGCAGCAGCGCCAGCGCGCCAACCAGCTGCTCACTGTCGCCGCGGAGTACGACTCGTTCCCAGTCGTCCTCGAAGCCATGCGGGAGTGCCTGCAGGACGTCTTCGACGTGCCGGGGCTGGTGGGGTTGATGCGCGATCTCGCCTCTCGGCAGGTGCGGCTGGTCGACATCGAGACGCCGTCGGCCTCACCGTTCGCCCGGTCGTTGATGTTCGGCTACATCGGCATGTTCCTCTACGAGGGTGACGCGCCGCTGGCCGAACGGCGCGCACAGGCGCTCTCCCTCGACTCCGCGATGCTGGCCGAGCTGCTCGGCGCCACCGAGCTGCGTGAGCTGCTGGACGCCGACTCCGTGCTCGCGGTCGAGCAGGAGATCAGCCGCCTGGCACCGGAGCGCCACGCGCGGGGCACCGATGCCGTCCACGACCTGCTCCGCTCCGTCGGGGATCTCACCACCGCCGAGGCCGTGGCACGCGGTGCCACCTTCGCCGACCTCGAGCAGCTGGCCGAGTCTCGGCGGGCGATCGAGGTCCGCATCGCAGGCGAACTGCGCTGGCTGGCCATCGAGGACTCCGGCCGGGTCCGCGATGCCCTCGGTACCCCGCTGCCGGTGGGCGTCCCGGAGACGTTCACCGAGCCGGTCCGCGATCCACTCGGCGACTTGGTGTCGCGCTACGCCCGCACCCACGTTCCCTTCCACGTCTCCGACGTCGCGGCGCGGCTCGGCCTCGGGGTGGCTGTCGTCAACGCCACCCTGGCAAGGCTCGCCGCCACCGGCCGCGTGCTTCAGGGCGAGTTCCTGCCCGCCGAGCTGGCCACACTGCGACATGGTGGGGAGGGCGGCATCGAGTGGTGTGACGCCGAGGTGCTCCGCGCCATCCGGCGACGCTCGCTCGCTGCGCTGCGCCGTGAGGTCGAGCCCGTGCCACCCGTGGCGCTGGCGCGCTTCGCACCTGCCTGGCAGGGCGTCGGGGCGCGGTCGGCACGGGGCGTAGACGGCGTGCTGCGCGCCGTCGAGCAGCTGGCCGGCACCCCGCTGCCCGCGAGCGCCCTCGAGACGCTCGTACTGCCGAGCCGGGTAGTCGGCTACTCCCCGGCGCTCCTCGACGAGTTGACGCTCGCCGGCGAGGTGCTCTGGACAGGCGCGGGCAGCCTTCCGGGCGGCGACGGCTGGATCGTGCTCTCCCCCACCGAGCTGGCCCCGCTGGCACTACCCCAGCCGGAGCCGGTCGACGGCGAGCTGGCCGCGGCCCTGCTCGCGGCGCTGGGCAGTGGTTCGGCCGCGGTCTTCTTCCGAGCCCTGGCCGAGGCCGCGCGGGGCGCCGGCGAGTCGATCAGCGACGCCGACGTCGCAGCCGGCGTGTGGGACCTCGTCTGGGCCGGGCTCGTCACGAACGACACGCTGGCACCTGTCCGTGCCCGGCTCGACGGGTCGAGCCGGCCGGCGCACAGCCGCGCCCGCAAGCCGCCACGGGCGCGCTACGGCCGCTACTCCGGTCTGACCGGCCCCGGGGGGCTGGCATCGGCGCCCGCACCACTCACCATGGGTGGGCGCTGGTCGGCGATGCCGGCCCGCGACAGCGACCCCACCCGCCGGGCCCTCGCCGCCGCCGACCTCTTGCTGGACCGGCACGGCATCCTTACCCGCGGGGCCGTCGGCGCCGAGCGGATCAGCGGAGGCTTCGCCGGCATCTACCCCGTGCTCAAGGCGGCCGAGGAGTCCGGACGCGCCCGCCGCGGGTACTTCGTCGAGGGGCTGGGCGCCGCACAGTTCGCCATCCCCGGTGCGGTCGACCGGCTTCGCTCACATGCCCGTCCGGACGACCTGCGTGAGGCCGGCCCCGCGCTCGTGCTCGCGGCCACCGATCCGGCCAACCCCTACGGCGCCGCCCTGCCCTGGCCGGTGGCCCCGGCCGCGGAGGGCAGCCGCGGTCACCAGCCCGCACGTAAGGCCGGGGCGCTCACCGTGCTCGTCGACGGAGCGTGCGTGCTCTACGTCGAGCGGGGCGGGCGCACGCTGCTCTCGTTCCACGACGACCCGGCCGTGCTGCAGCCGGCGGCCGACGCGCTGGCCCTCGCCGTCCGCGACGGCGCGCTCGGCAAGCTCGCAGTCGAGCGGGCCGACGGCGCGCCGATCGCCTCCTCGGTCCTCGGCGGCGCGCTCGAAGCCGCCGGATTCCGACCGACGCCGCGCGGGCTGCGGCTGCGCGGATAGGGCTACCGATGCCCGAGGGCGACACCGTCTGGCTCACCGCGCACCGCCTCGACCGCGCGCTGGCCGGCCGGCCGCTGCGCGTCGCCGACCTGCGGGTGCCTGCGCTGGCCACCGTCGACCTAGTCGGCTGCACGGTCGTCACCGTGGTGGCTCGCGGCAAGCACCTGCTCACCCGGCTCGACACCGGCCTCACCCTGCACAGCCACCTGCGGATGGACGGTTCGTGGCACCTGAGCAGGAGCGGTACCCGCGCGCGCGGCCATCCCGACCACATGATCCGCGCGCTGCTTGGCAACGACGACTGGCTGGCCACCGGGTACCGCGTGCACGACCTCGAGCTGGTCGAGACCGTCCACGAGGAGCGCCTCGTCGGCCACCTAGGCCCGGACCTCCTCGGCCCGGACTGGGACCCGGACGAGGCGGTGCGACGGCTCCTCGCTCAGCCCGCGGTGGCCGTCGGCGAGGCACTGCTCGACCAGCGCAACCTCGCGGGCATCGGCAACCTCTACAAGTGCGAGGTCCTCTTCTGCGAGCGGGTCAACCCGTGGACGCCGGTCGCCGACGTGCCGGAGCCACGGCGGCTCGTCACCACTGCGCACCGGCTGCTGCGGGCGAACCGGGATCATCCGGAGCAGTCCACCACCGGGCGATCGCGCGGCGGCGAGCAGCACTGGGTCTACGAGCGGGGCGGCGCGGCGTGCTTGCGCTGCCGCACCCCCATCCGTCGGGAGCTCCAGGGCGAACAGCCCCGGCAACGCAGCACCTACTGGTGCCCGCGCTGCCAGCCTGCGGGGTTAGGCGCCGAGTGAGGTGATCTCTGCCTCGGCCACCGGCAGGTCCGGCAGCGCGACGAGCAGGATCGCCAGATCGGCCGCGATCGACTCCGCGTTGGCCGGCGAGAGCAGGTAGGACGCCAGCCAGCGCAGCACCAGCTCGGCTCCGCCACGCAGGTCGGCGGCCAGGGCGGAAACCACAGCGGTACGGGCGAGCCGCCAGCCCTCGGCGGCGTCGTCGATGCGGCCGAGCTCGGCGAGCGTGGCCGGCTCGATCTCGGCCAGGGCACGCAGCACCGGGTGCTCGGCGAGCGCGTTCGCCGCGGCAGCCAGGGCATCGGCCACCGGCAGGCCGGCACAGCCCTCGACGATCGCGGTGACCTCGTCGAGCACCAGTGCCGCGAGCAGCGCCTCGCGGGTGCGGAAGTGGTTGTAGAGCGTGGCCTTGGCGACGCCCGCCGCAGTGGCCACCTGCGACATGGTGATCTTCGTGCCGCTGACCTGCACGGCCCGCCCGGTGCCTTCGAGCAGGGCGGCACGGGTGCGGGCCATCGAGTTGCCCGCCCGAGTCCGCGTACCCAGCACCCGGACGGGGGCTGCTGAGGCGATCGCCGCGGGCACCGTGGTGGGGCGGAACAACGTGTCGAACAGCGGGTCGGTCATGCCGCGACGGTACCGCCGGGTAGACGCAGGATCCGGCGCGGCGCGCCGAGGGGGCTCAGGCCGCGACGGTGGGCACGGAGCGGAGCTGAGCGCCGGCGTTCTCCGGTGCCGGTGCCACCGTGATGCGCGGTGTGCCCGCACCGGGGATGGCGGCGAGATGCCCGGCCGAGGCCAGCTTCTCCTCGCGGCGCAGCACCGTGCTCACCTCGTGGAAGACCTCGGAGAGCTCGACGTCGAGCGCGCCGCAGATCGCGGCGAGCAGTTCGGAGGAGGGCTCCTTCTGGCCGCGCTCGACCTCAGAGAGGTAACCGAGGCTGACGCGCGCGGTCGAGGAGACCTCACGCAGGGTGCGACTCTGCCGCAGCCGCAGGCCGCGCAGGGTATCGCCGACCACCTCACGAAGAACTGGCATGG
>JAOPUX010000251.1 GCA_025963285.1 Jatrophihabitans sp.
TGGCCACGGCCAGCACTCCGTCGCTAAATGCCTCCACGCGTCCCTTCTGCATAGGTGCTCATCCTGCCTCATCTCCCGCTCGCTGACGGCCTGCACGAACTCAAGCCTCGCGGCGAAGCGCCCGCCCAGGGGTGCGGGTCTTGACACGCAGTTGCTCCGTCAGGCGGTCCAATTTCAGGTCAGACCGGCTAAGCCGAGCATCCGCTCATCAGCCCCGACCTGTGAGTGTGGGCAGTGGCATTCCTGGTTGGGGCGTTGCAGATCCGCCGCCGTCCGAGGGCCCGCAGCCTGCGGACTCCCCCCGAGCTGAGCCCATATGCGGGTGGTGGATCGCTGTGCCTGCCGCGCCACACCGTCCGCGCACCCCCGGCGTCAGACGGCCCGACAGGCGACCGGCTTGCGCGGCACTGACGCTCATCGGCGACGCGCTCAGATTGCGGTGGTGCCGCCGTCGACAACCAACTCCTGACCGTTGACGTAGCTCGAATCGTCCGAGGCGAGGAACAATGCGACCGACGCGATCTCTTCAGGGTGGCCCATCTCTCGCCGCGGGATCACGGACTCGAACTGCGCCTTCAGCTGCTCGTCCATCACCTCCTCCATCATCGGGGAGGAGACCTGCCCGGGGGTTAGCACGTTCACCCGGATCTTCCTGTCCCGGAGCTCCGCCACCCATACCCGTGCGTAGGCCGGCAGCACGGCCTTGCTCGCTGCGTACACGCTCCAGTCCGGGTAACCCCGCAGCGACGCGTTCGACCCGGTCATGAAGATCGAGCCTCCGTCGTTGAACAGCGGCAGGGCCTTCTGGACGGTGAACAGGGTGCCGCGCGCGTTCAGCGAGAAAGCGGCATCGAACTGCGCCTCGCTGATCTCGCCGAGCCTGCCCTGCTCGCCAACGCCGGCACTTGCCCACAGCACGTCGATCGTGCCCTTCTCCTGCTTGACCGTCTCGAACAGCCGGTCAAGATCGTCGAGGTTGGCCGAGTCGCCCTGCACGCCGGTGACGTTCCGGCCGATCTGCTGGACGGCCTCGTCCAGCGCGTCCTTCCGGCGGCCCGAGATGAAGACGTGAGCACCTTCGTCAACGAACAGCTTTGCCCCGGCCAGCGCCATCCCGCTCGTCCCGCCCGTGATCACCGCGACCTTGCCATCGAGCTTTCCCATGACGAACTCCATTCACCTGCTGTGCCGATGTTATGTACACCGATCTGCGTGCTTAACGTACGGGCCGGTCACGCAGGAAGCAAGCTATGCACACCGATCGGTACCCGACTGGGCTACTCTGGGGGCGTGACGGAGTTGGAGAAGGGGCCTCAGGGGCTGCGCCGCGGCAGGGGCGCGCGAGAGCGCATCCTCGCCGCTGCCCAACAGTTGTTCCGCGATCAAGGCATCAACGGCACCGGCATGGACCAGCTCTGCGCGGTGGCCGGGGTGTCCAAGCGGACGCTCTACCAGCACTTCGCAGGCAAGGATGAGCTGATCGCCGAACACCTACGCCGATTCGATCCCGACATCCTGCCCGAGGTGTTCGACCGTACCGACCTCGAACCCCGCGAACGGCTCCTCGCCGCGTTCGACGTGCACTCGCCCCTCTGCCCGTTCATCGCGGCGGCAGTTGAGCTTCCCGATGCGGGCCACCCGGCTCGCGTGCTGGCCCGCGACTACAAGTTGGCCTTCGCCGCCCGGTTCACCGCTACCGCCCGCGAGGCAGGCGCCACCAACCCCGAGCAGCTGGGCGAGCAGCTCGCGCTGCTGCTGGACGGCGCCTCCGCCCGCAGCCGAGTTCTCGACACCGAGGCGCTCGCCACCGCCGCCGCTATCGCAGCCGTCCTCGTCGACAACGCCATCCGCGCCGGCCACGGCCGCGTCACGAAGTAGGTGTGATCGGAGAACTTCGTCGAGCCGAGTGGCGCGCAAGGTCATCTGCTCGCGGTCACTCAGGAGTGGCGTAGACGTAGATGTTGTCCACGTACCCCTTGCTGGCCGCGTCGTAGGAGCCGCCGCAGGTCACCAGTGCGAGGGTCCGGGGGCCGGCCGCTCCCGCGAAGATCCGGGTGTCGACCTTCTCCGACTTCGGGCGGACGAGGACGGTCGTGACGCGCCATCGCTGCACCTCGCCACTGGCGTCGGCCGTGAGGATCCTGCTGCCGACGCGGAGATCGGCCAGCCTGCCGAAGGCGAACGGCGGGAGTCCAGCCCAGTTCACGTGACCGGTGATGAGCACCGTCCCTGAGGACGCGGTGAGCCCTGCAGAGCCGGTCCAGATGCCCACCTCGTCCGGCACGCGAGGGGGGTCGAGGAGTCCGTGCACGACGGCAGCGGTCTTGATCGTGGCCGTCACCCCCAGGCTGGGCAGCGAGATCTCGTTCGCTCGGACGGGGGCGCCGTGGGGTTGCGGTCGGCTGCTCGCGCTGATCTGCGCTCCGTGCGACTGCGGTGAGCTGGTGGCCGCTGACGGAGCCGCCGACGATGGTGAGGTGACGCTCGGCAGGGGCGCCGCTACGGGCTGCTGCGATCCCCGAGTCCCGGCCCAGGCCAAGACGCCGCCGATGGCGAGCAGCATTGTGATCACGATGATCACCTCGGGTCTGGTGGGGGTCCAGCGCCCAGCCGTCGCGCGAGCGTGCCGACGGTTCCTGCTGCTTGTCATCGGATGCACCTCCGCTCCATGCGTCACCGTGCCAGCCAGCGAACGAAGCCACTCCGCCAGTAGTAAACACCGATTTCTGCCTGGTTTCTGGCGCCACCAAGGGCCGGAGCCTACGTCGGAACTCCGGCTGTCGAGGGCGACGGTAAGCGCCAACCGGACACTTGTCTAGCTTCATGTCCGGTGCTAGCTTCCCCGCAGCCCGCTTAACGCGTACCTAACATCGACAGGAGATCTCGGATGAGTTCGAAGACGATCGCTCGGCTGCGAGCACCCATAGCGGCTACGGGGGTAGCCATTGCGGTGGCCACGTTCGCTCTCGTGGCCGTCATGTCCTCGCCAGCGAGTGCAGCTCCCGCCCCCACCGCCTCCGCGTCGCCGTCCACCGGGCTCAAGAGCGGCCAGACGGTCACGTTGAGCGGCTCGAACTGGCCGGCGAATCTGACCGGCCTGTTCGTCGTCGAATGCGCGAACGGCAGCGGTAGTGGCGCATGCGACCTCACCCATCTGGGCACCGCGACGACGAACGGCAGCGGCGCCCTCTCCGGAACGTTCACGGTCCGGACCGGGACCATCGGCTCTGGCCACTGCAACGCCGGCGACACCTGCCTGCTCGGTGTCTCGAACGCGACGCAGACGGTGCGCTCGGCCGCCACGATCAAGTTCGCCAGCGCCAGCTCGCCGACCCCCACGCCGTCCACCTCCAGCACCCCGGCGACGAGCACGTCGACCTCAGCCGCGTCGGCGGTGTCGTCGAGTGCGGCTCCGACCGGTGTGGACGCAGGTTACGCAGGACCCACACGGCGTGCTTCGGTCACGCCGTACGTGGCAGTCGCGGCGACGATCGGCATTCTCGGAATGGCCCTACTCGGTGCCAGCGGCCTCCGCCGCCGGCGCCGAACGCACTGACGTAGTCGACGAGGTGACCGCCGCGCGGGCAACTGCCCGTGCGGCGGCCACCGTCTGAGCTGAGTCGGTGACTACGTGCCCCTGGAGGCACACCTCATGTCATGATTCACCTGGGTGAGGACGGTGCCGGCGAGCAGTGCCGGCGGTTCACCGGGATCAGTGACGGGGGCCGGCACGATGACCCTTGTTGGGCGGCTCGACCGGTTCCAGCAGCGGCATCCGCAGATCGGCCTTCCGCTGGCCGTCGTCTACAAGTTCTTCGATGACCAGGGCAACTACCTCGCCGCGCTGATCACCTACTACGGCTTCCTCTCGCTCTTCCCGCTCCTGCTCTTACTCTCGACGGTGCTGAACTTCGCCCTGCACGGTGACGTCGCACTGCAGCAGCGGGTGCTGAAATCCGCGCTGGGCCAGTTCCCGATGATCGGCGCCCAGCTCAAGGACACGCGGGGGGTCAGCGGTAGCGGGATCGGCCTCGTGATCGGCGTGCTGGGCACGCTGTACGGCGGACTCGGCGCCGCCCAGGCCGCCCAGAACGCGATGAACACGGTCTGGCGGGTACCCCGTAACTCGCGGCCCAACCCGCTGCGCAGCCGTGGCCGCAGCCTCGTCCTGATCAGCGTCGTCGGCGTCTCGGTCGCGGGCACCACCGTGCTCTCGGCCCTCTCCGGCAGCGCTGACGCCTTCGGGGCGACTGTCCATGCCGGGTTACGGATCCTGCTCGTCATCGCGTCGCTGCTGGCCAACATCGTGGTCTTCACCGTCGCGTTCCGGGTCGCGACGACCAAGGACATCAGCATCCGCCAGACGCTGCCGGGCGCGTCGTTCGCGGCCCTGAGCTGGCAGGTGCTCCAGCTCTTCGGTACCGCCTACGTGGGCCACGTGGTCAAGAACGCGACCGTCACCAACAGCGTCTTCGCCCTCGTCCTCGGCCTCATCGGCTGGATCTATCTCGAGGCGTTCGTGGTGGTGCTGGCCGCGGAGTACAACGCGGTACGTGCGCTGGGGCTCTACCCGCGCTCGCTGCTGACACCGTTCACCGACGACGTCGTCCTCACCGACGCCGATCGCGCCGCGTACACCAGCCAGGCGCGTGCGCAGCGATCGAAGGGCTTCGAGGACATCAGTGTCAGCTTCAACCCGCCCGAGCGAACGGACGACTGACCCCGGCTGTCGGCGCTGCTGCTCTGCCGAGTGGCTTGTTCGGCGCCGAGTGGCGGCGCGACACGCCGCCACTCGCGTCCGAACAAGCCACTCGGCGGCAGGTGGGGGCGCTCGTTGAAGTGTCCGGGATGCCTGGGTTGTGGTGAGGTAGGGCGGTGCGGCCGCCTGGGCCGTCGCCGAAGGAGACCTCCGTTGACCACCTTGTTGTTCCGGCTCGGCTCGTGGAGCGCTCGTCGGCGGTGGTCGGTACTGGTCGCGTGGATCTTCGTGCTTGCCCTGCTCGGTGCGCTGTCAGCTGCCTTCGCGGGCAGCACCAGCAACTCGTTCTCGATCCCGGGCACCGAGTCGCAGCGCGCGATCGACCTGCTGGCCAAGACGTTCCCGGGTACCGGTGGTGCTGACGCCCGCGTGGTGGTGGCCGCTCCCGCCGGGCACACCCTCGATGAGCCGGCCTATCTCACGGCGGCGCAGGAGTCGCTCGCCGAGATCGCCAAGGCCCCGCAGGTGATCCAGGTGACGCCCTTCGCCCAGGCCACGGTCAGCAAGAACAAGGAGATCGCGTTCGTCGACGTCAAGTACGCGGTGTCGGTCGACAAGGTGAGCTCGGCCGCCAAGAGGGCGCTGCAGGCGGCGGCCCAGCCGGCCGTGAAGGCCGGCTTGGAGGTCGAGTACTCCGGTGGCGTCATCTCCACCACCACTGCCGAGGGCAACAACGACCTCTACGGCGTGATCATCGCCTTCGTCGTCCTGACGATCACCTTCGGCGCGCTCGTCTCAGCCGGCATGCCGCTGCTGGTGGCGCTCTTCGGAGTCGGCATCGGCCTCGCCGGGATCTCCGCGCTCTCCGGGGTGGTGTCCCTCAGCTCCACCGCACCCACGCTGGCCCTGATGCTCGGCCTGGCCGTGGGCATCGACTACACGCTCTTCATCCTCTCCCGACATCGCCAGCAGCTGCGCGAGGGGATGGAGGTGGCCGACTCGATCGCGCTGGCCACAGCAACTGCGGGGGGCGCGGTCGTCTTCGCCGGCCTCACGGTGATCATTGCGCTCTGCGCCCTGTCGGTGGTGGGCATCCCGTTCCTGACGGTGATGGGGCTCGCCGCGGCCAGCACGATCGCGATCACCGTCGTGCTCTCGCTGACCCTGCTGCCCGCGGTGCTCGCGCTGCTGGGCACCCGGATCGGCAAGGGACGGATCGGCTTCCTCGCCCGCCGTCAGGACCGGCAGGCCGGCCGGCCCACGATGGGCGAGCGCTGGTCGAAGCTGGTCACCGCCAAGCCGTGGTTGACGGTGGCGATCTGCATCGTCGGGATCGGGGTGATCGCGCTGCCCACGCTCGACCTCGAGCTCGGGCTGCCCGACAACAGCAGCAAGCCCACCACGACCACCGAGCGACGCGCCTACGACCTGCTCAGCAAGGGATTCGGCGCCGGCTTCAACGGTCCGCTGACCCTCGTCGTCTACAAGCCGGGGAGTACCAGCATCGCCGCGATCGCGGCCCAGGCGCTGCCGGAGCTGCGCAAGGCGACGGACGTCGCGTCGGTGACCGACCCCGTGGCGAACAAGGCCGGTGACGTGGCCATCATCAGCGTCACCCCCGATTCGAGCCCGGGCTCGGAGCAGACGAGGACGCTCGTCACGCTCATCCGCAACGCGGCCAAGCAGGTGAAGCAGCAGACCGGTGTGATCGCCTATGTCACCGGCACCACGGCGTCGAACATCGACATCTCCAGCAAGCTCGGCTCCGCCCTGCCCGAGTTCATCGCCGTCATCGTCGTGCTTGCGCTGCTCCTGCTGCTGCTGGTGTTCCGCTCGATCCTGGTGCCGATCAAGGCGGTGGCCGGCTTCCTGCTCTCGATCGCCGCCTCGTTCGGGGTGACGGTCTGGGTCTTCCAGGAGGGGCACCTCGGCAGCCTGTTCAAGGTGCAGACGGCCGGGCCGATCGTCAGCTTCCTGCCGGTACTCGTCGTCGGCATCCTCTTCGGCCTCGCGATGGACTACGAGGTCTTCCTGGTGTCGCGCATCCGCGAGGACTACGTGCACCACCGCGATCCGGCGGCGGCGATCACCCGGGGAATGGCGGCCAGCGCGCGCGTCGTCACGGCGGCGGCACTGATCATGTTCTCCGTCTTCGGCAGCTTCATCTTCGGCGACGATGCGGTGACCAAGTCGCTCGGCCTGGCGCTTGCCTTCGGGGTACTGGTCGACGCCTTCGTGGTGCGCATGACGCTGGTCCCCGCGATCCTCAAACTGCTCGGCCACCGCGCCTGGGCACTGCCCGGCTGGCTGGACCGACGGCTGCCCGACCTCGACCTCGAGGGCTCCAAGCTCACCCGCTGACCCCCGCCCGCTGCCCCGCGCCCGCTGACCCCCGCCCGCTGACCCCCACGCCGAGTGGCTTGTTCGGACGCGAGTGGCTGGGCGACACGCCGCCACTCGGCGCCGAACAAGCCACTCGGCGAGGTGAGGAGGAGGGGTACGGGAGCGAAAAGGGGCAAACGGGGTCGACAAACTGGACATTGTCTAGCCCAGTTTGACGGTGGTAAAACACCGTAGCTATCTTGCCTATCGTGCATGTAGAGATGGTTAAGAACGCGCGGTCGCTGCGCTGTGCCATCTCGTGACCACGATCGACCTGGCTGATCCCGATCAGCCGCGGGTGCTGCGTACCCGCGAATCGTTCTCCGACCGGCTCTTCGTGCACGGTGCCCGCTCGATCGGGGTGCTCGTGCTGCTGATCGTCGGCTCGATCGCGCTCTTCCTCGGCCTGCAGGCCTACCCCACGCTGCACCACTACGGCTTCCGGTTCTTCACCGAGTACCGCTGGCTCCCCAACCAGGACATTCTCGGGCTCCGGGCGATCCTGCTCGGCACCGTCGAGGTCGCGACGGTCGCCCTGATCATCGCGTTCCCGCTCTCCCTGCTCAGCGCGCTCTACATCAGCGACTGGGCACCGCCGCGGCTGCGGCCCGTGCTCATCCGACTCGTGGACATGATGGCTGCGGTGCCGAGCATCGTCTACGGCCTCTGGGGTTTCGGCCTGATGGAGCCGCACGCCACCCATGTGGCGCACTGGCTGAGCAAATACCTCGGCTGGATCCCGATCTTCAAGGTGCACACCGACGTCAACGCCCCCGTCTGGAGCTACTCGCCCGGGTATGCGGCCTACGAAGGCTCCGTCTTCATCGCGGCGATCGCGGTGGGGCTGATGATCTTCCCGATGGCTACGTCGGTGATGCGCGAGGTCATCAGCCGCACGCCGCAGGGGGAGAAGGAGGCCGCGCTCGCCCTCGGCGCCACCCGCTGGTCGATGGTGCGGACGGTGGTGCTGCCTTTCGGCCGGGCCGGGATCATCGGCGGCACCATGCTCGGGCTGGGCCGCGCGCTAGGCGAGACGATCTCGGTGGTGCTGATCATCTCGCAGGTGTACCAGGTGAAGTTCCGGGTGCTGGAGTCCGGCACGCAGACGATCTCGGCCCTGATCGCGGACCAGTACAAGGAGGCGACGCCGGCCCAGCTGTCGGCGCTGCTGACCGCGGGCTTCGTGCTGTTCCTGATGACGCTGCTGGTCAACACGATCGCGGCGGTCATCGTCGGCCGGGCCCGTAGTGGCGGGGCGACGGAGATATGACGCTGCTCGACGACCGCCCGGCTGCACCGGGCGGGCCTCCGCCAGACGGCCCACCGCCCGCTGCCGCCCCACCTGAGGTCTCGGATGACGCGCGGCCGATCCGCAGCCGCAGCCGCGACGACAAGCTCAACCTGGTGGGCGCCGGAGTGGCCTCGCTGGCGCTGGTCTGGGTGATCTACGAGCGGCTGCTGCCGTTCTCCGGCAAGTTCGGCTTCGTCGTGCTCTGGTACGTCGTGTTCCTCGTGCTCTACACGGTGCTGACGGCCGTCAACAATCCTCTGCCGGTGGTGACGGACCGGCTCGCCAGCTCGGTCATGATCGCGGGGCCACTGATCGTGCTGGTGGCGCTCGTGTCGATGGTGCTCTTCACCTTCATCAAGGGGTGGGCGGCCTACACGCACGTGAACTTCTACACCCACGACATGGGCGGCGTGCAGCCGACCGCCGCGCTCAGACACGGCGGCGCCGAGCACGCGCTCGTCGGCACGCTGATCGAGGTGGGGATCGCCACGGCGATCGCGCTGCCACTGGGCGTGGGTGCTGCTGTGTACATGACCGAGGTCGGCGGTCGGCTCTCCCGGGTCGTGCAGACGATCGTCGAGGCGATGACGGCCTTGCCCTCGATCGTGGCCGGACTCTTCATCTACACCGTGTTACTCAAGGACCTGCATTTCCAGGCCTCCGGCTTCGCCGCGTCCCTGGCGTTGACGGTGATGGGCCTGCCGATCATGGCGCGGGCGTCGGTGGTCGTGCTCCGCGTCGTTCCCGGTGGGCTCCGCGAGGCGTCGCTCGCGCTGGGCGCCGGCCGCTGGCAGACGGTCTGGCGGGTGGTGCTTCCGACCGCCCGCCCGGGACTGGCCACCGCACTGATCCTCGGCATCGCCCGCATGGTCGGCGAGACCTCGCCGGTGCTGCTCACCTCGGGCGCCTCGACGTTCTTCAACGACAACCCGGTCAAGAACCCGATGAACTCGCTGCCGCTCTACATCTATACCGCCGTCCGCTCAGGCGAGGTGGGCAACAACGTCACCCGTGGGTTCGGCGCGGCGGCAATGCTGCTGGTCGTCGTCCTCATCCTGTTCCTCACCGCCCGATTTGTGGCCCGAGAAAAGAAGGTCCGCTGATGCGCGCCCTGAAGGTGGCCGCCGCGATCGCTGCGGCCATGCTCGTCATGGCCGAGGGGTCGACCGGCGCCGACGCGGCCGTCACGCACGCCCTCATCGACGGGTCGGGATCGAGCTGGGCGGCGAACGCGATCAACCAGTGGGTGGCCGACGTCGGCAGCCAGGGGATGCAGGTCGTCTTCACCGCGAACGGGTCGGCGCAGGGGCGCAAGGATTACGCCAACAGGACCACCGACTTCGGCGTCAGTGACATCCCGTATCAGGGCGCGGACCCGACAACGGGGCAGCCGGACAACTCTCAGCACCGCTCGTTCGCCTACCTACCGGTGGCTGCGGGCGGCACATCGTTCCCGTACCACATCCAGGTCGGGAACAGCCTCGTCCGCAACCTGCGCCTCTCCGGGCTGACACTGGCCAAGATCTTCACGGACAAGATCACCAACTGGGACGACCCGGAGATCACCGCCGACAACAACGGCCGCAAGCTACCGAGCATCCCGATTATCCCGGTGGTGCACTCCGAGGGTGCCGGCACGACCGCCATGTTCACCGAGTACCTGGCCCGCGAGTACCCGTCTGTCTGGGGGCCCTGCAACGGGGGGAAAGCCACCGAGACCGAGTACTTCCCGCTCAACTGCGGCAAGTCCTCCGGCCCGCAGCGCGCGCAGTCCGGCTCCGACGGCGTCATGAACTTCATCAGCAATGCTGACGCCAACGGCTCGATCGGGGTGGAGGAGTACTCCTACGCGCTGCTCGCGAACATCCCGGCGGCGAAGATCCTCAACAAGGCCGGCTACTACACGCTGCCGACGCAGTACAACGTGGCGGTGGCACTGACCAAGGCGCAGATCAATAACGACAAGAGCTCGCCGAACTACCTGACGCAGAATCTCAACAACGTCTACGTCAACTCCGACAAGCGCACCTACCCGCTCTCGTCCTACGTCTATGCGATCATCCCGACCGCTGCCAACGACTCGCGGATGACAACCCCTAAGCGGCAGACCATCGCCGACTTCCTCTATTACTCGATCTGCCGCGGCCAGGGCGAGATCGGCCGGATCGGGTACTCATCGCTGCCGGTGAACCTGGTGGAGGCCGGTTTCGGGCAGATCGGCAGGCTGAAGACGGCCGACCCCGGCGTCGATTTGACCCAGCGTGCGGTGAGCACCTGCGACAACCCGACCTTCATCGCAGGGCACCCGGAGGAGAACCATCTCGCTGTGGTCGCGCCGGAGCCGCCGGCATGTGACGAGCGTGGTGCCGGGCCTTGCTCTGCGAACGTCGGGAGCTTCAACGGAGCGCCGTCCGAAGCGGGCAGTGCCGGCGCGTCCAATGCCGCCGCGGGCGGACACGCGGGCGGTTCGGGCAGCTCCGGTGGGTCGGCTGGCTCTGGCGGCACGACCGGAACGGCGGCCGCGGGGTCCGGAACCACCGCCATCTCTGGTCCCAGCGCCGCCCCGTCGGGCAACGGGGCACAGATTGTCGTCGACCCGGTCACCGGGCAGACCCAGGCCGCCGGGCCGCCCCTGCTCTCGACCGATCCCACCGTTGTGCCTACCACGCTGGCGAGTTCCGACCGCAGTGGACCGAACTCGGTCCTCTGGGCGGTGCTCGCCGTGGTCATTCTGCTGCTGATAGTCAGTGTCCCGGGTGCCTATGTCATCGGCACCAGGCGGGCAGGCAGGGCACAATGACCGTCTCGTCACGACTGCGTCGCGTCGTCGCCTTTGTCAGCGCGTTCCTCGCTGTCTTCCTCGGTGCGACGCTCACGCGCAGCACGGCGCAGACGAGCGCCGATAGCGGATCGGTGACGAAGTCGGTCGTCGTGGACCGTTCCGAAGTCGACGCCGACGGCGATCTGGACTACCTGGACAAACCGCACCGGGTCACGGTGACGGTCGACACGACAAAAGATGTTCGTGGGCGCCAGGAACTCGGCGTCTCCTGGACCGGCGCACATCCGACCGGGGGGCTGGTCGCCGATGTCAACTCCGGCGACGCCTCGCAGGAGGAGTACCCGTTCGTCCTGCTCGAGTGCCGGGGCACTGCGGCCACCATCACGCCGGAGACCTGCTGGACCCAGACCTCGCAGGAACGCTTCCAAGAGGACGGGGACCAGGCGTTCCCCCCGTACCGCATCGACAGCTACGCATCAGCCGCTGATCGTGACGCGTTCGTCAACCAGCCGGACCCGATTCCGTCTGGGTGCCCTACCGACTACCTCGCCGCGCATTGGGTACCGTTCACGGCGGCAGACAAGAAGGTGTATCTCGGCGGCTCCGGTGGCTGTGCCGGGGTGGCTCCTGAGGCCACCGATGTCGGTGGCGCCGGGTTGCCGAGCAACACCACCTACGGCATCACTGCCTCCGACGGTTCGGGCGCGGCGAACTTCGACGTCTTCACCGCGGACGAGAATGCCTCGCTTGGCTGCTCGGACACCGTCGCCTGTTCGGTCGTGGCGGTGCCGATCGAGGGGGTCAGCTGCGACGCCTACGGCGGTACGGACGTCCTCGGCCTGCCGCTACCGCCTGAGGATCAGGTTCCGATCGACGATGCCCCGGCCGCCGCGGCGGAGTGTGCGGCGACGGGCGCGTATACCCCGGGCGAGCAGTTCCAGGCAGGCATCCGCTCCGACATCTCCGTCACCGGTGCCCTGTGGTGGTCCGCCTCGAACTGGCACAACCGGATGACGATTCCGCTGTCGTTCGCCACGCCGTCCAGCGTCTGCTCGGTAGTGAGCAGCGGGCCCAGCGAGGACATCTACGGTTCGGTCATCTTCGCCGAGGCGAGCGCGCAGTGGGAGCCGAAGTTCTGCACCGACAAGAAGCTCTTCAACTTCACCCACGTGCAGACCAGCGACCCGGCGGCGCGCAACCTGCTCGCCGCCGGCGACATCAACGCAGCGCTCAGTAGCGAGGGTCAACCGGGTGGTTACGGCAGACCGGTGGTTCAGGCCCCATTGGCCGTCTCCGGGTTCGCGATCAGCTACGACATCGACGATGCCGAGCACAACGCCTACACGTCGCTCAGGCTCACGCCGCGGCTGCTGGCGAAGTTGCTGACGCAGTCCTATCCGGCCGATCCCGAGGTCAAGAACAACTACACCCCGCTGAAGAACAATCCGATCAACATCACCTGGGATCCGGAGTTTCGCGCGCTGAACCCAGGCATCCCTGAGCTGTCGACGGAGGCGGCCGCCGAGATGATCAACATCTCGAGCCAGGCAGATCTGACCTATGCGCTGACCAGCTACATCAACGCCGATCCCGAGGCGCGGGCCTGGTTGAACGGCAAGCCCGACCCGTGGGGCATGGTGGTGAACCCGAGGTACAAGGACATCGCGCTCCCGGTGAGCGCCTGGCCGTTGCTGGACACCTACCTCCTGCCCAAGAGCTACATCAAGAGCGACGTCAACGCCTGCTACACCAACAGCCCGTCGCCGTGGTTGTCCTTGATCGCGAATCCCACTGCGCTGCTAGCCAACATCGCCCAGGACATGCAGTTCTCGCTCTCCAACGTCGAAATCGACTGCCCGACCGGAGACCTGAGCGACCCGTCGACGCTTAAGATGCAGACGCAGGGCCGCCAGGCGACGGGCTCGCGTTTCCTGATCGGCATCACCTCGCTCGGGGAGGTGTCGCGGTACGGCCTCACGGCCGCCGCACTGCAGACGACAGCAAACGTCGCGGATCCGAGCGCGCAGTTCACCGATGCCGAGGGACGCAGTTTCGTCGCCCCGTCCGCCCAGTCGCTGCGCAGCGCTGCCGACCTGCTGAAACCTGACAACTCCGCTGGCGTCTGGGACTTCCCCTACGACGCGCTGCACAAGGGTGGCAGCGCCGACCAGGCGTACCCAGGCACGATGGTGATCTACGCGGACGTCCCCACGAGCGCGCTGCCGAAGGCGGACGCCGCGAAGCTCGCTACGTTCCTCAGGTTCGCTGCCGGACCCGGGCAGGTGGCGGGGCTGGAGAATGGCGAGCTCCCCCCCGGCTATCTGCCGATCACCAAGGCCAACGGCCTCGAGGCCCTCGCGACCTACACAAGTCGCGCTGCTGACGCAGTAGCCGCTCAGGCTGGCGCTGTGCCCCGCGTCGACGGCAGCACCCTGCCGTCTTCGCCGCCGGCGACACCGACAGCACCGGCGACGACCAGTTCGACGGCTGGCGAGGCGGCCTCGGTGCCGCCCCTGGCGGTGGGTTCGGTGACGGTACCGACGGCGTCCCCGACATCGACGGCGGCCCCGTCCGAGCCGGCGTCGGCTGAGCAGACGGGCCCGGCAGCGTCGCCAGAGTCTGCTGCGCTGCGGACACCGACTGCACGCTCGCCCGTCGCTCTGGTCGTGCTCCCGATCCTCTTCGCCCTGACCTTCCTCGCGGCGCTGCTGGCACCGGCGTTCCGGTACCCACACCTGCTGCGTAGGCCGGGGATGCTCCTGCGCACCCTCCTGCCGCGGGGGACCAGACCGTGAGCGCGGCGCTGGAGCGGGTGCGCGCCGTCACCGTGGCGCCCGAGCCGGTCCTACCGCCGCGCTGGGCCGTCGTCACCGGCCGGACGCTGCTGGTGGTGGCGCTGCTCGGTGTCTGGTGCCTGAGCTACGTCTTCGGGCTGAGCCGGCTCGAGGAGGCCCGCTCGCAGCGCGCGTTGTACACCGAACTGCGGACGGAGCTCGCTGCCGGGATCGCCCCAGTCAGCGAGCCGATCGGCAATGGCGCACCGTTGGCGCTGCTGAACATCCCGAGCGTGGGCATCCGCGATCTTGTGGTGGTCCAGGGCACGGACGCCGGCGCACTGGAGAAGGGGCCGGGCCATGAGCAGGGCACCCCGTTGCCGGGCCAGGACGACATCCTGGTGGGCAAGAAGCCGGTGAACAGCACGATCTTCGGGCGAGGAACGAGCTTCGGCGCCCCGTTCCATCGCATCGCCAGCCTGCGTCGCGGCGACGGCATCAGCGTCACAACCGGCCAGGGCACGTTCACCTACGCGGTGGCTGACGTCCGCGGCGCGGGGGATCCGGAGCCGGTGACCGACACCGGGGCACGTGGCGTGCTCACGCTGGTGACAGCGAAGGGCACCGGCCCGGTCGGGTGGCTGAGCCCGCAGAACGCTGTCTACGTCGATGCTGTGCTGCAGAGAGGCGGGCAGCCGAGTACCGCGCTCGCGTCAGTGCCCCGACCTTCGAACGGTGGTGTGCTTGCGAGCGACACCTCGTTCGTCACCCGCCTGGAGCTGGCCCTCGCCGGCATTCTCGTCGTCGCCGTCGTTGCCGGACTTGTCTGGACTCGGACTCGGTGGGGCGCAGTGCAGCGCTGGATGGTCGGAGTGCCGCTTTTTGTGGGTTCATTGTGGTTATTGACCGATATTTCCCTACGCTTCTTACCAAATATTTTCTAGTCCCCGCCCTGCCGGATTCATGAGAGCACGGTCACACTATGTCTAGCGTGTTGACAGAGAAAGTAGGCAACGGTTTGGATACACCTATGAGTCGGCCCAGAAGCTCGTCCTGTCGTAGCTAGCCGCTCCCTGCTCGCCCGTTCTTCGGCCGAGCCGCCGCTGTCGCGCCTTCCGCCCGCAGCCGCATTGACTCCCCGGTAAGACCACTCCCACGGGTGTGGTGCGCCTGCTGCACCACACCTGCCCAAAAATCACGCTGGAAGGCAATCTCTGATGAAGAAGCTAGGAAAGGCCATCACCGTCTCGGTGGCTGGCGCACTCGCGTTGGGCGTGTTCGCCGCCGCTGCGCCGGCGGGTGCAGATCCGGTGCCGACGAGCACCGACGTCGTCGGTGTGGGTTCCGATGTCGTCCAGTACGCGGTCGACTTCACCGCCGACGGCGATGCTCTCGGCGACGCCGGCTACAACTCCGGCGGCAACACTAACCGGCTCGACGACTTCGACGCCACTGGTGACGCCAACGGTCGCGCGGGCTACCTGAATGGCAGCTCTCTCTCAAGCCCGATCTTGCAGAACCCGACGATCATTCTTCGCGAGGGCGAGTCGCCAATCCAGCGTCCCAACGGCGGCGGTGCCGGTGTCAAGGCGCTCATCGCCGACGGGCCTGGCCCCGAGAACATCAGCTTCGCCCGCTCCCCCAACCTGCCGACCGCCGCGCAGCAGACCACCGCGCAGACCAACCTCGGAACCAAGCTCCACACGGTGCAGATCGCGAGCGACACCCAGGTGATCGCCACGGCGACGACCACCAATGCCCCGAGCGGACTGTCGGCGCAGGAGCTCGTCTCGATCTACAGCGGCGCGATCACCAAGTGGAACCAGCTGCCTGGTAACTCCGGAGGCTCGAGCGACACGATCATCCCGCTCATCCCGCCGACCACTGCCGGTGTGTACACGACCTTCGTCAACGCCCTTAAGGCTGCCAACGGAGGCACCGCCGTCTCCCTGGATGGTGATGTGGTCCGCACGGTGGAGCAGAACGACCCGAGCGCGATCAGCACCTTGCCAGCTGCGCAGAAGGTCGACGCGATCGTGCCGTTCCCGACCAGCCGGTTGTCGCTGTACAACTCCGACTACTTCCTCAACCCGGCCACGCCCTACGGTGTGGGCGGGTCGGCCCCGGCTCCTGTCGATGCCAGTATCAAGCTGCTGACCGGTACCCCCGGTGACAGCACGCAGGCCCACCCCACGACGAGCCTGAGCATCCCGCTGCCGTACTACATCATCTTCCGCGAGTCGGACCTGCAGAGCCAGGTTCCGTGGCAGCCGGGCAGCACGCTGAACTGGGTTCGCGCCCTGTTCTACAACCCGGGCGGTTCCGTGACGCCGTACTTCCAGACCGCGGCCGGGCAGGCGCTCATCGCTGCCTCGGGCTCCACCGCGACCTTCGCGGACTTCGGTAACCAGACCTTCAACTAAGCCTGTAAACGACGTTGGGGAGCCGGTGCTGACCGGCTCCCCAACCTCGGCCAAGTCGGTGCTCGCCGGGGAGACGAGTGCCGACGTTGACGGCCCATCCAGTTCCACTCTCGATGCCACGAAACGTAGAAAAGGACAGAAATGCGAAATCATCATAAGCCCGTGATCGCGGGGGCCGTCGCCCTCGCGCTCGCGGCAGGTGCGTTGCTCGGTGCGGCAGGCAGCGCCTCCGCCACCGGCACCGCCTCGCCGTGGGTCGGCACCGACCCGAACGAGGCCGGGGGGATCGAGTTCTTCAACGGCGCCGGCACCCAGATCACCGGCGGCTCGCTTCTCGACGGTCCACCGCTGGCCGCCTACGCAGTGGGCACCACGGTGCTGAGTGCGACGACCCTCAAGGCCACCCTCTACGGGTACCTGCCGAACCCGTCGACGAACCCGGGAACCTGGTCGAACCTGCAGCTCTCCACCTCCTCGGCGTACCCGAACGCCTCGGCGCCCGGGGCGCTGGCCACTACGCCGTACCCGGTACAGACCGGCGTCGCCGGCGATGCGAACATCGCCAACCTCGTCGAGGCGCTGCCCCAGACGAGCAGCGCGGCCGGCTACTCCGGCACCTACGAGCTCCGGTTGAAGACCACCGGTGGCACTGGCGGCAACCCGACCCGGTACGACTACGCCGATATCACGATCTCGAACCTGACCAAGGACACGAACGGCGTCGTCACGGGGGGCTCGTGGGCCGTCACCTACACCCCCGACCCCGCCGGCACCGCGACCAGCACGACGATCGACGCAAGTACGCCGACCACCGCCACCGACGCGGCTGCGGTCACGTTGACCGCTGACGTCAGCGTTTCGGCGCCGGGCACGGTGCAGTTCTCCCGTGGTTCGACCGCCATCGGCTCGCCGGTGACCGTCGCCTCGGGTAGCGCCTCGGTCACCACCACCCTGCCGTCAGGCATCCAACAGATCAAGGCGGTCTTCACGCCGGCGTCGCTCTCCGGCTTCGCCGGGTCGACCAGCGCGAACTACCCGATCGTGGTCTCGCACGTGGTGGCCAACACGACCGTGACACCGTCGCACGCCTTCGGTTCGTACACACCGAACCCGGACAGCAGCGTTCCTGCCTACACGTCGACGACGGTGACCGCCACGGTCAGCCCGGCGACAGCAGGTTCGGTGACGTTCCTCGACAACGGCGCCTCGATCGGCAACGCGCCGGTGAACGGCAGCGGCGTCGGCACGCTGGTGTACGGCAACTTCGGCCCGGGCCCGCACTCGATCACCGAGGCGTTCACCCCGACCGACAGCGCCGACTTCCAGCCGTCGGTCACCGATCCCGCCGACGCGGACAACTTCACACTGGGTGCGGCAGCCGGCGCGGTTCCGGACGAGCAGGACATCTCCGGCTCCGTCCCGGTCGGAACGCTGGCCATCTCGACGCCGTACAACGGCTCCAGTTCGGCGGCACTCGCGGCGGGCAGCCTCGGCACGCTGAACGTCAACCTGCTCCTCAACGCGCCGGGTACGGAATTGAGCGGCACCGCGGCCTTCGGTAACACCACTGGTGTCGCCGGGGATCCGCTCGCCGACACCATCAAGGTGATCGACACCCGTACCGGTGGTGCCAACTGGGTGGCCTCGGCCGCGGCCAGTGACCTCACCAACGGCACGCACACGATCAGCGCCGAGAACGTCGGCCTGGTCGGCCTCACGCCGGACTTCCTGAGTGGCAACCACCTGCAGGCAGGCAACGTCGCCACCGACAGCAACCCGGCTGCGGGGCTGGCAGGCTCTCCGGCCCAGCTGCCGGTGGAGCCGGCAGGGGACGGCCACAGTTACGGGCTCGGTGGTGGGGTCGCCCATGCGATCGCCAACAGCAACGATCCGGTCGACGGTGGCAGTGGCACCGTCGGCTTCACCGGGACGCTGCAGATCACCGCGCCGACCTCGACCGCCGGTGGGACGTACATCGGCACCGTCACCTTCACCGTGGTGTAGGTAGGACGCGCCAGTCCGGTACGGGTCGGCCCCCTCAACCCGGGTCGACCCGTACCGCGTACCACCAAGATCAAGCAGTCGGAAGAAGGATGTCTCCACGCATGCGCCGCCTCGTCTCCGTAGTCACGACGCTGGTGGCCTTTGCGACCCTCGGTGCCGTGCCGGCGTACGCCTCGGGGAGCTCGGGTTCCACCCCGCAGGCGACGTTCGGTATCCAGGCGGCCACCGGGGACAAGGCCGACGCCCGGCCGAACTTCCAGTTCGGCGGAGGCCCCGGCTCGGCACCCTTCCACGACACCGTGTCGGTGCTGAACATCGGTGACGTCCCCTTGACGCTGTCGCTCTACCCGGCGGATGCCCAGACCACATCGGACGGTCAGTTCGGCGTCAAGCTGCAGAGCCAGAAGCAGGACGACGTCGGGTCATGGATCAAGCTCGCTCAGGGCCCCACTGTCGTCGTGGCGGCGCGGACGGCAGCCGGCGCCACGCGGGTATTCGTGCCGTTCACCCTGACCATCCCGCGAACCGCCACCCCGGGCGACCATGTCGGCGCGATCATCCTGTCGCTGCGGACCAAGGCGGGCAGCTCCGGGCGGGCGAACGAGGCGCTCGATCGCCGGGTCGGCATCCGGGTCTACGTCCGCGTCTCCGGCACCATTCACGCGGCGCTGTCGGTGCAGCACCTGCGGGCCGTGTATCGCCCGCAGTTCCAGGCGAACCCGTTCGGCACCGGACGCGTCACGGTGAGCTACGTGGTCCGCAACACGGGCAACGTCATCCTCGGTGCGCGCCAGCAACTCTCCGTCTCGGGCCTGCTCGGTGGTAGCCGGGCGGTCACACTCTCTTCGCTCGCGCCGCTGCTGCCGGGCAACTCCGCGTTGCAGCGCGCTGTCGTCACCGGCGTCTTCCCTGAATTCCGCGAGACGGCCAAGGTGACCCTGCACCCCCTGCCGCAGGTCGGTGCGGTCGATGCCCCCCTACGGAGCGTCTCGAGCTCGACGGGGACCTGGGCCGTGCCCTGGTTGCTGATCATCCTCGTGGTCATCGTGCTCTCGGCGGGCTACTGGTACCTGCGGCGCCGCCTGAGCGCGGGCGGGACCCACAGCGCGAAGCGGCCTGCAGCCGTCGCAAAGGGAGGTTCGCGATGAACCGAAAGGCACGCCGCCTGCTCGCTGTCTGCGGCGCGGGCGCGCTGCTGCTCCAGGCCGCCCCGGCGAGCGCGGCGAGCCTGCCCAGTGATCCGCAGGCGGTCGGGGTGATCGGGCTCTGCGATCAGAGCCTGCACCCGATCAGCCGCGGCAACCTCGCCGACGTCCCGTTCGTCTGGCGCGCGGTCGGCGGAACACCGGCACGCGGCTCCTATGCCAAATTCGGCGGTACAGCCACCCTCTATGCCTACCAGCCCCGCCCGTCGGTACCCGCTGGGGAATGGAGCGGCGGCCAGCTCACCAGCTCTGCCCACTACACGAACCCGGCCTACCCGATGGCTCAGGCGACGAAGGCGGACGTTTCGCTAGCCAACTTCACGGCCGAGTTCCCACCGCAGGTCGACGGCCTGATCGAGCTACGCCTCTACCTCGGTGGTCCGAACCTTCAGCTGCAGACAACAAGCTACGACGCCACCTTCATCCGCATAACCGGCTCGACCTGGACGGTCGTGAAGGGCGGGTCGGTGGACTGCACCCACGGTCGAGCGGTCTCGCCGGAGACGGTGCTGCTGCCAAGTTCGGTGGTGAACCCGAAGCCGAGCACGGTATCGCCGGGCGCATCAGCATCGGGTACTGGCTCTTCGTCCGGCGCTACCGGCGCCGCAACTGCCCCGGCCAGCGGGAGAACTCTCGGGGCCCCAGCCTCGGGCAGCGCGCCGACCTCGGGTACCGCGGTCGCCGCCTCGGACCACGGAGAGAGTAACGGCTCGTCGGCGGGCTGGATCGTGCTCGGCGCGGCCGGCCTCCTTGTCCTCGCCGTCGGTGCGGTATTCGCCGTTCGAAGGCGGCGGGTCAGTTGACACATTCCTGCTTGCTCGTCACAGCATTTCCAACCACGGAAGGTTCCACCATGAAGACACGATTCGCACGCGCGGTGGCCTCTGCGACCATCGCCGGACTGGCGCTTGTCGGCGCCCTGGTCCTCGATAGTGGTGCCGCGAGCGCCGATCCGCCGACGCCGCCCTGGCAGGTCTCCGGGAACACCGACGCGAACGAGGTCGGCACACTCTCCCTCTTCGATGCGGCCGGTCAGCCGGTCACCGGTGGTTCGCTCAGCGACGCCCCAAGCTTCGCCTACGCGGTCGGCTCGGCCGTGGGACGGGCCGGCGACACCAAGGCCACGCTCTACGGCTATCTGCCGAAGAACGGGCAGGCGCCGGGATCCTGGTCGAACCTGCAGCTCAGCGGCTCCAGCACTTACCCCGTCACGGGTGCGCCAGCATCGATCAGCACCACCCTGCCGGTCTTCACAGGGTCGGCCACCAACACCTCGATCGGGCAGTTGGTCTCCGCGTTCCCGAATACCGACGACACCGACGACGGCTACGCCGGCCTCTACGAGCTGCGGGTCAAGACCAGCGCACCTGGACAGCCGGCGAATCCCAAGTACAACGCCGTCGACATCTCTGTCACCGGCCAGAGCTGGCAGGTCGTCTATCCCGCTCCGGTCGGCGCCAGCACCACCGTGCTCACCGCGTCGCCGGGCTCCGGCGCGGCGGTCGGCACCACCATCAGCCTGACGGCGACGGTTACCGCCTCCAGTACAGACGGGACCGTGCAGTTCGCTGACGGAACGACCAGCATCGGAGCTGCGGTGCCGGTCTCTGGCGGCGTCGCTACGACGACCTGGAAGCCGGCCACGACCGGCACGCACTCGCTCACGGCGACGTTCTCGCCGGCCGGCTCCGCGGTGACCCCGTCGAACGGATCGCTGACCTTCGCGGTCAACAAGGCGACTCCGACACTGACGGGAACCTGGTCGACCACGGCACCGACCTATGGCAAGAGCTACACCGTCGCGGCGAAGGTCACTGCTCCTGGCCTGTCCCCGACCGGGACGGTCAGCCTTCTCGCCGGGACCACATCGCTCGGGAAGGCCACGCTCTCCGCGGGCAAAGCCACGATCACCGTCTCCGGTACGACGCTCAAGCCAGGTACCTATACCGAGATTCTGAGCTACTCCGGCTACTCGCAGGTGAGCGCGACCTCGGTTACCAAGAAGGTCACCGAGGCCAAGGCCAAGGCGACGTTGGCCGGTACCTGGTCCACGACGAAGCCGACCTACGGCAAGACGTACACCGTCTCGGCGACGGTCACCGCGCCCGGTACCACGCCGACCGGCACCGTTCAGCTGGTGGACGGAAAGACCGTTCTGGGCACTGGCACGCTGTCGGGCGGCAAGGTCAAGATCACCGCCGGTGCTACCAAGCTGGTGCCGGGCAACTACACCGAGACGCTCAAGTACCTCGGTTCCACGACGGTGGGCACTGCCTCGATCACCAAGGCGGTGACCGAGGCGAAGGCGACGTCGAGCACGAAGATCAGCCTCAGCCCGACCACCGTCACCACGAAGAAGCAGACCAAGATCACGATCACGGTGACGGTCACCGGGACGACGGCCACGGGCACGGTCGACCTCTACGACAGCGCCAGCAAGCTCGTCGGCACCGCCAAGCTCGCGGCCTCGAACAAGGGCAAGGTGACGGTGACGTTCCCGCTGATCAAGACGGCCGGGACGTACTCGATCCACGTGAAGTACCTGGGCTCGACTACCGTCAGCGGCTCGACGAGCGCGAGCGTGAAGCTCACTGTGAAGAAGGCCTGAGTGCCTGATCAGGCACTCGGCGAGCCGCCACCGGGGTCAGCCCCGGTGGCGGCTCGCTCCCTGACTCGGGCGGCGCAGGGTCACTGCGCCGCCCACCGTCGAAGTCCCGTCGACTAGTGCGCGGGGTCGTCGGGCTGTCAGCGATCGGAGCTCTGGGTGCGCTGCTCCTGCTGGCCATGCCGCTGCGCGTGCTCGCCGAGACGCCGACGCGTTCGCCCAATCTCACCGCGCGTGATGCCGACGGCCATGTGCTTGCGACGGATCCGCCGCTCGAGCCCGGCGACGTCGTCTCGCTGACGGTGACTGGATTCGCCCATGCAGCGTCGGTGACGGTACGGCTGGCCCATGCGACGTCCGGGGTCACCGAGCACGCCGATCAGCGAGGGGTGCTTCGATACCGCTTCACGGTGCCGACCGCGGCCGATGGAGCCAGCCGGCTGCTGACCTTCTCCGGTCGCGCGCCACGGTCCCGATCCCTACCCTCTGACCCATCCAGCAGTAGCGGCAATGATGACCAGTCAGTCGCGGGCGTTGTCCCGACGTTGGGACTCTTCCCCTACGTCATCGGCCCGGCGAGCCACCCGACCAGCCCTTCGAACTCGCCCTCGACGAATCCGACCTCGCCAGCGACGGGAGGCGGCGCCGGTTCGGGCAGTGGCGCCGGTTCGGGAAGCGCCGCCGGTTCGGGAAGCGGTCCAGCGCAGACGGGTGTCCCCGTGCAGGAGCTGGTGTCCATCGGACTACTGCTGCTCGGGCTCGGAGCTCTGTTGGCAGCGGTAGGCAGCCATCGACGGCATGGCAGGGGCGTGGGGTGACGATCACGTGGATCGCCGTCGGCGTCGCTACGACAGGTACCATCCATATAGACAACGGCGCCATCAGAACCCTGCTCCTGCGGGTCGTGCTGGCTATCGACGCAGAAGGGTAAGGCACAGTTGTCCGCGCAACCCTCCAACGACGGGTCCGACGACACCGGAGTCCTGCCGCAATACCGCGGGACCGTTCAGCCGTTCGGACCGCCGTCCGAGTCTGCCCCGGCGATGGGGCAGGCTGGTCCGCTCGCCGCGGCCGCGCCCCCCGCGCCGTCTGCGCTCTCGGCCACTGCGGTCTCGGCGTGGTTCGGTCAGCGCAAGGTGCTCGAGCGGGTCTCGCTGGAGATGCCGGCCGGGCAGGTCACCGCGCTGATCGGCCCGTCGGGCTGCGGCAAGTCGACCTTCCTGCGCATCCTCAACCGCATGCACGAGGTGATCCCCGGCGCGCGGCTCGGCGGTGAGGTGCGCCTGGACGGGGCCGACATCTACGCCGAGGACCGGCGCGTCACCGATGCGCGCAAGGCCATCGGCATGGTCTTCCAGCGGCCGAACCCGTTCCCCGCCATGTCGATCTACGACAACGTGGTGGCCGGGCTCAAGCTCACCGGTGTGCGCGTGGCGAAGTCGCACAAGGACGGCCTGGTGGAGGAGTCCCTCAAGCGGGCCGGCCTCTGGAACGAAGTCAAGACGCGGCTGCGGCAGCCCGGTGGCGCGCTCTCCGGTGGCCAGCAGCAGCGGCTCTGCATCGCCCGCTCACTGGCCGTGCGGCCACGCGTGCTGCTGATGGACGAGCCGTGCTCCGCGCTCGACCCGACCTCCACCCGCGTCATCGAGCAGACGATCACCGAGCTCTCCTCGCAGGTGACCATCGTGATCGTCACGCACAACATGCAGCAGGCCGCCCGCGTCTCCGACAGCTGCGCGTTCTTCCTCGCCGAGCAGGGCACCCCCGGCGCGATCGTGGAGCAGGGCTCCACGGATCAGGTCTTCCACAACCCGATCGACAGCCGCACGTCGGACTACGTGAACGGCCGCTTCGGCTGAGCGCTGCCCTCCTTCGCCGCGCCCATTCGCCCTCACTGCTTCGCCGAGTGGCTTGTTCGGCGCCGAGTGGCTGGGCGACACGCCGCCACTCGCGTCCGAACTAGCCACTCGGCGAGGAAGTGAGTGGGGCAGTGCGGGTGGGGATCAGCAGTCGGACGCGGTGGTGCCTTCGGCGTTGACGTCGACCTCGGCCCAGTCGAGGGCGTCGAGGTTCACCACGATCGCCTCCTGGGTGGTGCGGGCGATGACCACGACCGCCTCGATCGACGGGTCCGGGTTCTCCTCGCGGTGCGGGATGTAGGGCGGCACGAAGATGTAGTCGCCGGGCGCCGTCTGGATGCGCGTCTCGACCGGCTCGTCACCCTCGAGGTCGACGAAGACGAAGACCGGTGTGCCGGAGACGATGTAGATCGCGGTCTCCGAGGCCCCGTGGTGATGATTGCCCGAGGCGGTGGATGCGGGCACGTGCGTCTGCCCCATCCAGAGGCTCTGCGCGCCGACCGTCTTACCGCTGATGGCCTCCAGCCGCTTCATGCCGGTGGTCTGCGTGGTCTGCCCGAGCAGCCCGGCGGGCGCGATGCGGTGCAGCCGCCGGTGGAACGGGTCGATGTCGGCCGGGAGCAGTACGCCGGCGGGGGTGCGGACGAGTTCCCCGGAGCCGGCGGGTACGTGGAAGGCGGTCATCAGGCACCTCGGGCTAGTCGGATTGCCGGGCTCTCGGCCGACGGGGTGACGAGCGGGACGACCTCGGCGGCCAGCCCGCCGGCGTCGAGCAACTCTCGCACGGCCCCGGCGACAGCTTGGCCGACGCCGGCGGCCAGGCCGTGGCGCGCCCAGACGGCGAGCGGCAGCGGCGCCGGGGCGGGGAGGTCCTCGCGCGCGACGAGCCCCTCCGGAGCCTGGCCGAAGGTGGCCATCAGCGCCACCCCCAGCCCGGCTCCGACGGCGGCCTGCACGCCCGCGAGCTGGGTGGCCTCGGCGCCGATCTCGGCCGGGATGCCATGGTCGGCGAGGGTGTCGAGGGCACGGCTGCGCAGCGCGCACGGATCGTCGAAGGCCACGAGCGGCACCGTGCTGGCCGGGCGCGTCCAGGTGGGCGACGCGTACCAGGTGAGCTCCAACTCGCCGACCGGCACCGCGCGGGGATCGTCGGTGCGTCCGAGGAGCAGGGCCAGGTCGATCCGGCCGGCGGCCAGCCCCTCCCGCAGTGCGGCGCCGCGGTCGATGCGGAACCGCACCCGGTGATCGGGGAGCCGCCCCTCGAGCAGGGTGGCCAGGTGGGGGAGGAGCTGGGCGGCGGCGTGCTCGGTGGAGCCGATCACCACGGTCAGCTCGGTCTCCACGCCGAAGGAGCGCAGGCTCTCATCGTGCAGGGCCAGGATCCGCCGGGCGTGGCTGAGCAGCTGCTCGCCGTCGGGCGTGAAGCGCGAGCCCCGGCCGTGCCGCTCGACCAGCGGCCGCCCGATCGCCGCCTCGAGGCGCCGGATGTGCTGGCTGACCGCGCCCTGGCTCAGGTGCAGCGACCCGGCTGCCCGCTGGAAGCCGCCGCAGTCGGCCACCGCGACAAGGCTGCGCAGGGGCGCGATGTCGAGGGTGCGGCTCATGTCTACCAATCTACTAGACAAATTCATCAACGGATGTGATCGGTCACCATCACGAAGCGTCGTTGGACTTTCTCTAGCTTGTCTAGCAGTCTTATAGACATGAACCAGCCGACCGACGTGATGCTCACGTGCTGCCGCTGGCTCGACTACGCGCGGCACGGCGCCACGCTGTGTCAGTGTCACCGCTGTCGCTGATACCGGCTTAGCCCGGAATTTCGGCCAGGCGCCTGCCCCGTGGGCCGCGCCCCTTCCCCCGCCGTCACGTCCTGACGCCCTCGCCCCCTGCGCCGCAGGAAAGCCGCCGTGCCCCTCCCATCCCGTTCCCCGGAAGGCCGTCCCATGTCTCGTCGAACCCTCAAGCTCGGCGCCATCCTCCTCGGCGTCGGTGGCCCCGGCCAGCACAACACCTGGCTCAACCCGGAGATCGCCCCTGACTCCAGCGTCGACGTGCGCTGGTACATCGCCCGGGCCAAGGAGGCCGAGGCGGCGAAGTTCGACCTCGTCTTCATCGTCGACAGCCAGTTCATCACCCCGGACTCACCGAACCACTACCTGAGCCGGCTGGAGCCGCTGACGCTCCTCTCGGCGATTGCCGTGCACACCGACCACATCGGCCTCGTCGGCACGTTGACCACGTCCTACAACGAGCCGTTCAACCTGGCACGCCGGCTCTACTCCCTCGACCACATCAGCGGCGGACGGGCCGGCTGGAACGTCGTCACCAGTGGCGACGCGGGCACGGCCGGCAACTACAGCCGCGACGAACACTTCGACTACCCGACCCGCTACGGCCGCGCGCTGGAGAGCGTCCGCGTGGCGCAGGGGCTGTGGGACTCCTACGAGGCCGACGCGTTCCCGCGCGACAAGACCACCGGCGTCTTCTTCGACCGCTCCAAGCAGCACGCCCTCAACCACAAGGGCGAGCACTTCTCCGTGGTTGGACCGCTCAACCTCGAACGCTCCCCGCAGGGTCAGCCCGTCATCTTCCAGGCTGGCGACTCCGAGGAGGGGCGCGACCTCGGCGCCAGCATCGGCGACGCGATCTTCACCCACGCCGCGACGCTCGAGCAGGCTCAGGCGTTCCGCACCGAACTGCGGCAGCGCGCGGCGCAGAAGGGCCGCAACCCCGAGGAGGTCCTGATCATGCCGGGGCTCTTCCCGATCCTCGCCGACACGGACGAGGAGGCGCGTGCCAAGGAGGCGGAGATCCTCGGCGCCAAAAGCTTCGACAAGGCGCTGGCCGAACTCGGCCGCCCGTTCGGCTGGCACGACTTCAGTCAGCACGACCTCGACGCGCCGTTCCCGGACGTCGCGGCCGAGGGTGAGCGCAGCTTCCGCACCCAGGCCGACGCGATCACGAAGCTGGCCCGCGAGCAGAACCTCACGCTGCGCCAGGTCGTAGAGCACCAGCTCGCGGCGCACCGCTCGCCGTTCGTCGGCTCGCCGCTCACGGTGGCCAACGAGATCGAGCGCTGGTTCAACGGCGGTGGCTTCGACGGGATCAGCATCAGCGTCAACGCCCCGAGCGAGTTCGCCCGCTTCACCGAGCAGGTGCTGCCGATCCTGCGCGAGCGCGGTGTGGTCCGCAGCGAGTACGAGTCCACCACCCTGCGCGGCAACCTCGGCCTGCCGATTCCGGAGAACAGGCACACCGCCGCCCGCACCGAACTCCCCAGCCAGGACGCGCCCAGCCAGGACGCGCCCAGCCAGGACGCGCCCAGCGACGACGCGCCCAGCGCCGTCCCCGCCCTCGTCCCCTAAGACCCGAACACCCCAACCCGAGAGAGAGATCAGAACAATGCCCGCACGCCCCTCGCTACCCGCTCGCCGCCTCCGGCGCAGCGCCCTCCTCACGGCCCTGCTGGCCGTGCCGGCGCTTGTGCTCAGCGCCTGCGCCGGCAGCGGGTCCGCCGCGTCCACCTCGGGTGGTTCGGCCACCTTGAAGTGGGCGACGTCCTACTTCCCCACGCACTGGGACCCGGTGGTCGGTGGCAGCGGGGCGCAGTTCCGCGAGCTGGCCCTGGTCTATGCCTCCCTCACCCGGACCGACACCAAGGGCAATGCTGTTCCCGACCTGGCCCAGAGCTGGAAGTACAACAGCACGGGTACCGAGATCACCTTCCACGTCCGCCCGAACCAGAAGTTCACTGACGGCACCCCGGTGAACGCAGTGGCGGTGAAGGACGCGATCGACCGCGCCATTCACCAGAAGGACTCGGCGATCTTCGGCGACCTCACCTCGATCAAGAACGTGACGACGAGTGGTGACCTCGACGTCCTGGTGCACCTCACCCAGACCGATTACCAGATCCCGCTGCTCTTCGGCGAGCGCGTCCTGCAGATCGCCAGCCCCAAGGCCGCGGCAAACCCGACGAAGCTCGACCAGGCGCCGGTCGGTGCCGGCCCCTTCATCGTCACCTCGCTCGTGCCCGGCACCAAGGCTGTCCTGAAGAAGAACCCGAACTACTGGGACGCCAAGGACATCCACATCAACAACGTCCAGCTGATCGCCGCGCCGGACGCGGCGACCGTGGTGTCCGGTCTGCAGACCGGTGTCTACAACTTCGCCGACATCACCCCGAGCCAGGCCAGCGCGGCCAAGTCGGCCGGCCTGGACGTCTTCGTGCAGCCGGGCTTCAACGCCGAGAACATCAGCCTGAACGTCAATAAGGCACCGTTCAACAACCCGAAGGTCGTCGACGCGGTGCGCTACGCCGTGAACCGCAAGGAGTTCGTGGACAAGCTGACCTTCGGCTACGGCGAGGCCACCGACCAGCCCTTCCCGCCCGGCTACGTCGCCTATGACAACGCGGCGGCCGACCTGTACCCCTACAACCCGGCCAAGTCCAAGCAGCTGCTTGCCGAGGCCGGCTACAAGTCTGGGCAGATCAAGCTGACGCTGGACATCCCGGCTGCCGTCCCGGATGCCGAGATCGTGCAGTCCCAGCTCGCTGCTGTGGGCATCAAGGTGAGCATCGACATCGACAAGAACTGGGCCACCCCGTTCTTCGCCAAGAACCTCACGTTCTCCCTCTACGGGACCACCGGGCGTGACTCTGCGGTCCAGACGTTGACGGCCCACTTCGGTCCGAACGGTCCGCTCAACCTGAGCTCGCCGTACGAGCCGGCCGGCTTCGAGGCGGCGATCGCGAAGGTGCGCCAGACCCCGATCGACTCCCCGGACTACGCCAAGGTGCTCCAGGCCGCGACGCGGGTCGGGCTCACGAGCAAGGCGCTGATCTTCACCTACGTGGCGCCGAACATCTTTGCCAAGAGCAAGTCCATCTCGGCGCTGCCTGCGATCCCGGGCCACGTCGACTGGACCGGCGTGACCATCAGCTGATCCCGCCCCACCCGTAGCCACCGAGAGGAGTCACCGCGCATGGTCAGCACAGCTGCCTACGCACCACAGTTCGTATCCAGCCGTCACGCCATTGCGGCGATCAGGGTGCGGCGCGCCGCCGGCCGCACCCTGATCACGGTGGCCCGCTCGATCGGCATCTTCGTGCCGGTCTTCATCGTGGCGACGTTCGTGACCTTCGCGCTGCGTGCGGTCAGCGGCCTCAGCCCGGCGCGGATCCAGCTGGGGGAGGAGGCCACGCCCGCCGCGGTGCACCGCATCGAGGGGACGTGGGGGCTCAACCGGCCCTTCCTCGCGCAGTACTGGTCGTGGTTCACCAACATCCTGCACGGCAACCTGGGCCGTAGCTGGTCCAACGGCGTCAACGTCTCCCAGCTCATCGGCGACGGGCTCACGGTCAGCCTCTCGGTAGCCACCCTCGCCCTCGTCATCGGCATCGTCTTCGGCTTCGGGCTGGGGACGCTGGCGGCCCTGCGCCGCACCACGTGGATCGACCGGGTCATCACCGCCGTCCTGACGGTCTTCGCGGTCACGCCACCGTTCGTGGTGGGCATCGTGCTCGTCGAGGTCTTCGCGGTCAGCCTGCGCTGGTTCCCCTCAGGCGGCTTCGTGCCGTTCGGTGCCGGGGCGGGGCCGTGGTTCGAGCACCTGCTCCTGCCGGCGCTGGCGCTGAGCTTCGACACCGTCGCCGTCGTGGCCCGCCAGCTGCGCGCCGGCCTCATCGGGGCCTACCAGGAGAACTACGTCACCGGCGCCGTCGTGCGCGGTCTCAGCCCGCGGCGGATCTTCTTCCGGCACGTGCTGCGCAACGGTGCCGGGCCGGCCCTGGCTGCCCTCGGCCTGCAGTTCCCCGCCCTGATCGGCGGCTCGGTCGTCACCGAGTGGATCTTCGGCCTGCAGGGCTTCGGACGCTTCGCGAACGACGCGGCCCAGGCCGGTGACGTGCCCTCGGTACAGGGCGTGCTGGTGGTGTCGATCGTCCTGGTCGTCACCTTCAACCTGATCGTCAACGTGGTGCTGGGCCGGGTCACCCCGGCCTCGCAGCGGGGGGTGTGAGCATGGTCCGCCGGATCCTGTCGTTGCGTGCCGGCCGGCTCGCCGCCGGCATCCTGTCCGCCATCGCGCTGCTTGCGATCTTCGGGCCGCTGCTGGCCCCGGACAACCCGCTCGGCTCGAGCTCGAAGACGCTGGCCGGGCCCTCCGGCCAGCACTGGCTCGGCACCGACTACCTGGGCCGCGACGTCTTCAGCCGGCTGCTCGACGGCTCCCGCGACAGCGTGGTCGGCGCGGTCGAGGTGGCGCTGGTGGCTCTCGTCGTCGGGGTGATTCCGGGCCTGCTCTCGGTCTACCTCGGCCGGGTCTTCGAGTGGACGAGCCTGCGGCTGGCCGACACCCTGATCTCGCTGCCCTTCCTGGTCTTCGCCGTCGCCGTCACCGCGCTGCTGGGCAACGGCATCACCCAGGCGATGCTCGTGGTCGGGGTGCTCGTGTCACCGGTGTTCTTCCGGGTGTCGCGGGCCGCGACCCTTGCCGTGGCGCGCTCGCAGTACGTCGAGGTGGCGCTGATCTCTGGTGCGTCGGTGAACTGGATCGTGCGCCGCCACGTCTGGGTCAAAGTGCTGCCGGCAGTGGCCGTCGCGCTGGCCCAGACCATGGGCGTCGGCTTCATCGTCGTCTCGAGCCTGAGCTTCCTGGGCATCGGCGTGCAGCCGCCGGCGCCGACGTGGGGTGGCCTGCTCGCCTCCGACCTGAACTACCTGCACTACCAGCCCTGGGCGCCGGTGGCGCCGTCGGTGCTGATCATGGCGACAGTCTGGGGCTGCAACCTGCTCGCCGACGCCATCCGCGACGTCTCCGGCGAGACCGGTCGCGCGCTGATCAACACCCGTAAGGCTCAGGCCAACGGCCTGGGTGCCAAGAGAATCCCCGTGGAAGGCAGGGTCTGATGACCATCCTCTCCGAGCTCCGGACCCCGCACGCCGTGCCCACGCTGCCCGACGAGATCGTGCTGGCCCTGCGCGACGTCCGGATCTACGACCAGGTCAACGACCGCGAGATCGTGCACGGCATCTCCTTCGAGCTGACACCGGGCCGGGTGGTAGGCATCGTCGGTGAGTCCGGCAGCGGCAAGACCCTCACCTGCCGCGCCGCCCTCGGCATCCTGCCCGAGCACTTCGCCATCTCCGGCGGCTCGATAGAGATCACCGGGCAGGAGATCGCCGGGCTCACCCCGGAGCAGTGGACGGGCCTGCGCGGCTCGACGATCAGCGCGGTCTTCCAGGACCCGGCCTCCTACCTCAACCCGTCGATCCGGGTCGGTTCCCAGATCGCCGAGGTGATCCGGGTCAAGACCGGGGCGAAGCGGAGGCAGGCCCGGCACCGGGCGCTGGAGCTGCTCGCGGCGGTACACCTGCGCAATCCGGCGCTGGTCTACGAGCAGTACACCTTCGAACTCTCCGGCGGCATGCTGCAGCGCGTCCTCATCGCCGCCGCGATCGCCGCCGACCCCACGGTGCTCATCGCCGACGAGGCCACCACGGCGCTCGACGTCACCGTGCAGGCCGAGATCCTCGACCTGCTCGCCGACCTGCAGGAGCGGATCGGCCTGGCCCTGCTCGTCGTCTCCCACGACCTCGCGGTTGTCGCCCAACTCTGCGACGAGGTGCTGGTGATGCGCGAGGGCGAGGTGGTCGAGCAGGGACCGACGGCCGAGGTGCTGCACAACCCGAAGCACGAATACACCCGGATGCTGATCGCCGAGCACGAGCAGTACGGCTTGGAGCGCTACCTCGAGGCCGAGGCCGACCGGGACGGCGGGCTGACCCGTGCCGGCTGACGCGGTCCTGCAGGTCACCGACCTCGACGTGCACTACGGCAAGGGCCGGCGACGGGCGCAGGCGCTCGACGGCGTCTCGCTGGAGGTTCGTCGTGGCGAGACCGTCGGCCTGATCGGCGAGACCGGCTCCGGCAAGTCGACGCTGGCCCGCACCATCCTCGGCCTGGTGCCCGCCAGCGCCGGGCGGGTCGTGATCGACGGCGAGGAGGTCAGCGGCTACCGCCAGCGGCAGTGGCGGACGCTGCGCCGTCGCGGTGTGGTGCAGTACGTCTTCCAGGACCCGCTGCGCAGCCTCGACCCGGATGTCACGATCGCCGACTCACTGATCGAGCCGCTGCTGATCCGCGGCGTCGCACGCGGCGAGGCCCTGGTGCGGGTGCGCCCGCTACTCGAGCGTGTGCGCCTGGACGAGGAGTTGCTGGCCCGCCTGCCCGGGGAGCTCTCGGGCGGCCAGCGCCAGCGCGTGGCGGTGGCCCGCGCACTGGTCACCGAGCCCGCCCTGGTGATCCTCGACGAGCCGGTGAGTGCGCTCGACTCGGCCAACCGGGTGGAGGTGCTGGAGATCCTCAAGGAGCTGCGCACCTCCGGTGTGGCGCTGGTCTTCATCTCCCACGACCTCGGCTCGGTGGCCGGGGTGGCCGACCGGGTGGCCGTGATGTACCAGGGCCGGCTCGTCGAGACCGGCACCACGCGAGAGGTCATCACCGCACCCCAGCACGTCTACACCCGCCTGCTCATCGGCTCGGCCCCCACGCTGCGCTCCGGCGCGGCGAGCCGGGCCGACCGCGACGCCCTGCGCGCCGCCCTACTCACAGCCTGAACCCTTTCGAGAGGAAGCACCATGTCCCGCAAGCTCCACCTGGCCCTGCACCCCTACGGCGTCGGCGGCCCCGGCCAGCACGGGCTCTGGAAGGACCCGCGCGTGGCCAAGAACGCCAGCATCGACATCAAGTACTACATCGCGCAGGCCCAGGCGGCCGAGCACGGGCTCTTCGATGCACTGTTCATCGTCGACAGCCAGTTCATCAACAGCACCTACCCGTCGCACTACCTGAACCGGCTGGAGCCGCTGACCCTCCTCTCGGCGGTGGCGGTGCACACCGAGAAGATCGGGCTCGTGGGGACGGCCAGCTCCACCTACAACTCGCCCTTCAACCTGGCGCGCCGGTTCGCCTCCCTGGACCACATCAGCGGGGGACGTGCCGGGTGGAACGTGGTGACCAGCTTCGACACCGGCACGTCGCGCAACTACGGCCTCGACGAGCACCTCGACTACGCCACCCGCTACGGCCGGGCGCTGGAGTCGGTGCAGGTGATCCGCGGGCTCTGGGACTCCTATGAGGACGACGCCTTCCCGGCCGACGTCGAGCGCGGTGTCTTCCTCGACCCGACCAAGCTGCACGCCCTCGACCACGTCGGCGAGCACTTCCGGGTCGCCGGCCCGCTCAACATCTCCCGCTCGCCGCAGGGGCAGCCGGTGATCTTCCAGGCCGGCGTCTCGGAGGAGGGGCGCACGCTGGCCGCGCAGGTAGCCGAAGGCATCTACGCGCCGGGTGGCACGCTGGAGGCCGCGCACGAGTACTACACCGACATCAAGCGGCGCACGGGCGAGGCCGGGCGCGACCCCGACCACATCAAGATCTTCATCCACGGCGGCCCGATCGTCGCCCCGACCGACGACGCGGCCCGCCGCCGCGAGCTGGAGATCTTCGACGAGGACAACGACTTCGCTGGAAACCTCGCGCTGCTCGGGCGCGGCTTCGGCGCGCACGACTTCAGCCAGTACGACCCGGACGCGCCCTTCCCGGACGTCGCGCACCTGGCCGAGCGGGGTGGGCGTACCGGGGCCGCGAAGCTCATCGAGCGGGCGCGGCGGGAGAACCTCACGCTGCGGCAGGTTGCCGACTCGGTCTCCGACCGCAAGCACTCGCCGTTCGTCGGTGCGCCGACCACCGTGGCCGACACGATCGAGACCTGGTTCCACGCGGGCACCTTCGACGGCATCAACCTCGCCTTCCGCACCGACGAGGAGCTCAACTACTTCGTCGACGCCGTGGTGCCGATCCTGCAGCAGCGCGGACTCTTCCGCACCGAGTACGAGGCCGACACCTTGCGTGGCCACCTCGGCCTGCCGATCCCTACCAATAGGCACAGCCCGGTCAACCGCCACACCCGCGAGCTGGTCTCGTCATGACCTCCTACTCCGTGACGGGCGGGCGGGACGTCCACACCGTCTACTTCCCGCACGCCAACCCGCCAGATGAGGTCGACGTCCTGATCGTCGGCGCTGGCCCGGTGGGGCTGGCCGCCGCGATCGAGCTGGCCGGACGCGGGGTGGAGGTGGCCGTGGTCGACCAGAACCGCACCGCCACCCTGATCCGGGCGGGCGCGATGGGGCACACCCCCCGCGTGGTGGAGCACTTCCGCCGCTGGGGCGTGCTGCAGCAGGTGCGCGACGAGTGGACCTTCCCGCCCGAGTGGAACCGCGGCATCCGGCTCGTCACCTCACTGGTCGGCCATGAACTGGTACCCACCCGTGCCCCGTCCTTCAGCGGCCAGGGCGCGGCCCGGCACTCCTCGGAGGAGGCGCTGCGCCGCCCGCAGTCGGCGCTGCAGCAGGTCTTCCTGGACCACCTGGACCGGCACAGCGTCAGTGTCGCCGGTGGCTGGCAGCTGACCGGCCTGCGGCAGGACGCCGCGGGTGTCGAGGCTGATCTGCTCGAGGCCGATCACGCGGCGACCCGCACGCTGCGGGCCCGCTACGTCCTGGGCACCGACGGCGGTCGCAGCACGGTGCGGCACCTCTCCGGCATCCAGCGTGACGGTGAGTACGCCACCGAGAAGCGCCTGCGACTGATCGTGCGCACCGGCGACATCGCCGACCGCGTCGGGCCGGCGCCGAGTGGCACGAACATCGTCTTCAACCACAGGGCCTCGGGCTTCCTGGCCGCGGTGAGCACCCGGGAGTGGCGCGTCTACGCCGGCCCCTACCCGCTGGACTACGACCCCACCGAGCAGGAGCTCGTCGAGATCGCGCAGGCGGCGTTCGGGTTCCCCGTCGACCTCGAGATCGCCTCGGCCACGACCTTCTTCCACGCCAGCCGGATCGCCCGGACGTTCCGCTCCGGCCGGGTGCTGCTCGCGGGCGACGCCGCGCACGTGCGCACGCCCGGCGGCAATCTGGGCGAGGGCTTCGGCGACGTCGTCAACCTGGGCTGGAAGCTGGCGGCGGTGCTTGCCGGCCAGGCGCCGGACGCGCTGCTGGACTCCTACGACCAGGAGCGGCGCCCGCACAACTGGCGGGTGGCCGACTTCGCGCTGGCCCGCTCGCAGGCCGCCCAGCGGGTGCTGGCCGAGTTCCGCCGCGAGGGCATCCCGGACGACGCCGACCTCAGCCCGCAGGCACAGCAGCGGCGCGCCGCGATCGGCGCCCAGCTCGGGGCGGCGCGCTTCGACGCGGCCGGGGTGACCTTCGACGAACGCTACGACGCCTCGACGGTGCTCTGGTACGAGGAGGGGCAGCTCGAGTCCGAGCCGGGCTGGCAGGCCAACCGCTACGAGGACGACCCGCGCCCGGGACACCGCGCCCCGGACGGCCTCGTCGACCCCTACGGCGGCACCCTCTACGACCGGCTGGGCAACAACTTCGGGCTGCTCGTGCTCGCCGAGGCCCGCGAGGTGGAGGACGCGTTCGTCCGCGAGGCGGGTGCGCGTGGCCTGCCCTTCACCGTCGTCCATCTCGTCGACCCCGAGGTTCGTGCCAGCTACGGCGCGGACAACGTGCTCGTCCGCCCGGACCAGCATGTCGCCTGGCGCGGTGCGGAGCTGCCCGCGGGCGGTGCCCGCGCGGTGCTCGACCTCGTCCTCGGTGCCGACGCAGGCACCCTCGCAGCCCCCTCGCTCGGCGCCGATCTCGGCGTCGCCTGAACCTGACAGGAAGGCAACCGCCATGACCGCAGCATCGGCTCGTCCCCGCTTCCGGCTCGGCTTCCTCACCCACGTGCAGGGCCGCGGTGACGACCTGCGCCAGACCTACGCCAACGCCCAAGAGCTCTTCGTCGCCGCCGACGAGCTCGGCTTCGACGTGGGTTGGGTGGCCCAGCACCACGTCAGCCTCGGCGGTGGCGGTCTCTCCTCACCGTGGACGTTCCTGGCCCACGCCGCTGCGCGCACCACCCGCATCCGGCTGGGCACCGCGATCACGATCCTGCCGCTGGAGCACCCGGTGCGGCTGGCCGAGGACGTCTCGGTCGTCGACACCCTCAGCGGTGGCCGCGTCGAGATCGGGGTCGGCAGTGGCGCCAGCGAGGTGGAGTACGCCGCGTTCGGGAGGGACGCCGCACGCAAGCGCGAGCTGACCAGCGAGGGTCTGGCCGTGCTGCGTGCGGCGCTGGCCAACGAGGAGGTCGGCACCGCCGGCTTCACCATCCAGCCGCCGGTGGCCGACTTCTCCGAGCGGATCTGGCAGGGCGTGTTCTCGCGCCCTGGTGCGGAGTACGCGGCGGCCGCCGGGTCGAACCTGCTGCTCAACCGCGCCGCCTACGGCTACGACGAACCCACCGACGAGGTGCAGCGGCCGTGGGCCGATGCCTTCCTCGCGGCCTGGGACCAGCCGCGCGCGCCGCGGATCGGCCTGTCCCGCTTCATCTTCCCGGCCGCGGACAAGGCCACCGCGCTTGCCCAGATCGGGGCCGACGTGCAGCGGGCCGCCGAGAAGTTCGGCGCCAAAGGCGCGTTCCCGGCCGGCCTCTCGGTGGAGGAGGCGCTGCGTCGCTTCCACGCCTTCTACGGCCACCCCGACGACATCATCGCCGAGCTGCAGCGCGAGCTGGTGCTGCCGGTGGCCACGGACCTGATCGCGCAGTTCAACCCCGCGGTGCCCGATCACGACGCCGCCTTGCATGCCCTGGAACTGATCGCCACCGAGATCGCCCCCGCCCTGGGTTGGCAGCCCGCCGTCCCCGTCACCGAGCTGGCAGGAGTCTGACCATGTCCGAACTCACCGACCGCGATTACGTCGGCCCGAAGGGCCTGCGCGTGCGCGGCACCGTCCTCGTCGTCCCGGGCCGGGGCGAGACGCCGCACAGCTACGTGCGCTTCGCCGCCCGCCTGGCCGCCGATGCCTACCGGGTGCGCGTCCTGGACGCCCCGGCGCTGGACGGCTCGCTGGACGGGCTGACCGCGCAGATCACCGAGGCGATCACCGCCATCGAGGCGGCGGGTCCGCTCGTCGCGCCGCTCGTGCTCGTCGGCTCCGACTCCGGCGCCGCTACGGTGGCCGCGCTCGTGGCCCGCAACGAGCCGACGGCTGCCTGGTGGCCGCGGGCCGTCGCGCTCGCGGCGCTCCCCGCCTACGGCACGCCGGACGGAGGGGCGCAGGGCTGGGAGGAGGAGCTCGACGCCCGCACGGCCTGCCCGGCCCACCGTGCCGTGCTCTCCGACGACGAACAGGTGCAGCGCGGGACGCTCGCCACTCCGGTGCCGGCCGAACTCCTGGATGCGGCCTACGGCAGCACGGCCGACCTGCCGCACCTGCTGCTCACCGGAGAGCTGGACAGCTACGGCGATCACGAGGCGCTGGCCCGGCTGGCCAAGGGCCTGCCGCGGGCGCGCCTGGCGGTGGTGCGCGGCGCCCACCACGATGTGCTCAACGACCTGCAGCACCGCTCGGTGGCGGCCGAGGTCGTCAGCTTCCTCGAGGCGCTGCGCGATGAGTCGGCGCTGGCGCCGATCGTGCGCGTCGAGAGCAGCGCCTGGTGAGCACGCTCGTCGCCTCGCTCGATCCGCAGCGGCTGCGGCGGGTCTTCGGCGCCTTCCCGTCCGGGGTCGCGGCCGTCGCCGCCGTGGTGGACGGCGTGCCGGTGGGGCTGGCCGCCAGCTCGTTCACCTCGGTGTCGCTCGACCCGCCGCTGGTGTCGTTCTGCATCGCGCGCAGCTCCGCCACCTGGCCGCTGTTGCTGGCGGCGCCGCGGCTCGGGGTGAGCATCCTCAGCGCGGAGCAGGAGCAGGCCGGCCGTCAGCTGGCCGGGCAGGCCGAGTCGCGCTTCGCCGACCTGTCGTGGCGTGCCACCCAGGACGGCGCGGTGCTGCTGGAGGGGGCCGGCGGGTGGTTCGAGACGAGCATCGAGCAGCAGGTCCGCGCCGGCGACCATGACATCGTGGTGCTGCGGGTACATGACCTCGACGCCGACCACGACATCGGCCCGCTGGTCTTCCACGCGAGCCAGTTCCATCGACTCGACCTCACTGGAGAGCGACCATGACCGTCACCGTCATCACCGGGAACCCGAAGCCGCAGTCGCGGACCAGGCTGGCCGCGCATCGGGTCGCCACGGCCCTCACCGGCGCCGAGCCGGAGCTGGACCTCGATCTGGCGGACTTCGGCGCCGGGCTGCTCGACTGGAACGACCCCGCGGTGGCTGAAGCGGTCGAGCAGGTGCAGGCCAGCGAGCTGCTGATCGTGGCCAGCCCTACCTACAAGGGCACCTACACCGGGCTGCTGAAGCTCTTCCTGGACCGCTTCGGAGCCGGTTCCCTGGCAGGGGTCCGCGCGGTGCCGCTGATGCTCGGCGGGCACTGGCGGCATGCCCTCGCGCCGGAGGTCTTCCTCAAACCGGTGCTCAACGAGATCGGGGCCAGTACCCCGACGGCTGGGCTCTACCTGCTCGATTCGGAGTGGGAGGCTCCCGACGCGCTGGATGCCTGGCTCGCCATTGCTGCGCAGCAGCTATCAGTGACCGTGCGGCCATGACCCTGTACGCGAGCGAGGTCGACGCCTTCACCCACGGGGAGTACCACCCGCAGATCCCGGTGCCGCCGCCTGCCTTCGCGCGTCGGGTGGAGCTGACGCCGGGCCGCTACCACCTCTACGCCAGCTGGGCCTCGATCCCGTCGCACCACCTCGCGATCCTGCGGCTGCTGCTGGGGCTGGAGGATCGGCTGTCGCTCTCCTACGTCGACAGCCTGCGCGACGCCCGCGGCTGGGCGTTCCGGGCCCGCGCCGGCGCCGATCCGATCAACGGCTTCACGCTGCTGCAGGAGGCCTACGGCCCCGGCTTCGCCGGCGAGGTCCGCGTGCCGCTGCTCTGGGACCGGGCGAGCGGATCGATCGCCTCCGACGACCCGGCGACGATCGTGGCCGACCTGCTCGACGCCGCACCGGCACGGTTCCGCACCTCGCCCGCCGAACTGGCCCGGCTCGAACGCGCCTTCACCGCCGAGCTGAACGCGGGTGCGGCACTGCGTGACGCCGAGCTGCGCCCCCGCTTCCGCCAGGCGCTGCACGACCTCGACCGCCGCCTCGCGGCGCAGCCCTACCTGCTCGGCGCCGAGCTCGGCGATGCCGACGTCCGGCTCTGGGTGCGACTTGCGCGGCTGGACGCCGGCCCGAATGCCTCGGGGCTCATCGGGCCGCGGCTGGACCGCTACCCGCACCTGTGGCGCTGGGCGCGCGGGCTGCACGCGCTGCCGGCCTTCGCCGCCAGCACCGACTTCGGCAGGTTCGCCGCGCCGTTTGCCGACCTGCCGCGGTGGGGATCGTTGGGGGAACCGGGGCTCGCCGATGCCCGAGCCAGTTAGGTATTGTCGATTGAGCTGGTAGACATTGCTGGTCGTTCTGAACGGAGGGGCCGCATGGGGCTGCCCGATTTCCTCGTCATCGGTGCGCCGAAGGCTGGGTCGACCGCGATCCATGCCGCGCTCGTGCAGCACCCGCAGCTGTTCGGCACCGTCCCGAAGGAGCCGAAGTTCTTCCTGACCGACGGTCGCGCTCCGCGCCGGCAGGAGCAGCGCGGCCCGGGCGACTGGCACAGCGCGCAGGAGTGGGTCTGGCAGCGGGCGCGCTACGAGCAGCTCTTCGACGCCGCACCGCCCGGCACGCTGAAGGGGGAGAGCACACCGTTCTACCTCTGGGACCGCGCCGCGCACCTGCGGATCAAGGCCGCGGTGCCCGACGTGAAGCTGATCGCCGCCATCCGGGACCCCGTCGACCGCGCCTACTCGAACTGGACGCACCTGTGGGCCGACGGCCTGGAGACCGAGCCCGACTTCCTGCGTGCCTGCCTGCGCGAGCCCGAGCGGATCGCGCAGGGCTACGCCCCGTTCTGGCGCTACCTCGAGCTCAGCCGCTACGGCGAGCAGCTCGAGCACCTCTTCAGCGTCTTCGACCGCTCGCAGGTCTTCGTGCTGCGCTACCGCGACCTCGTCGACGCACCGGCGGCCACCCTCGACGCGATCACCGGCTTCCTCGGGGTGGAGCAGGGGGTGATCTCGACCGTGCCGTCCTCCAACGTCTCCTCCTGGGCCGGGAACAGCGCGGTCGACCGCTCGCTGCGGCGGGGCATCCGGGCCGGTGCCGCGCTCGGGGCGCACGTGCCGCCCAAGGTGTGGCGGCAGGCGCAGCGCCCGCTCGTCGCGGCGCTGCACCGCGGCGGGGTACACCGCCCGCCGCTCGACGTCGCGGTGCGCCGTCAGCTCGTCTCGCACTTCGCCGACGACGTCGCGCTGCTGTCGCGGCTGCTCGACCGGAACTACGACGACTGGCTCTCCGACGCCGGGCGTGGCACCTTCGCCGTGCGCAGGTCGTGAGCACCGTCGGGGCGTGAGCTTTCCCAGTAGACGCGGTAGCTCCCCGGTTCCTCGACCACGCTGAGGTAGCGCACCGTCCTCCCTTCGGGAGTGGGGCCCGCGCTGGCACGCAACCGCGCCGGGTCAGCGCCGACCGCGACTCCGGTGCGCTCATGCCAGTTCTCGGCCGCGCTGGCCCGGCCGTCGTAGAACGCCACCCACTGCTCGTCGAGGCGCAGCACGTCGGCGATGCGGGTGCCTCGTGCGTCCCAGCTGCCTTCGGTGGGGACGAGTGCCGCCCCGGTCATCGACCAGCTCAGGCCGTCGGCGCTCGTGCCGAACCAGCTCGTCATCCGGTCGGCCTCCTCGTCGCCGCCGTCGAGCGGGTGCCGGCACGCCCAGATCCGCCACTGGCCGTCGGCGTTGGTCACCACGATGTCCTTCCATGCGGTGGCGGCATCACCGGGCAGGACGACGGTGCGGGTGCCTTCGGCGAGCCCGTCGGGTGTGGCGGCGTCGAGTGCCTCGACCCACCAGTGCTTGGAGTTCCAGGTCGAGCAGCTGACGTACAGCCGCCACCCGCCGTCCGGCAGCCGCACCAGGGCGGGGCGCTCCAGCGAGGCGCAGCCGAACTGCTCGCTGGTGACGGTGGCGACGGTCTCGAAGTGCACGCCGTCGGTCGAGCGCGCGACCACATTGGCATAGCCGCGACCCAGATCGACCGGGCGGCGCAGCCGGTAGGCGAGCCAGTAGGCGCCGTCGGAGTAGATCCCGCTCGGCCCGCCGGCCCAGTAGCCGGGGCCGTCGCCGGGTGCCTCGATGGCCACCTCGCCCGCGCTGGTGCCGACGACGTCGAGAAGCGTTTCGAGTAGACCCACCAGGCGATTGTTCCCTACCGCCGATTTGTGCAACTTCCGCCGGCCTGACGGCGGCGGAAGTTGCACAATCGGGTCAGATGGTTGCTCATCATGAGGGCTGTCGCGTCAGCGGTCACGACGACGCTCGTCGCGGCGGCTCTCCAGGAACGTGCCCACCTGGCGGCCCACCTGCCGGCTCATCGCCGGCCAGTCGACGCTGTCCTGGCGGTTCGGCTGCGACGAGGACGGGGTCGTGGCGGTTGCGGACGGGGCGGCGGGGGCGGACGGCGCGGCGGGGGCGGACGGCGTGGCGGTTGCGGACGGGGCGGCGGGGGCTGAACCGGTGAGGCTGGCGAGGAACGTCGCGCCGTCCTTCTCCGGCGCGAAGGGGATGCCGGCCGACATCGCCCGCGGCAACACCACGGCGGCCTGGCCGAGGCGGCTGATGCCCAGCATGAGCAGGATCGTGGAGCTGGAGCCGGCCACCTCGGCGCCGAGGCCGTGGGCCACGAGCGTCATGACGACCCGCGAGGCGACGAGCAGCACCCAGAGCCAGAGGCCCTTCGGCGGCAGCTGTCCCCAGAGGTAGCCGTCACGCGCTTCGAGCCGGGTGACGAGGCCCTGCGTCGCGCCGATGCCGGCCACGATGACGCCGCCGACGATCAGGCAGGCGATGTCGACCGGCCGCACGTGCACCTTGCTGCCGCCGAGGTCCAGTACCCCGACGACGGTGAGGATCACCGGCAGCAGCACGACCCGCTTGCCGCGCAGTGGCTCGCCCATCAGCTGACGGCCGATGACATAGGCGACGATGCCGACTCCGGCGAGGATCTCGATTGCTGCTGACATGACGTGCTCCCTAGCTCGGTGCTGTGGCTGTGCTGACCTGATCGACTCTGCGCTGAACACCGCTTCACCACATCGGCCTGCGGGTGGAGCTGAGGGTTGAGGTTTCCGCCCGCGTCTCATACCGCTGGGTATGACGTTGTGCCGCCAGGGCCATGCCACAGATCCACCCCAGCTCCGACGCGCGGCGGCCGGACTCGGCGAAGAGTCGGGGACATCAGCAGAACGCCGGTGAACGTCCTAAGGAGCACCCAGCCATGTCCCCCCTGACCCAGGCAATGATCATCAACTCCGTCGTCCTCATCGCCGTGCTGGAGGCCGACCTCGGCCCGCACCGCAAGATCAACCGATTCCGCCTGCTCCGGCCGCTGCTCATGGCCGCCGGGATCGTGCCGCTTTTCCTCACCGCCCTGGCCACGCACGGCACCGGACTCACGCTGGAGATCGCCGGGGCATCGGCTGGCCTCCTGCTCGGCCTGCTCGCCACCGCGCTGATGGGCGTCTACCGCAGCCCGCGGACGGGCCGGCCGGTCAGCCGCGCCGGGTTCGGCTACGCCGCGGTCTGGACGCTGACGATCGGTGCGCGCGCCGCCTTCTCCTACGGCTTCTACCACTGGTTCAGCTCACCGCTGACGAACTGGATGACCGCCCACCACGTCACCGGCGACATGATCACCAACTCGCTCGTGCTGATGGCCGTCGCGATGGTGCTCACCCGGACGATCGGGATGGGTGCCCGCTCCGCCGGCGTCACCCGCGAGGAGCCGGCCGCTGTGCCCGAGCTGGTCTGACCCCTGCGAGGTTCGAGTGCAGATCGGGTGGCCCTGGCCACCCGATCTGCACTCTTCGCCTACCTCTGGGACGTGACGGCTCGGTGCGCACCGGCGTCGACCCGTCCCTTCCGTTACTGATCTTGATGCGCCAGCGGTGTGAGAACACCGCTGGCGCATCAAGATCGCCGCGTTCACAGCAGGCAGACGTAACGTCTCGCCGGGTGAACGTACGGCAGGTGGTCTCACGGCTCGCACCGGGCGGCTGGTCGCTGCGCGTGCGGCTGGTGGTTGGCGTGGTGGGGCTCGCCGCCATCGCGCTTGCGGTCACCGGCACGATCGGTGCGACGCTGCTGCGCAGTTACCTGGTGCAGCAGCTCGATCAGCAGCTGATCGCTGGTGAGGGCGCGCTCAACGGCCCGCTGATCGGCCACGGGCGTGTGCCCGGCGGCACCCGGCCAAGCGACCAGCTGCCCAATCCCTTCCTCTTCACCGAGTTGACCTCCACCGGCAAGGTCGAGCAGGAGTTCGGCGGTCCGTCCTCGACCGCCACGCGCCGTCCCGACCTCAGCAGCGTGACCACCGCCAAGGTGAGGACCGAGGCCGGTCGCGCGTTCACCGTCCCCGCGATCAACGGCGGCTCGGGCTTCCGGGTGCGGGCCGTCGAGCGGCCGGACGGTTCGGGGGCCGGCACCGTGGCGGTGTCACTGGAGACGGTGGACGCCGCGGTGCACCGGCTCGAGGTGATCACCCTGCTGGTGGCCCTCGGGGTGCTCATCGTCCTCATCGTGCTCGGCTCGGTGGCGGTGCGGCTGGCGCTGCGTCCCCTCGACGAGGTGGAGCGGACGGCCGAGGACATCTCCGACGGTGACCTGAGCCGGCGGGTGCCGGTCGGCCGCCCGGGTACCGAGATCGGCAGGCTGGCGAGCACGCTCAACGGCATGCTCGCCAAGGTCGAGGTGGCCTTCACGGCGCGTCAGCGCAGTGAGACGACGCTGCGCCAGTTCATCGCCGACGCGAGCCACGAGCTGCGCACGCCGTTGACGACGATCCGCGGCTACGCGGAGCTGTACCGCAAGGGCGCGCTCCCCGACGACGCCGCGCGCAGCCACGCGCTGGGGCGGATCGAGTCCGAGGCGACCCGGCTCGGCGGGTTGGTCGACGACCTGCTGCTGCTGGCGCACCTGGACCAGCAGCGGCCGCTGCACGTCACCACCGTCGACATCGCCGTGCTCGCCGCCGAAGGGGTGGCCGATGCACGGGTGCAGGACCCCGCCCGGGTGATCACCTACTCCGGTCCCGAGCAGCCGGTGCTCGTGACGGTCGACGGTGACCGCTTCCGGCAGGTGGTCACCAACCTGCTCGGCAACGCGCTGGCACATACCCCGGCCGGCACTGCCGTGCACGTAACGCTCACCCAGGACGATGCAGACGCGCGTCTCGCGGTGGCCGACGAGGGCCCGGGACTCCCGCCGGAGCAGCTGAGGCGGATCTTCGAGCGCTTCTACCGGGCCGACACGTCCCGCGCGCGGGACAGCGGAGGCAGCGGGCTCGGGCTGGCGATCGTGGAGGCCGTGGTCCGGGCCTGCCACGGCACTGTCGCGGCGACCAGCCAGCCGGGCGTCGGCACCGAGTTTGTGGTGACCGTCCCACGACTGGGCAGGACTCACAGCTGACGGCCAGCTTCCTCGAAGCATCACGGTAGGCGCGTGCGGTGTCCTTGGACCAGCCCCCGGAAGGAGCTGGTCCACCGATGTCGGCCGCAACCCCGTTCTTCGCCTCGGCAGGCGAGGCCACCTCGCACGTGCCCGCCACCGGTGAGCGCCTGCTCGTGGTCGACGACGAGGTGGACATCGCGGCGCTCCTGGCCACCGGGCTGCGTTTCGTCGGCTTCGACGTCCGCACTGCCCACTCCGGTGCCGAGGCCCTGACCGTGGCCGCGGAGTTCCGCCCGCACCTGCTCCTGCTCGACGTGATGCTGCCCGACATCAACGGCTTCGAGCTCTGCCGTCAGCTGCGCCGCGACCAGCGCGACGCCGGCGTCATCTTCCTCACCGCCCGCAACCGCACCGAGGACGCGGTGGCGGGACTCGCCATCGGCGCCGACGACTACATCAACAAGCCGTTCAGCCTCGACGAGGTGGTGGCCCGGGTACGAGCCGTACTGCGCCGGCTGAACGTGGGCGGGGAGGAGGCGCCGGAGTCGGTGGAGGACGGTGTGCTGCGCTTCGCCGACCTCGAACTCGACGAGGTCCGCCACGAGGTTCGCCGGGGCAACAGCTTCATCGACCTCTCGCCGACGGAGTTCGCCCTGCTGCGCTATCTGCTGCAGAACAGTGGCCACTACGTCTCGAAGCCGCAGATCCTCACACATGTCTGGAGCTACGACTTCCAGGGCGCCATGAACGTCGTGGAGAACTACATCTCCAGCCTCCGCAAGCAGATCGACTGCTTCGACCCGCCGCTGATCCACACCTCGCGCGGCGTCGGTTACAGCCTGCGGCTCGGCCGCACCTCCTGAACCTCGGCCTCCTGAACCTCGGCCTCCTGGACCCTGCAACTTCCTGAAGGGGATGCAATGAACTCCACACTGCGACGGCTGCGGTCCCGCCCGTGGCTCGCCGCCTCCGTCCTCGCCGTGATCGTCGCGGCCGCGGCGGTCGGGACCTACTTCGGCACGAAGGGCGACAGCTCGGCGTCGGCGGCTTCGACCGCGGCGACGGTGAGCACCCAGACCGTCAGCACCGGCACGATCACGCAGAGCGTGGCGGCCACCGGAACGCTGGCGCCGGCCGAGGACGAGAACCTCAACTTCGCCGTCTCGGGCACCGTGACGAGCGTCGCGGTGAAGGTTGGGCAGACGGTCACCAAGGGCCAGAAGCTCGCCACGGCCTCCTCCACCGCACTCGCGGTGACCGTCGCCCAGGCGAAGTCCTCGGTGGCCAGCGCGCAGGCGCGCGTCGACGACGACGAGACCAACGACGTCGACGCCACCGAGCTCGCGGCCGACAAGGCGGCACTGACCGCGGCCGACAACCAGCTGACCTCGGCCAAGGCGTCGCTGGCCGACGCGACGCTGACGTCGCCGATCACCGGCGCGGTCGTGGCCGTCAACCTCACCACCGGCGAGGCGGTCTCGGGTAGCTCGAGCTCTTCAGGCGGCGGTGGCACGGGCGGAGGTGGCGGGAGCACGACCTCTTCGACCACCTCGGACGCGCAGGTCGAGGTGATCAGCACCGGCTCGTGGATCGTGAACGCCACCGTCGACTCCACCTCGGTGGATCTGATCAAGGCCAGCGACCAGGCGCAGCTGACGGTGACCGGCTCCACCGACACCGTCTACGGCACGATCGACTCGATCGGCCTCGTCTCCTCCTCGACCGGTTCGACGGCCAGCTACCCCGTGGTCATCGACGTCACCGGCAAGCAGACCAGCCTGCACGACGGCTCGTCGGTCACCGCCACCCTGATCTACAAGCAGCTCAGCAACGTGGTGGTGGTGCAGACCCTTGCGCTGCAGCGGGACTCCTCGGGCGGTGACTACGTCGAGAAGGTCGTCAACGGCAAGGCCGTCAAGACGACGGTGAAGACCGGACTCGTCTCCGGCACCGAAACCCAGATCACCTCGGGGCTCGTGGCCGGCGACAAGGTCCAGATCACGATCCCGGCGCGGATCGCGGGCACCAACACCACCGGCCGCACCGGTACCGGCACCGAGGGGGGCTTCGGGGGCGGTTTCGGGGGCGGCGAGGGTGGCTTCGGCGGCGGCACCGGAGGCGGGTTCGGCGGCGGCACCGGTGGCGGCTTCGGTGGCGGCGCAGCAGGCGGCATCGGTGGCTAGCGCGGGGGTCGCCGCGTCGCTCGGGGTCGGCACGCCCTCGCTCGGGCTGCCCGTCATCGAGCTCGACGGCGTGCGGAAGGTCTACGGCAACGGCCAGCTCGAGGTCGAGGCGCTCAAGGGCATCACGCTCTCCATCGCGCAGGGCGAGTACGTCGCGATCATGGGTCCTTCAGGCTCAGGCAAGTCCACGCTCATGCACATCCTCGGCTGCCTCGACGTGCCGACGGCGGGCAGCTACCACCTGGCCGGCGAGGACGTCAGCACGATGGACGAGATCGATCTGGCCGAGGCCCGCAACCGTCGCATCGGCTTCGTCTTCCAGCAGTTCAACCTGCTGCCGTCGATGACCGCCCTGCGCAACGTCGAGCTGCCGCTCTCCTATGCGGCGATGTCGCGCGACAAGCGCAGGCTGCTGGCGCAGGAGGCGCTCGACCGGGTCGGGCTCGGGGACCGGATGAACCACAAACCCGGCGAGATGTCGGGTGGGCAGCAGCAGCGCGTGGCCGTAGCCCGCGCCCTGGCCAGCAACCCGGCGCTGCTGCTGGCCGACGAGCCGACCGGGAACCTCGACTCGACGGCTACCGACGACGTGCTTGCCCTCTTCCACGAGCTGCACCAGCAGGGCCGCACCGTGGTGCTGATCACGCACGAGGCCGACGTGGCCGCCCGGGCGGCCCGGGTGATCCGGATCCGTGACGGGCTGGTGGCCTCCGACGAGGTTGCCGCCGAGGTGGCGCGATGACCTGGTCGGACATCCTGCGCAACGCCTGGGACGCGATCCGCAACCACAAGCTGCGCTCGATGCTCACCGCGCTCGGCATCCTGATCGGCATCGCCGCGGTGGTACTGACCGTGGGGCTCGGCCAGGGCGCGCAGCAGAAGGTCTCCAACCAGCTGGCTGCCCTCGGCGGCAACCTGCTGATCGTCTCACCGGGCAGCTCGACCACCGGCGGTGTGCGGGGCGGCTTCGGCTCGGCCTCCACGCTCACCACCGCCGACGCCACCGCGCTCTCCGCGACGGCTGCGGCGCCGAACATCAAGGCCGTCGCCCCGGTGCTCTCGAGCACCTCGGAGTCGCTCGTGAACGGCACCACGAACTGGACGACGAGCGTGGTCGGCACGACACCGTCGTGGCTGTCCGTGCGCGGCCGCACGCTCTCCTCGGGGCACTTCATCACCGCGGCCGAACAGGCCAGCGGCGCCGCCGTCACCGTGCTCGCCTCCGACACGGCCACCGAGCTCTTCGGCCGCCGTGATCCGGTGGGGCAGAGCGTCACGATCAACAGCGTCTCCTACGAGGTGGTCGGCGTCCTGACCTCAGCGGGTTCGGACTCGACGACCAACCTCGACGACCAGGCGATCGTGCCGCTGAGTACGGCCGCCCAGCGGATCATCGGCGGCTCGACCCGTAACTCCGTGGCGACGATCTACATCAAGGCCACCTCGCAGTCGAAGCTCTCCGGCGCCTACCAAGAGGCCACCGCGATCCTCGACTACCGCCACGGCATCACCGCCACCGGCACGGCCGACTTCTCGATCACCACGCAGCAGTCGGTGCTGACGGCCACCTCGTCGGTGGACAGCACCCTCACCACGCTGCTGATCGGGGTCGCCGCGCTCTCGCTCATCGTCGGCGGGATCGGCGTCATGAACATCATGCTCGTCTCGGTGAAGGAGCGGACCCGTGAGATCGGGCTCCGCAAGGCACTCGGCGGCACCCCCATGGTGATCCGCAGGCAGTTCCTCTCCGAGGCCTCGATGTTGGGACTGACCGGCGGGTTGCTCGGTGTCGCCGTCGGTGTCGGAGGGGCCAAGATCCTGCCGCACTTCATCTCCAACCCCATCGCGATCTCGCTGCCCGCCATCGGCATCGCGATCGGCACCGCGATCGTCATCGGCGTCGGCTTCGGCGTCTACCCCGCAGCGCGAGCAGCCCAGCTCTCGCCGATCGATGCGCTGCGTAGCGAATGACCTCGACCCGTCTCTCACCAGAAGGACGTCACATGAAACCCGCACTGCACGAGCCCGCTCGGCCCAGACTCCGACGCACGCTCGCCGCCGGATCGGCGCTGCTGATCGCGGCGCTCACCCTGAGTGCCTGCGGCGGCAGCTCGGGCGGCGGCTCGTCGGCCTCCAGCCCGTCGGCCTCGAGTTCGGCCGCCGCGGCTGGGAACGGCACGGGCGCGGGGCGGCAGGGCGGGGCCGCGGCCTCGGGCCTGGTCGCGGCGATCTCCGGCACCACGATGCAGGTACAGAGCACGCAGGCCGGCCAGGTAGCCGTTACCTGGACGAGCAGCACCACCTTCAGTCACACGGTCACCACCACTCTGGCCGCGATCAAGGCCGGTGAGTGCGTCACCGCGATCGCGCCGTCGGGCACGTCGTCGACGGCCACCTCCTTCACCGCCTCGAGCCTGGTCGTGAGCGCTGCGGTCTCCGGCAAGTGCACGGGCGGTTTCGGGGGCGGGGCCGCTGGCGGTGGCGGCTTCGGCGGTGGCGGCGGCTTCGGCGGCACGCGGCCGTCCGGCGCTCCCTCCGGCGGCACGAGGCCGACGAACTTCCCGTCCGGCGCGCGCCGATCCGGTGCAGCTGCCGGCAACTTCGGTGCGGTGGCCAGCGGCCTCGTCACCTCCGTGTCCAGCACGGGCGTCGTGATTGCGGCGACCCAGTTCGGTGCGGCTGCCGCCGGCTCGTCGGCGGCACCCACCACGGTGAGCAAGACGGTGACGGCCGGCTCGGCTACGAAGATCACGACCAATGCCTCGACGACCGCCAGCTCGCTGGCCGTCGGCAAGTGCGTCACGGCCCAGGGCAAGACCGACACCTCCGGAACGGTGACGGCTACCAGCGTCCGGATCACCGACGCCGTCAGCGGGGCCTGCACGCAGGGTGGCTTCGGCGGCGGCGCGGGGGGTGGTAGCAATGGCGGCTGATCGCGCCCGCCGGCGCCGCAACCGCCGCCGGCGGCTGGTCGCCACTGGCGTCGGCGTGGTGGTGGTCGCCGCGGGAGGTACTGCGGCGGTGGCGGCCACGAGTGGTGGCGGCTCCAACCTGCAGACGGCCACGGTGGGCCGCTCCTCGCTGACCCAGACGCTCGAGTCCTCCGGCACCGTGGCTTCGTCGGCGAAGGTCACACCCTCGTTCGCCGTCTCCGGGACCGTGAAGTCCGTGAACGTCAAGATCGGCGAGGCGGTGGTGAAGGGGCAGACGCTGGCCACGCTCTCCACCACCGCGCTGGCCGACGACGTCGACAGCGCCGCCTCCACACTGGCCTCGGCCAAGCAGCAGCTCGAAGCCGACGAGACGGGGGAGTCCTCGACCGGCTCGACCGGCTCGACCGGCTCGACCGGCGCGACCGGCTCGGGTGGCACGGGTGGCACGGGAGCGACGACGGAGTCGTACGAGTCGACGCCGCTTACCAGCACAGTGCTGGTGGCCGACACGACGCCCACCGCCACGGCGACCGGGTCTCCGACCGCGACTCCGACTACCAGTCCGACCGCGACTCCGACCACGGCTCCGACTACGACTCCGGGCGGCGGCTCGGGGGGCGGCTCGGGGGGCGGCTCGGGGGGCGCCAGCTCGACGACAGCGATGCTGATCGCGAAGATCAAGCTGGCTCAGCAGGCGGTGACCGGCGCCCAGCAGGCCGTGGACAACGACCAGAGCGCGGTCGACGCGGCACAGAAGACGATCGACACGGACGTCACCACCAACAGCCAGCTACGTGACGCGGAGAAGACCACCTGCGCCACCGCGGCGACGGCCAACACCCAGGCCGCCAC
>JAOPUX010000005.1 GCA_025963285.1 Jatrophihabitans sp.
TGACCTCGGGCAACGTACGGGTCTCGCTGCATCGCGACAGCACCGCGGCCGAGGTGGAGGCCTTCCTCGCTGTGCTGCCCGGTGAGATCGCCGCGGTGCGTGCTGAGCTAGGTGCGGCCGGCCTATGAGGATCGACGCCCGCGGGCGGCGGTGCCCGCTGCCGATTCTCGACCTGGCCCGGCACATCGGCGAGGTAGGGATCGGCGACACCATCACCGTCGAGGCCGACGATCCGGCGGCGCGGCCGGATGTCGCGGCCTGGTGCCGGATGCGGCGGCACGAGTACGTGGGCGAGCAGCCGGCCGAGGACGGCACGCCGGGCTACGTCGTTCGTCGCCTGCACTGAGACCCAGCAGGGATACTGGACGGTGTGTGTGGACTGATCGGATTCCTCTCGGCCAACGGTGACGCCGCCTCGGTGGAGCCGGCGCTGGCCGGATCGCTCGCCTCGATGCGCCACCGCGGGCCTGACGAGGGCGGCGTCTGGTTCGACGAGGACGCCGCGATCGGCTTCCGTCGCCTCTCGATCATCGACATCGATCACAGCCACCAGCCGCTGCCCTGGCTCGACGGCCGGTATCACCTCATCTTCAACGGCGAGATCTACAACTACCTCGAGCTGCGCGAGCGGCTCACCACCGAGTTCGGCGCCACCTTCGAGACCGAGGGCGACGGCGAGGCGATCGTCGCCGGCTACCACTATCTCGGTGAGAAGGTCGTGCGCGAGCTGCGCGGGATGTTCGTCTTCCTGATCTGGGACGCCCAGGAGCGCGTGCTCTTCGGCGCCCGGGACTGGTTCGGCATCAAGCCGCTGTACACCTACAGCGACGAGCGGGGCACGTTCTTCTCCAGCGAGAAGAAGTCCCTACTCGACGTCGCCCCGGCGGGGCTCGAACTCGACACCACCGCACTGCAGCACTACCTGACGCTGCAGTACGTGCCAGAGCCCGCGTCGATGCACCAGTCGGTGCGGCGCATCGAGTCCGGTAGCTACTTCACGATGCGCCCGGGCGAGCAGGTGCAGCCGCACCGCTACTTCCACCCCGACTTCGCGATCCGGGCAGTACCCGAGCCGGAGAAGCTCTACCGCGAGATCGCGGAGGTGCTCGAGGACTCGGTGGCCAAGCACATGCGCGCCGACGTCACCGTCGGTGCGTTCCTCTCCGGCGGCATCGACAGCACGGTGGTGGCGACGCTTGCCAAGCGGCACAACCCGAAGCTGCTGACCTTCACCACCGGCTTCGCCCGTGAGGGCTTCAGCGAGATCGACGTCGCCGCCGAGACCGCGGCAGCGATCGGTGTGGAGCACATCACCAAGGTGGTGACCGCCGAGGAGTTCATGGAGGCCCTCCCCCGGATCATCTGGTACCTCGACGATCCGGTGGCCGTCCCGTCGCTCGTACCTCTGTACTTCATCGCCCGCGAGGCCCGCAAGCACGTCAAGGTGGTGCTCTCCGGCGAGGGCGCCGACGAGCTCTTCGGCGGCTACACCATCTACCGCGAGCCGATCTCGCTGCGCGCGTTCTCGGCGATGCCGGGCGGGCTGCGGCGGGGCCTTGGCAGGCTGGGCGAGCGGCTGCCGGAGGGGCAGCGGGGCAAGGACATGCTGCGCCGCGGTTCGATCGGCATCGAGGAGCGCTACTACGGCAACGCCCGCATCTTCCGTCCGGAGGAGATGGGCTTCTACAAGGCCTACGACCCGGACGTCTCCTACATGGACGTCACCCGTGACCTGTACGCCCAGACGAAGCACCTCGACGACTCCACCCGCATGCAGTACGTCGACCTCTTCACCTGGCTGCGCGGCAACATCCTGGTCAAGGCCGACAAGATGACGATGGCGAACTCACTCGAACTGCGGGTGCCCTTCCTCGACACCGAGGTCTTCGCGATCGGCTCGTCCATCCCGACGTCGGAGAAGCTGACCAAGGAGACGACGAAGTACGCGCTGCGCCGCGCGATCGCCGACATCATCCCGGCGCACGTGCTACACCGCGCCAAGCTGGGCTTCCCGGTGCCGATCCGGCACTGGCTCAAGGACGTCATGTACGACTGGGCGCACGAGATCATCACCGAGTCGCAGGCCGATGCCCTGATCGACAGGCAGGCTGCCCTCGACCTGCTCGAGGCGCATCGGGTCGGCCCGCACGACTACTCCCGCAAGATCTGGGCCCTGCTCGTCTTCATGATCTGGCACGGGATCTTCGTCGAGGAGCGCATCCACCCCGAGATCCCCGAGCCGGCCTACCCGGTCCGTCTCTGATGGTGCTGCCGGATCACACCGGGCCGGTCGAGTTCGTCTACGCCCCGCACCCGGACGGCCGCGCCGACCCCGGCGAGATCGTCTGGACGTGGGTGCCGTTCGAGGACGACCCGGCGCAGGGCAAGGACCGGCCGGTGCTCGTGATCGGCCGCTCCGGGCAGTACCTGCTCGGGCTGATGCTCACCAGTAAGGATCACGACCGCGACGCCGCCCAGCAGGCCCGGCACGGCCGGCACTGGCTCGACGTCGGCACGGGCAGCTGGGATGCCCAGCGCCGCCCCAGCGAGGTCCGGCTCGACCGGGTGCTTACCCTCGATCCCGCTGCGGTGCGGCGCGAGGGGGCGACCCTCGACCGGGCTCGCTTCGACGAGGTCGCCCGTGCCGTTGCAGCGCTGCGGGGCGAACCGGCACCCCGGCGGGGCGGACCGCTGGGCTGGTTCCGGCGCCGACGGCGATCTTGATGCGTCAGCCGTGTTCTAACGCTGCTCGCGCATCAAGATCGACACCTGCCTCGGTTGCCGGCCTGCTGTGATCCTGAGATCACTCTCGCGCGGGCCAGACAACTGGGACTAAGTTTCGCGGGGTGAGCAGTGCTGACGACTCCCCGATAGGCCTGGCGGGACGGATCGTCACCCCCACCCGGGGGACGGAAGGGCCGGGCGAGGTGGAGCTGCGTATCCGTGGCGGCATCGAGACCTTCATCGCCCGCTCTGCCGACCCGCTGCCCAACGGCACCTCGGTGATCGTGCTCTCCACCCTGGGCCCCCGCAGCGTGGTCGTCTCACCCTGGGCCGACCCCGTCGACGTCCTGCTACTCCCCTAGCCGCACCGAAGGAGCACCATCGTCATGCTGTTCTACAAGGTTCCTGCGCCCAACGAGGCCATGTTGATCTCGGGTGGGAAGACCGATGGCGCGCCGTTCCGCGTGGTCACCGGCCATGGTGCTTTCGTCCTGCCGGTCTTCCGGAAGGCGGAGTTCCTGACCCTGTCGATGTTCGAGGCCGAGGTCTCCGAACCCTGCGTCACCAAGCAGGGCATCGCCCTCAACGTCACGGCCGTGATCGCGGCGAAGGTCGGCAACGACGCGGAGTCGATCGTCAACGCCGGGCAGCGCTTCCTCTCCGACCAGCAGCAGATGTCGGTGCTGACCGGCCGCATCTTCGCCGGACACCTCCGCTCGATCATCGGCTCGATGACCGTCGAGGAGATCATCACCGAGCGGCAGAAGCTGGCCACCCAGGTGCTCGAGGGGTCCAAGGAGGAGATGGCCCGGATGGGGCTCATCGTCGACGCACTGCAGATCCAGTCGATCGACGACATGAAGCTGGGCTATGTGGCCGCGATGGCCGCACCGCACAATGCCGCCATCCAGCAGGCCGCCAAGATCGCCCAGGCCGCAGCTGACCAGGCCGCAGCCGAGGCCGAGCAGGCCGGGCAGCGCAAGCAGGCCGAGTTCGCCCGGCAGACCACCGTGGCACAGGCCCAGTTCGCCGCCGAGGTGAAGGCCGCGCAGGCCGAGGCCGACCGCAAGGCCGCCGAGGCCGAGCAGGAGTCGCAGCGTCAGCAGGCCGACTACCAGCGGCAGACGGCCGTGGCCAAGGCCGGCTTCGAGGCCGAGATCCAGGTGGCGAACGCCAAGGCCGCGCAGACCGCGGCGCAGGCCACCCAGGAGTCGGTGCGCGAGCAGGCCGACTACGAGCGGCAGACCTCCGTGGCCCGGGCCGGCTTCGAGGCCGAGACGAACGCGGCCCAGGCCAAGGCCAGCCAGTCCGGTCCGCTCGCTGCCGCGCAGGCGCAGAAGGACGTCACCGACGCCCAGGCCATCCTCGCCCAGCGCCAGGCCGAGCTCCGCCAGGCGCAGCTCGTCGGTGAGGTCGTGAAGCCAGCCGAGGCCGAGGCCGAGCGGATCCGCATCCTGGCCAAGGCCGACGCGGAGAAGACCGAGATCCAGGCAGCCGCCGCGGCGTCGAACAACCGCGTGTCCCTCGACCAGCTACTCATCCAGCAGCTGCCGCTGATCGTGGAGAAGGCGGCCGCCGGGCTCTCCTCGGCCAACGTCACCGTGCTCAACGGCTCCGACGGGCTGTCGGAGATCGTCTCCGGCCTCGTCGGGCAGGGGCTCGCGATCTTCGACAGCATCCGCGGCGGCGTGGGTGGCGTCAACCCCGGCACCCCCGCGCTCCCCGCAGGTGAGGACCGCCCCAAGCCCTCGTGATCCGCGCGGACGCTTAGGGGAGGTGCGGCAAGACCTCGACGGCGCAGTCGTCGCCGTAGGACTCGGACAGGCGCGCAGCGAAGTCGTCCCGCACCACGGCGTACTCCTGCGTGCCGACCGTCTCCAGGACCATCGTCGCGAGCAGGCTGCCGACCTGGGCCGCGCGTTCCCACGACAACCCCCACTCGCGGGCGGTCAGGAAGCCGGCCCGGAACGCATCGCCGACGCCGGTCGGGTCGGCCTTCGACCGCTCCTTGGCTACGGGCACGTGCACTCGCTCAAGGTCACGGCCGACGATCTCGACACCCTTGCTGCCCAGCGTGGTGATCCGCACGCCCACCTGGGCCATGATCTCGGTCTCGGAGAGCCCCGTCTTGGACTCGAGCAGCGACTTCTCGTAGTCGTTGGTGAAGAGCAGGTCGGCGCCCTCGATCAGGCCGCGCAGCGCCTCGCCGTCCATCCGGGTGATCTGCTGCGACGGGTCGGCGACGAAGCGCAGCCCCTTGTCCCGGCACTCCGAGCTGTGCTTGACCATGGCGGCCGGGTCGTACGCGCTGATCACGGCGAGGTCGGCGCCGGTGGCGTTCCAGATCGGCTCGATCTCGATGTCGACGGCCTCGCCCATGGCACCGGCGTAGAAGGAACCGATCTGGCACATCTCGGTGTCGGTGGTGCAGACGAAGCGGGCCGTGTGCTGGGTGGCCGAGACGTGCACGTGCTTGCAGTCGACGCCGCTCTTCTCCAACCAGCCGCGGTACTCGTCGAAGTCCGAGCCGACCGCGCCGATCAGCACCGGCGAGCCGCCGAGCTGGGCCATGCCGTAGCAGATGTTGGGTGCCACCCCGCCGCGCCGCACGACGAGCTCGTCGACGAGGAACGAGAGCGACACCTTGTGCAGCTGGTCGGCGAGGAGCTGATCGGAGAACTTCCCCGGGAAATGCATCAGGTGGTCGGTGGCGATCGAACCTGCGACAAGAACTGGCATGGAGGGAAGCTACCTAACGCTCGCGGGACAGGCCCGTTGAACACCTGACGGGGGGAATCTAGGCGACCGGACACACAACGGCCGGGACCAAGTGCTGGTCCCGGCCGTGTGAGAAGTCCGACGTTGCGAGGTGGTCGCTCAGCCGCAGAACGAGTTGCCGCAGGCGCAGCCGCCGCCGGCGTTCGGGTTGTCGATCTCGAAACCCTGCTTCTCGATGGTGTCGGTGTAGCTGATCTCGGCCCCGGCCAGGTACGGCGCGCTCATCCGGTCGACGATCAACGGCACGCCGTCGTGGTCGATCTCGACGTCGCCGTCGAGCAAGCGCTCGTCGAAGAAGAGCTGGTACTGCATGCCCGAGCAGCCGCCGGGCTGGACCGCGATGCGCAGACGGAGGTCGTCCCGGCCCTCGGAATCGAGCAATTCGCGAACCTTGTCCGCGGCCTGGGCCGTGAGCTTGATCGTTTCGGCGGGCGCAACCAGCGTGGCCGGGTCGATCGTGGCGCCACCGAGGTACGGCGAGCTCATCCGGTCGACGACCACCGGCAC
>JAOPUX010000034.1 GCA_025963285.1 Jatrophihabitans sp.
GAGCGGCTGCGCCCCGCCCAGGAAGGCCGGCGGCGGCACCGGCCGCGCGTCACCGGCCGCGGCGAAGGCCTGGGCGGTGAAGGCGTCGGAGAGGCGCCGCTCGATGTCGTCCTCGCTCATGACCCACCCCCGAGCTGACGCTGCAGGGTGGCGATGCCGCGGCTGGCCGCGGACTTCACCGAGCCGGCGGAGATACCCAGCGTCTCGGCGATCTCGCGCTCGGAGAGCCCCGACCAGTAACGCAGGATCAGCACCTCCTGCTGGCGGCGCGGCAGGCTGTGGACGGCATCGAGGGTCTGGCGATGCTCGGCGCGCAGCAGGGCGTACTCGTCCGCTCCCGGGGTGGCCTCCGGCTCGGCAACCTTCAGGTGCTTGCGGGCCACCTGCCGCCGCCGGATCACCGAGCGACTGAGGTTGACGACGGAGGCGCGCAGGTAGGCGGCGGCCGCGTCCGGATCGCGCAGGGCGGAGGCGCGGCGATGCAGGGCGATGAAGGCGTCCTGCACCACGTCCTCGGCGCTCGCGACGTCGTCGACGAGGAGGACGGCCAGGCGGACCATGGCGCGCCAGTGCGACTGATAGAGGGCCGGGACGTCGACGAGCACCGCCGGGGCCGTCACCTCGACCTCGTGCGCTCCGACGTCCCTGCCCGCATGCACTGCGACCAAGGTTGCCACATCAGTGAGACGCCCAGCGGGGTGCCGAGGTTGCTTCGGGCCGCGACTAACCACGCCAGGCAGTGCTGACCGCGATGTTTCGGGGCACGGCCCCGGTGCGGGCGACGTACTCGACCTGCCGAGCCGCACCCACCTTGGCAGCGGCCAGCAGGCCCGCGGTGGCCGAGGCACCGCAGGCGTAGTCGAGGTTGAGCGACCCGAGCCGATGGACCGTCCCGGTGACGGCCACGCAGTGCGTGCCGTCTGCCAGCTGCAGCGCCCACGGATCGGCGCGGGTGCCCGGGTCGGCCTTCGGAAGCGCACTGCTGAGGGTGACGAGCAGCCCGGCGGAGAACGGGTCGGCGAAGCAGGCGACGGTGCTGGCCTTCGGGGTCGCGGCGAAGCACGGGTCGAGGATCTGGTTACCTGCCAGGCAGCGGTAGGTGTTGGCGGCCGGGGCCGAGATCGACGTCGTCCAGCACGAACCCGACGCATGCCCGTGGATCGCGGCGATCAGCTCGCCGGCCGCGTCGTACGGGGCGAAGGTGCGGGTGAGGGTGGTGGCCGCCGCCGGGCTGGTGGGCACGCTCACCGCTGGCGCCGCGCCCGCGGTCGTCTTCGACGGGGTGCCACAGGCCGCGAGCAGGCCCGCCAGCGCCAGCAGGATCAGGGCGGCCCAGACGTTGGACGCCCGGAGGCGGCGCGTGCGACGGGACACCGCGGCGCCTCCGGGCGGGGAAGGGAAGTTCGTTCGTATGTCTAGACGCTCTGACCCCGCGTTTGGTTGCAGTGCCAGCTAGGAACTGGCTGAGACTCGCGGCACGCGGCCGCCGACCACATGCCGCGAGTGGCTTGTTCGGACGCGAGTGGCGGCGTGTCGCCCAGCCACTCGCGTCCAAACTAGCCATTCGGCGAATTAGCGGCCGAGCGAATTTAGCGGGGGCCGAACTGGCGGTCGCCGGCGTCGCCGAGGCCCGGCACGATGTAGGCGTTGGCGTTGAGCCCCTCGTCGATGCTGGCGGTGAAGATCCGCACCGGCAGGCCGCTGGCCTCGATCGCGGCCACGCCCTCCGGGGCGGCCAGCGCGCAGATCACGGTGAGGTCCTGCGCGCCGCGCTCGGCCAGCAGGTTGAGGCAGTGCAGCAGCGAACCGCCGGTGGCCAGCATCGGGTCCAGGACGATCACCGGTCGGCCGGCCAGCGACGCCGGCAGCGAGGCCATGTAGGCGTGCGGCTCGTGGGTCTCTTCGTCCCGCGCCAGCCCGACGAAGCCCATCTGCGACTCGGGCAGCAGGTTGAAGGCCGCCTCGGCCATGCCCAGCCCCGCGCGGAGCACCGGCACCAGCAGCGGCGGGTTGGCCAGGGTGGTGCCGGTCGTCTGGGTCACCGGAGTGCTGATCGGGGCCTGGCTGATCGCCAGCTCCCGGGTGGCCTCGTAGACGAGCAGGGTGGCGAGTTCGCGCAGCGCGGCGCGGAACTCTGCGTTGCTGCTGCGCTCGTCCCGCATCACGGTCAAGCGGGCCTGCACGATCGGATGGTCGACCACTGTCGTCTGCACGAATCGAGCCTAAGGCCTTTTCCACCGGTGGCCGGGCTCGCCACCACTCCTAGACTGGCTCGGTGACCACGTTGACCGATCTGACGAGCCTCGCGGCCGACAACTCGTCACTGCGGCGGTTCCTGCACGGGCTGCCCGGTGTCGATCAGGTTGGCGCGGAGGGCCGGGCGGCGGGGCTGGCCACCCGCAGCATCAAGACCACCGCCAAGGCCTGGGCCATCGACATGGCCATCCGGATGGTCGACCTCACCACGCTCGAGGGGGCCGACACCGAGGGCAAGATCCGTTCGCTCTGCGCCAAGGCCCGCCGCCCCGACGCCTCCGCTCCCCCGGTGGCGGCCGTCTGCTGCTACCCCGACCTCGTCGCCACCGCCGTCGAGGCGCTACAGGGCTCGACGGTGGCCGTAGCCAGTGTCGCCACCGCCTTTCCCTCCGGGCGGGCGTCGCTGGAGACCAAGCTGCATGACGTCCGCGACGCGGTGGCGGCCGGCGCCGGCGAGATCGACATGGTGATCGACCGCGGCGCGTTCCTCTCCGGCCGCTACCTGCAGGTGTACGAGGAGATCGTCGCCACGAAGGCGGCCTGCGGCGGCGCCCACCTCAAGGTGATCCTGGAGACCGGCGAGCTGGCCACCCTCGACAACGTGCGCCGGGCCTCGTGGCTGGCGCTGAGCGCCGGCGGCGACTTCATCAAGACCTCCACCGGCAAGATCTCACCGGCCGCCACCCCGCCCGTCGCGCTGGTGATGCTGGAGGCTGCCCGGGACTACGCGGCCCTCACCGGCGACGTCCGCGGGGTGAAGCTCGCCGGCGGCATCCGCACCAGCAAGGAGGCCCTCCGCTATCTGGTGATGGTCAACGAGGTGGCCGGCGAGCGGTGGCTCACCCCGGACCTGTTCCGCTTCGGCGCCTCCAGCCTGCTCAACGACCTGCTCCTGCAGCGGCACAAGCTGGCCCCCGGCCGCTACGACGGCCCCGACTACGTGACGGTGGACTGACATGGGCACCTTCGAGAACGCACCCGCCCCTGAGTCCCGCGATCTCGCGCGGCTCAAGCCCAGCTACCAGATCTTCATCGACGGGGCCTTCCGCGACGGCGGCGGCGACGCGGTGAAGACGATCAACCCCGCCGACGAGGAGCCGCTGGCCGAGGTGGCCGAGGCCGGCCCGGCCGACGTGGACGACGCGGTCGTGGCCGCCCGCCGTGCCGCCGACGGTGTCTGGGGATCGATGCCCGGGAAGGAGCGCGGCAAGTACCTCTTCCGGATCGCCCGCGCCATCCAGGAGCGCGGCCGCGAGCTGGCGGTGCTCGAGTCGCTCGACAACGGCAAGCCGATCCGGGAGTCGCGTGACGTTGACATCCCGACCGCCGCCG
>JAOPUX010000138.1 GCA_025963285.1 Jatrophihabitans sp.
TGTCCATCTCGAGGGCGTCCATCGCGGCGCTGACCTCCTTGCCCCAGGTGCGCAGCTTCGGGGCCTCGCCGCGGACTGCCGTGGCGGCGGTGCGCAGGAAGTTCGACACCGACACGCCGGGCACCTCGACGGGGTACTGCATGGCCAGGAAGAGGCCGGCGCGGGCGCGCTCGTCGACCGTCATCGCCAGCACGTCCGCACCGTCGAGGGTGACGGTGCCGCTGGTAACGGTGTACTTCGGGTGGCCAGCGATGGAGTAGGCCAGCGTCGACTTGCCGGAGCCGTTCGGGCCCATGATCGCGTGCGTCTGGCCGGACTCGATGGTGAGGTCGACGCCCTTGAGGATCTCGGTGTCGTCCTCACCCACGGTGACGTGCAGGTCGCGAATCTCGAGGATGCTCATTCTTCTGTCTCCGTAGCGGTGTAGCCGAGGCGCGCCTCGATGGTGGTCATGATCTGGGCTTCGAGGTCGGGCAGCCCGATGCGCCCAACCACGTCGGCGAAGAAGCCGCGGACGACTAGTCGACGGGCCTCCTTCTCCGAGATGCCGCGCGACTGTAGGTAGAACAGCTGCAGGTCGTCGAAACGGCCGGTGGCACTGGCGTGGCCCGCCCCGGCGATGTCACCGGTCTCGATCTCGAGGTTCGGCACGGAGTCGGCGCGGGCACCGGCCGAGAGCACCAGGTTGCGGTTCAGCTCGTAGGTCTGGGTGCCCTTCGCCGCCGGGCGGATGCGGACGTCGCCGACCCAGACCGTGCGCGATGAGGCGCCGAGCAGGGCGTTCTTGTAGAGCACGTCCGAACTGCAGTTCGGCTGGCCGTGATCGACGTAGAGGCGCGACTCGAAGTGCTGGCCGTCGCCGGCGAAGTTGACGCCGAGCAGCTCGGCCCGCCCGCCCGGACCCGCGTAACGGACCGTCGGCACCAGCCGGACGAGGCCGCCGCCGAGGGTGACGTTGATGTGCCGGAACGTGGCGTCGCGGCCGACCAGCGCGTCGTGCTGGGCAAGGTGGAAGGCGTCGGTGTCCCAGCTCTGCACGGAGACCACGTCGAGGGTGGCGCCGTCACCGACCCGGATCTCCACGTTGGCCGCGTGCTGGCCGCCACCGGTGTGGTCGATGATCACCACGGCCCGGCTGTTGGCGCCCGCGTCGATGATCAGGTGGCCGTACCCACGAGTGCCGGACTTGCCGACTACGTCGAGCCGGACCGGCTCAGTCAGCTCGGCGCCGGCGGGAATGCGTACCGCCCCGGCAGCGGGGGCCTTGGCCCAGGCAACCGCGGCGAGGCGGTCGGAGGGCTGCCCGGCGATGCCCCACAGCTCGTGCGAGGGGTCGGCTAGCTCGAAGACCGCCGGCGACGGCACGGACGGCGTCAGCGCCACCGCGTCGTCGTCGCCGTCGAGGCCGTTGAAGAAGTCGCGGAGCTTGCGCGACGGGGTGAACCGCCACGCCTCCTCGCGGCCGCTGGGCAGCTCGAAGGCCTCCGGGTCGCGCGAGGTGAGGCGCTCGGCTGGGGAACCGGTGCTGTGCCGCACCGCATCTGTCTCAGTAATCGTCATTGCGCTAGCCGGTTGTTAGCCGACAGCCCCTTCCATCTGGAGTTCGATCAGGCGGTTGAGCTCGAGGGCGTACTCCATCGGGAGCTCGCGGGCGATGGGCTCGACGAAGCCTCGGACCACCATGGCCATCGCCTCGTCCTCGGTCATGCCCCGGCTCATCAGGTAGAAGAGCTGGTCCTCGCTGACCTTGGAGACGGTGGCCTCGTGACCCATCGAGACGTCGTCCTCGCGGACGTCGACGTAGGGGTAGGTGTCCGAGCGGCTGATGTCGTCGACGAGCAGGGCGTCGCACTTCACCGTGGAGGCACTGTGGTGGGCACCCTTGTGCACCTCGACGAGGCCGCGGTACGACGTGCGACCACCGCCACGGGCCACCGACTTGGAGATGATGTTGGAGCTGGTGTGCGGCGCCAGGTGCAGCATCTTGGCTCCGGCGTCCTGGTGCTGGCCCTCGCCGGCGAAGGCGATCGAGAGCACCTCACCCTTGGCGTACTCCCCCGTCATCCAGACGGCCGGGTACTTCATGGTGACCTTGGAGCCGATGTTGCCGTCGACCCACTCCATGGTGGCGCCGGCCTCGGCCTTGGCCCGCTTGGTGACCAGGTTGTAGACGTTGTTCGACCAGTTCTGGATCGTCGTGTAGCGGCAGCGGCCGCCCTTCTTGACGATGATCTCGACGACCGCGGAGTGCAGCGAGTCGCTGGAGTAGATCGGCGCCGTGCAGCCCTCGACGTAGTGCACGTAGGCGTCCTCGTCGACGATGATCAGGGTGCGCTCGAACTGCCCCATGTTCTCGGTGTTGATCCGGAAGTAGGCCTGGAGCGGGATCTCGACGTGCACGCCCTTCGGCACGTAGATGAACGACCCACCGGACCAGACCGCCGTGTTGAGCGCGGAGAACTTGTTGTCACCGGACGGGATGACCGAGCCGAAGTACTCCTGGAAGAGCTCCGGGTACTCCTTCAGCGCGGTGTCGGTGTCGAGGAAGATGACGCCCTGCTTCTCGAGCTCCTCGTTGATCTTGTGATACACCACCTCGGACTCGTACTGGGCGGCGACACCGGAGATCAGCCGCTGCTTCTCGGCCTCCGGGATGCCCAGCTTGTCGTAGGTGTTCTTGATGTCGGCGGGCAGGTCGTCCCAGCTCGCGGCCTGCTTCTCCGTCGAGCGGACGAAGTACTTGATGTTGTCGAAGTCGATGCCGGAGAGGACCGAGCCCCAGCTGGGCATCGGCCGCTTCTCGAACATCGCCAGGGCCTTGAGCCGGAAGTCGAGCATCCACTGCGGCTCGCTCTTCTTGGCTGAGATGTCACGCACGACGGCCTCGGAGAGACCACGCTGGGCGCTGGCACCGGCGACGTCGGTGTCGGACCAGCCGAAGCTGTATCGACCGAGCGCGTCGATCTGCTCGTCCTGGGTGGGTGCTGTCGGAGTGGTGGTCATAGCGATTCCTCCGGGCTGATCTTCGGTGCGATGGGTGCTGCATTGTGCGGTGCGGGGACGTGCGTGGTGCAGACCCCGTCGCCGTGGGCGATCGTGGCCAAACGTTGGACATACGTGCCGAGGACGTTCTCGAACGCTCTCGTCTCGGCCTCGCAGAGCTGCGGGAACTCGGCGGCGACGTGCGCGACCGGGCAGTGGTGCTGGCAGATCTGCGTACCGGCCGCAGCCGTCTCGGTGGTGGCAGCGTATCCGTGGGCGCTCAGCGACCCGGCCATAGCCTCGGCCCGGGTCGCGCTACTCGCGTCGGGGCCGACGGCCGCCACCTCGTCGCGCAGCAGGTCGGCGAGCGCGCCGGCGCGGTGGTCGGCGAAGGCCTTCACCGCGGCCTCGCCACCCGTGTCGAGCAGGTAGCGCAGGGCGGTGGTGGCCAGGTCGTCGTAGCCGTGCGGGAAGGCGTTGCGGCCGGCATCGGTGAGCGCGTAGCTGCGCGCCGGGCGCCCCCTGCCCCGCTGGGGGGACTGCCTCGGGCGCCCCTCGCAGAGCAGCCCCTCGGCGACGAGCGCATCGAGGTGCCGGCGGATCGCCGCGGGTGAGAGCTCCAGCGCGTCGGCGAGGTCGGCGGCACTCTGCGGGCCACGCTCGAGGATCAGCCTGGCTACGGCGTCACGCGTGCGGTCGGCGGCGAGGGCGGACCCCGTCGACGGCGCTGCTGACGTGCCGGCCAATTTCACAACACCAGTATGACGTATTTCCTCACGCCCTGCTCGGCACCCCGGGTGTGACGTTCACCGGTAGGTTTCGGCTGTGCTGTACCGGACGATCGAACTCGGCCTCATCCCTCTCATCCACGGGATCTACCGCCCTGCCGTCACGGGGCGGTCCCACGTGCCGCGGACGGGTGGGGTGATCCTCGCTGCCAACCACGTCTCCTTCGCCGACGAGGTCTTCACCCCGCTCATGGCCAAGCGGCAGGTCTCCTACTTCGCCAAGGCGGAGTATTTCAACACGCCCGGGCTGAAGGGGCGGGCCATGGCGGCCCTCTTCAACGGTCTGGGGCAGGTGCCGGTGGAGCGCTCGGACACCCGCTCCGCCGCAGGCGTCATCGACATCGGCGTGGAGGTGCTGCAGGGCGGCGGCGCGCTGGGGATCTTCCCGGAGGGCACCCGCTCCCCCGATGGCCGGCTCTACAAATTCCGCACCGGGGTGGCCAGGCTGGCCATACGCTCCGGCGCTCCGGTGGTCCCGGTCGGGCTGATCGGCACCCGCGACGTACTGCCGCCGGACGGCAAGCGCTGGCACCGCGCGCCGGTACAGGTGCATTTCGGTGCCCCGCTGTACTTCGGCGACCGCGCCGCCGAGGAGCGCAGCGCCCGCGTGCTGCGCGAGATCACCGACACCATCCGGGTCGCGATCCAGGCGCTGTCGGAGCAGGAGTACGTCGACTCCTACGCCAACTCCGCCAAGGAGCCCACCGTCTGACAGATGTCCGGCGGGTCACTCCCGGGCCGTCGGTGCGGCCTCTCATACCCGGGCTTCCTAGACTGGCCTCGTGCCCGCACCTGCTGCTGCCCTCGAGGTCCATGACCTCGTCAAGGCCTATGACGGAAAACGGGCGGTGGACGGGGTCTCGCTGCACGTCGAGCGGGGCACGCTGCTGGCCCTGCTGGGCCCCAACGGAGCCGGCAAGACGACCTCGCTGGAGATCTGCGAGGGTTTCCGACGGGCCGACTCGGGCTCGGTCCGCGTGCTCGGCCTCGACCCGGCCACCCAGCTCGAGGCGCTCCGGCCACGCATCGGGGTGATGCTGCAGGAGGGCGTCGGCGGCTACCGCGAGGCCCAGTCGATCGAACTCCTCGAGCTCTTCGCCTCCTACGCCGCCAACCCGCTCAGCCCCGGGGCCCTGCTCGAGACGGTCGGGCTCGCCGACGCGGCCAACGTCACCGTCAAGCGCCTCTCCGGCGGGCAGCAGCAGCGTCTCTCCCTGGCGCTTGCCCTGGTGGCCCGCCCCGAACTCGTCTTCCTCGACGAGCCCACCGCCGGGATGGACCCGCAGGCACGACGGGCCACGTGGGAGCTCGTGCGCAAGCTTCGTGCCGACGGGGTCAGCGTGGTGCTCACCACCCATTTCCTCGACGAGGCCGAGCAACTCGCCGACAACGTGGTCGTCATCGACTCCGGCAGGGTGGTGGCCGAGGGATCACCGGCCGAGCTCACCAAGGCCGGCGCGGAGGGGCAGATCCGGTTCCGCGCCCCCGCCGGGCTCCGGCTCGCGTCGCTGCTCACGGCCATGCCCGAGGGCACGATGGCGGCCGAGTCGTCGGCCGGTGAGTACCTCGTCTCCGGCGACGTCACCCCGCAGCTGCTGGCCACGCTCACCGCCTGGTGCGCGGCCCAGGGTGTGCTGGCCGAGAACCTCGCCGTGGAGCGCCGCACCCTCGAGGACGTCTTCCTCGAACTCACCAGCCGGGAGCTTCGGGCATGACGAGCTTCGCGCCCGCGCCGGGGGTGGCCTCGAAGCGGCGGATGCTGGTGTCCCAGACCAGCCTGGAGTTCCGGCTGCAGCTGCGCAACGCCGAGCAGGTCGGGCTGACGCTCGTCATCCCCCTGCTACTGCTCTTCTTCTTCAACCTGCCGCTGCTGTACTCCCTCGGGGTGCCGCGCCGGATCGACTTCGTGGTCCCGAGCATCATCGCCCTCTCGGTCATGTCCGCCGCGTTCACCGGGCTGGCCATCGGCACCGGCTTCGAG